>CAYLMY010000045.1:0-18373 GCA_964384635.1 uncultured Undibacter sp.
TGCTACCGGCCTATTTCCTTGGGCCTCCAGGGAGAAACGAAACAATGGACGCAACCATCCTGCCCGGGCCGGGGGCTGAAGCCCGTCCGGCGCGCGCGCGCGGCAACGGCGATCGCCACAGTATCCAATCGGTCGACCGCGCACTGTTGCTGCTCGAATCCATCGCGGAGGCCGGCGGCGAGGCGACGCTCACCGAGCTCGCTAACCGCACCGGCCTCAACATCTCGACCTGCCACCATCTGCTGGCGACCCTGATCCAGCGCGGCTTCGCCACCAAGGTGACTGGGCGCAGGCTTTACGCGTTGGGCGCCCGCATCCTCTATCTCGGCCATGCTTGCTTACAGGTCGACCTGCCGCGCCGCGCCCAGCCCTATCTCGAGACCATCAACCGGGTCACCGGCGAGACCGTGCATCTGGCCGCCTTGCAGGGCGACAGTGTGGTCACGCTGGCGGTGCGCGAAGCCCGCCATGCCGTGCGCGTCGACACCGGCAAAGTCGGCAAGCTTGAAGGCCCGCATGCGACCTCCGTAGGCAAGGCGATTCTGGCCTGGCTGCCGGAGGACGAAATAAAACGCATTCTCGCCGGCGGCATGAAGCGTTTCACCGACAAGACCATCACCGATTTTCCGGCGCTGCTCGAAGCGCTGCGCATCGTGCGGCGCAACGGCTACGCCATCGACCGCGAAGAGCATCTGCCGGGCGTGATCTGCGTCGGCGCCGCCATCCGAGACCAGGCCGGCACCGTGATCGGCGCGATCAGCGCCTCGACGCCGGCAATGCGCGCGAGCGACGAGCACGTCGCGCTCATGCGCGACGAGATCGGCGCCGCCACCCGTGCACTGTCCGCCGAATATGGCGAGCCCAATTCGCAACCCAATGCCGAACCGCCGCAGGCCGTCGCTAATTGATCGCCGCGCTTTAAGCCCCCGATTGCATCTGGAGGAAAAATGTACGCACCGCCCGGAGTGAAGACCAACCACAACGAATTTCCAATTGCAGAAAGCATGCGCGCCTGGGTGCTCGGCGATCCGGGTGAGCTCAGCATGTCGGAAAAGCCGGTGCCGGTGCCAAAGAGGGCGGAAGTGCTGGTGCGTATCGACGCCGTGGCGATCTGCGCCACCGATTTGGAGATCATCTATCACGGGCCGCCGGCGCTCATTCAAGGCGGGCTGCCGTTCAACAAGAATTTCACGCCCGGCCATGAATACATGGGCACGGTAGTCGCGCTCGGGCCCGGCGTCGATGAGTGCAAGATCGGCCAGCGCGTGGCGGTCGAAATCCACGCCGGCTGCGGCCAGTGCAAGCGCTGCCGCGAAGGCTTATACACGGCGTGCCACAACTACGGCATGAACTACGGCGAGTTGGACAAGGGCCACCGCGCCAACGGCTTCACCACCGACGGCGGTTTCTGCGAATACCAGGTCAACAACGTCAACACGCTGGTGCCGATCTCCGACGAAATGTCGGACGAGGAAGGCACGCTCGTCGTCACCGCCGGCACCGGCATGTACGCGCTTACCGAGCTTGGCGGCCTGATGGCCGGCGAGAGCGTGTGCGTCACCGGCCCCGGGCCGATTGGCCTAATGACGGTAGCGGTCGCGAAAGCGCTCGGCGCCCAGCCGGTCATTCTCACCGGCACCCGCGACAACCGCCTGCAAATCGGCATGGAACTTGGCGCCGACGCGGTGGTCAATATCCGCAAGGAGCCGGACGTTGTCGAAGCGGTGAAGAAGCTCAATGGCGGCAAGGGCGTCGATTACGTGGTTGAATGCTCGGCGGCGACCAGCGCGGTCAACGAGGCCGTGCATATGGTCAACCGTGGTGGCCGGGTCTGCTTGGCGGCCTATGCGGGCGAAAAGGTGCCGGTGGACGTGGGGCATATCGTGCGCAACAACATCTACATGTGTGGCATCCGCGGCGAGGGCAAAAGCGCCACTCATCGCGCCGAGGCCTTCATGGCGCAGAAGCGCTTCGACGCCACCAAGATCCACACTCACACTTTCCCGCTCGACGACCTGCCGACGGCGATCCGCTACGCCAAGGACCGGGTCGAGGACGCCATCAAGGTGGTGGTGAAGGCAAAAACGGACGCCGCGCAGAAGGAAGCGGCGGAGTGACAACGACGTTGTCATCACCGGGCCGGCGCGAAGCGCCGTGACCCGGTGATCCCGCTTAGGGACGCAGGGTGCCAGCCTAAGCAGGATGGCCGGGACAGACCCGACCATGACGAAAGAGAACCGGAGCGCTGATGCTCATCTGCGACGAATACATGACGCCGGCTTCGCTCGCGGAGGCTTTTGCCGCGATGGACGCGCATCGCGGCCGTCATCGCGTCGTCGCCGGCTGCACCGACACCTTCCCCTGGGCGCGCGAGGGCCGCGCCGGCGACGTCAACATCCCAGTGCTGATCGACGTCTCCAAGCTCCCCGAGCTCAACGAGCTGCGCGTCGACGACAAGCGCGTGCGGCTGGGCGCCGCCACGCCGATTCAGCGCTTCCTCGACGATGCCACGCTCGCCCGCGCGCTGCCTTGCATGCCGCGCTGCGCGGTCTGGTTCGCCGACGACCAGATCCGCGCGCAGGCCACCATCGGCGGCAATATCGTCAATGCCTCGCCCGCCGCCGACGGCACGCCCTGCCTGATCGCGCACGAAGCCGAGGTCGAGCTAGTCTCGGCGCGCGGCAAGCGCACCATGCCGCTCACCGATTTCGTCACCGGGCCGAACACGACCGCCTTGCAAGAAGGCGAACTGCTCACCGCCGTCGAATGCGACGCGCTGCCGGCCTATGGCGGCAGCTTCGAGAAGGTCGGCCACCGCCGCTCTCTGGTGATCTCGCTGGTGTGCCTGGCCGCGCTCATCAAGCTGGACAAGCAGGGCCGCGCCATCGAGGACGTGCGCTTGGCCATCGCCGGCATCGGGCCGCGGCCGCTGCGCCTGCCCGAAGTCGAAAAATTTCTCAAAGGTTCCCTGCTCGGCGCCGCCAAGCTCGAACAGGCCGCTGATATGCCGGTCAGCTTGGTCGCTTCGCGCACACGGCAGGACTACCGCCGCGACGTGGTGCGCGGCTTCATGCTGCGCGGATTGATCAACGCCGCCCGCCGCGCCGGCGCCGACAATGCGGCGCTCACGCCCGAGCTGGAGGCGGCCTATGCCTGACCTCCGCATCGAAGCCACGATCAACGGCAAAAAGATTTCCCGGCAGGCCAAGCCGCACCAGCGCCTGCTCGATTTCCTGCGCGACGACCTCAACCTCACCGGCAACAAGGAGGGCTGCGGCGCCGGCGAATGCGGCACCTGCTCGGTGTTCGTGAACGGCGTGCTGATGAAGTCCTGCCTGCTGCCCGTCGCCAAAGCGCAAGGCGCCACCATCGAAAGCGTCGAGGCGCTCGCCTTAACCGGCGAATTGAGCCTGCTGCAAAAGGCCTTCCACAAGATGGGCGCCAGCCAATGCGGCTATTGCATCCCCGGCATGGTGATGGCGGCGACCGCGGCGCTGCGCGCCAATCCCTTCGCCGGCCGCGAGGAGATCAAGGAACGGCTCGGCGGTAATATCTGCCGCTGCACCGGCTACCAGAAGATTTTTGATGCGGTGGAGTTGGCGCGCGACGTGCAGAACGGCCGGCTGCCGGCCACCGCGCTGGCGGAAATCGACGCCGAGCAGGGCGAGTTCATCGGCAAGAACGTGCGCCGCATCGACGCGCCCAGCAAGGTGTCCGGCCGCCTCAAATATGCCGGCGACATAATCATGCCGGGCATGCTGCACGTCCAGGTGCTGCGCTCGCCGCACGCCCACGCCCGCATCGTTTCGATCGACACATCGGCTGCCGAGGCCATGGACGGCGTCGAGGGTGTCATCACCTCGGCCGACGTACCGGGCGAGGACGGTTTCGGCGTCTTCGTTAACGACCAGCCGATCATGGCGCGTGGCAAGGTGCGTTACGTGGGCGAGGCGGTGGCGGCGGTCGCCGCGCAAGACCTGCTCACCGCCAAGCGCGCGCTTGCTGCCATCAAGGTCGACTACGAGCCGCTCCCCGCGGTGTTCGATCCGGACGAAGCGATGCAGCCGGGCGCGCCGGTGCTGCACGACTACGCGCCCGATAACGTGACCAAGCACATCCCGATCCGGGTCGGCGATGTGGAACTGGGCTTCGCCCAATCCGATCTGGTGGTGGAAGAGACCTATTCGACCCAAGCCATCGAGCACGCTTACCTGGAGCCGGAAGCCGGCCTCGCCTACGTCGATCACGACGACGTCGTGACGATCGTTTCGCCCAGTCAGAACATCACCCACCACCGCGCCATGCTGGCGCGCATTATCGTCAAACCGATCAGCAAAGTCCGCTTCATCATGAGCCCGGTGGGCGGCGGCTTCGGCGGCAAGGAAGACATGATCTACCAGGGCATGCTGGCGCTGCTCGCCATGAAGACGCGGGCGCCGGTGCGGCTGGTGTTCACCCGCGAGGAATCGATCATTTCCACCGCCAAGCGCCATCCCTCGCGCACCACGCTGCGCATGGGGCTCATGCGCGACGGCCGCATCACCGCCTCGCACATGACTATGATTTGCGACGGCGGCGCCTACGGCCTCTCCACCGAAGGCGTCATGCGCAAGGCCGCCATCCTCGGCGCCGGACCTTACGCCATCCCAAATGTGCGCGTGGATACCTACGGCATCTACACCAACAACACGCCGTCCGGCGCCTTCCGTTCCTTCGGCGCGCTGCAGACGCAATTTGCGACGGAGAGCCATCTCGACATTTGCGCCGAGCGGCTCGGGCTCGATCCGTTCGAGATCAGGCGCATCAACGCCATGCGCGACGGCGCGATCACCCACACCAAACAGAAACTCGGCAGCGTCAGCCTGCTGCGCACGCTCGATGCCGTTGAGCAGGCCTCCGGCTGGGAGCAGGGCGCGCCGGTCTCGCGCGGCAACAAGCGCCGCGACCTCGACCGTGCCGACATCAGGCCGCCGGTCGCGCTCGGCGCGCGCTTCGCCGCGGTCGAGAAACAGGAAGCGGCGGAGTAGGCACATGGCGCGCAAACGCGGACGCGGAATGGCCGCTTGCTGGTACGGGATTGCCCGCACCGCGGTGGTCGACCGCGCTGCCGCCTGGGCCGAGATCGACGACGGCGGCAGCGCCAAGGTGGTCACCGGCGTCACCGAGATCGGCGAGGGCATCCTCACCGTGCTGGCGCAGATCGCTGCGCAGGAGATGGGTGTTAAGCCCGAACACGTGGTGATTGGCGATAACGACACGGCGCGCGCGCCGGAAGCATCGCACGCCGGCGCCAGCCGGCAGACCTACATGATCGGCAACGCGGTCGCGCTCGCTTCGCGCGAGGCGCGCAAGCGGCTGGTCGAGGTCATGGCCGAGGTCTGGGACGTTGCTCCTGCGCAGATCGGCACCGGCAACGGCGAGATCTGGGCGAAAGACACCAACCACCGCATTTCCATGGGCGAGGCGGTCGCGACCGCCAAGAACCGCGGCGTGGTGCCGGTCGGCTCTGCTACGTTCGGCACCGACACTACCGGGCTCGATCCGGTCGACGGCTCCGGCCGCCCCTGGCAGGCCTATGTGTTCGGCGCCCAGGTAGCCGAGGTCGAGGTCGATACGGTGACGGGAGAAGTGCAAGTGCTCGGCATCTGGGCCGCCCACGATGTCGGCCGCGCGGTCAATCCGCAAGGCGTGGAAGGCCAGATCGAGGGCGGCATCGTGCAGGCGCTCGGGCAGGGCCTGATGGAGGACTACAAGCTCGAAGGCGGCCGCACCAGCACCTCGGGCCTCGCCAAATATATTCTGCCGACTTCGCTGGACGTGCCGCGGGTGAACTCGATCATCATCGAGGACCCCGACCCGATCGGCCCGCTCGGCGTCAAGGCCATCGGCGAGCCGGCCATGGTGCCGACCATTCCGGCTATCATGAACGCGATCTACGACGCGGTCGGCGTGCGCATCACCGCGCTGCCGGCGACGCCCGAAAAAGTGCGCATGGCATTGCGCGAGAAGGAGCAACGTGAGGCCGGCATGGCGGCACAGGCCGCCGAGTGACGACGCGGCAATATGGGGACTTGTAAAAGTTACGGATGAAATCGAATCTGCGTTTCAGCGCGATCATGGGGAGCAAAAAAATGACGATCAGTATGTACCAGAAAATGCGGGTGGGCGTCGTGCACTTCAAGGCCTTCCCGGGACTCGAGACTGGCGAGGGGCCGCATGTCGAGACGCTGGAGAAGATCTGCGCCGACGATTTCTGGACCGCGGTCGAGGTCGGCTGGATGAAGGACTACCGGGTGCGCAACACTTGCCGGCATCTGCTCGATCAGAGCCATCTGTCGGTGGCCTACGCCACCCAGCCGCGCATCCTCGGCAATAAGCTCAACCTCAATGCCTTCGACGCAAATGAGCGCGGCAAAGCCATCAACGCGGTAAAGAACTGCGTTGACGAGGCCTACGACCTCGGCGCCGAGGTGGTGCGCATCATCGCCGGCAAGGACCCGGGCGACGCCAGGCGCGAGGAAGCCAAGAAGCTGCTGATCGATTCGATCCATCAGATCCTCGACTACGGCAAGGAAGAAGGATCGATGAACTTCACGCTCAAGATCTTCGACCGCGACATCGACAAGATGAACCTGATCGGCCATTTCACCGACGCGGTCGATATCGCCAATGCCATCGCGCCGAGCAATCCGAATTTCGGCCTGCTCGCCGACTTGAGCCACTTCCCGCTGCTCAACGAGAACGCCGACGAGGCGATCCCGCTGATCAAGGACTGGCTGCATTCGGCCCATCTCGGCAATTGCGTGTTCCGCGATCGCAAGCACCCGGCCTATGGCGACATCCAGCCGCGTTTCGGCGTGCCGGGCGGCGAGATCGACACCGAGGAAGTCACCGAGTTCTTCGACATCCTGGAGGACAACGACTTCTTCAACCAGGTCAAGCGCCCGATCGTCAGCGCCGAGGTGCGTCCGGTGCTCGCCGGCGAAACCTCCGACATCATTCTCGCTAATGCCAAGCGTGTCATCCGCGACGCCTGGGTGCTCTCCAACGCCGCGCAAGCCGCGCTGCCGGAGCGCAGCGAGGAACGCGCAGACGCCATCCAGCGCGAGGCGGCGGAGTAAGCCGCCGCCAACACTAACCAAAACAGCAAAAGCCAAGAGGGAGGACGAACAATGACAAAGCAGAATGAGGGAAAATTCCTACGCTTGGCCGCGGCGGCGAGCGCCGTCGCGGCATTGCTGCTGGCGCCCGTCGGCGCCGCACGCGCGGAGTTTCCGGACAAGCCGGTCCAAATGACCGTGCTGTTCGGCTCGACCGCCAAGACCATCGCCCAGGTGCTGGCCGACGAGATGAGCAAGTCGCTCGGCAAGCCGGTGGTGCCGTTGTTCAAGCCCGGCGGCGGCGGCGCCGTCGGCTACACGCACGTCGCCAGCCAGCCGGCGGATGGCTACAACATCGTGTGGAACTCGAACTCGATCAGCACGTCGCATCTGCGCGGCAACATGGCGCTGACCTACAAGGACTTCGCCCCGATCGCGCGCATCAGCGTGGAGTCGCTGGTGGTCGCGGTGAAGGGCGACAGCCCTTGGAAGTCGCTGAAGGACATCGCCGCCGCGGCCAAGAAATCGTCCAAGAAGCTGAAGGTCGGTACCGCGGCCAAGGGCTCGTTCACCCATGTTACCGCCGCCGCGATCTTTGATGCGCTCGGGATTGGCGACAAGGTGATCTACGTGCCGCTCGGTGGCCAGGGTAAGGTGCCGGCCGAGCTGGTCGCTGGCCGTCTTGATGTTGCCGTGCAGTTCCCCGGCCAGTTCGTCTCGTTCGTGAAGTCTGGTGATGCCCGCATGGTCGCGATGACCGCCGGGCAGCGTCTCGCCGCGTTCCCGAACGTGCCGACCGCCAAGGAGCAAGGCGTGGACGTGGAACTGTCCATGTGGCGCGGCCTGGCGGCGCCCAAGGGTACGCCGACCCCGGTCATCATGAAGCTGCAGGACGCCGCCAAGAAGGCGACCGAATCGCCACACTTCAAGGCGACGCTCGCCAAGCTCGGCGCCAATGTCAGCTTCCTCGACCACGAGGCCTTCGGCAAGCTCATCGTCGAGGACAACGGCCGGCTCGACAAGATCATGAAGGGCCTCGGCCTCGAGAAAAAGCCGAAGAGCTGATTGTCTTGATCGGCAAGGACGGTTGACGCGCGTCATGTCCGAAAGTCTGCGTAACCGGATTTCCGGAACCGTCCTGTTTGCGGTTGCTCTGGTCTGGATCGTGCTCGTCTATCAGACGATCGCGCCCAGCCAGGGCACCGAAGCGGGACCGCGCGCGTTTCCGTTGTTCTTCGGCTATGCGCTTGCGGTCTTGTCGCTGTTGCTGCTGCTTCAAAGTTTTCGGCCGCAAGCGCCGAATTTGGAGGAAAGCGACGCGCCCGCCGTTCTGCCGGGCGAATGGGCCGCGGTGGCGATGACCATCACGGGCTTCGTGGTCTACGGCATGTTGCTCGAACCATTCGGCTTCATCCCGTCGACTGCCTTTGTCGTGGCGGTTCTCTTGCTGCTTGTCCTGCGCGTCAGGTCGCTCGTGACGATCGCCGGCATGGCGATCGGGCTTTCGCTCGGCTGCTATCTGGTGTTCGGCAAGCTGCTCGGCGTTTACATGCCGCCGGGCAACATCATCACCATTTACTTCTAGCGACTCGCCGATGGACGCCTTCGTCAATGCCATTCCGCTGGTGTTCAGCCCGGGCGTGCTCGGCGCGGTCGGCCTCGGCACGGTGATTGGCCTGGTCTTCGGCGCCATCCCCGGCCTCACTTACACCATGGCGCTGTCGCTGGTGCTGCCGCTCACCTTTGGCGCCGCCACCATGCCGGCGGTCGCCTTGATGGTGGGCACCTATGTCGGTGGCATGACCGGCGGCTCGGTCTCCGCCATCCTGATCGGCGTGCCAGGCACGCCGTCGGCGGCCGCCACCGTGCTTGACGGCTATCCGATGCGCAAAGCCGGCAAGGCCAGCCTGGCGCTCGGCCTCGCGGTCGTCAGCTCCACCATCGGCGGGCTGATCAGCCTGTTCATCATGGTGGTGTCGGTCAACCTGGTCTCGCGTCTCGCCCTCCGCTTCGGCCCGGCGGAGATTTTCGCGCTGGTGGTGTTTGGCATGTCGACCATCTGCGGGCTGGCCGAGAAGTCGCTCACGCGCGGGCTGATCGCTGGCGTGCTCGGCCTGATGCTGATGACGATCGGCCTCGACGACATTACCGGCGACCAGCGCCTGACCTTCGGCACCGTCACCTTCCAGCAGGGCGTCAATCTGGTGGTGGCAATGATCGGCCTGTTTGCCGTGCCTCACATCATCCAGACCTTCGCGATCTACCGCGCCGGCCTGCAGAAGAAGGCCGATCCGCAGGACGCCCGCATCGAATTGCCCTCGTTCGCGCTGTTGCGGCGCGCCTTCGGCGTGATCCTGCGCTCCGCCGGCATCGGCACCGTGATCGGCGCCATTCCCGGCGCCTCCGGGCCGATCGGCGCCTTCATCGCCTATGACAATGCCCGGCGCTTTTCCAAGGACCGCGCGCGCTTCGGCAAGGGCATTGAGGAGGGCGTGATCGCGCCGGAGACCGCCAACAATGCGGTGAGCGGCGGTACTTTCATCCCGCTGTTGAGCCTCGGCATTCCGGGCGATCCGGCCACCGCCGTCATCCTGTCCGGCCTGCTGATCCACGGCCTGTTTCCGGGACCGATGCTGTTCCGCGAGCATCCGGCCGAAATCTACGGCGTCTACCTCTCGATCATTCTCGCCTATATCGTGATCCTGGTGGTGCAGCTTTTCGGCATCCGCCTGTTCGTCAAGATCCTGCTGGTGCCGCCGCATCTGCTGTCGGTCGCCGTCATGGTCATGTGCGTGATTGGCTCTTACGCGATCCGCAACTCCGTGTTCGACGTCTATACGCTGGCCGCCTGCGGGCTGATGGGCTACCTCTTGGCGCGTGCGCGCATTCCGGTGACGCCGGTGGTGCTCGGGCTGGTGCTGGGACCGACGCTGGAAACCCAGTACCGCACCGCCATCATCATGTCTGAAGGCCATTTCGGCATTTTCTACACGTCGCCGACTGCGCTGTTATTCTTCGCGCTGGCGCTGCTGGTGATCGTGTTGCAGCTCTGGAGCAATACGCGCGCCAAGGCGCAGGCCGCACGCGCTACCGAGCAGGAGGCTTAACGTGCTGACGCGCCCGCCCGAAAGCGAAGCCGACCGGCAGATGCGTGAGCGCGCCCGCGCCATAGCGAAGGCCGGCGGCGTCGAGGCCGCGCTCGCGGCAGGCGGCGTGCCCAAGCTCGTCGAGATCACGCTGTCGGAAGCCCTCGTGCTCGGCCTCATGAAACAGGGCGTGCGCAAATATTTCGCCATCTTCGGCCACGGCTCGACCGACCTCGGCAATGTGCTGCGTATCTACGAGGAGGCGGGCGCCACCCGCACCGTCAACTGCCGCAACGAGGTGGAGATGGCGCACGCCGCCACCGCGCTGCGCTGGCAATACGGCGAATTGTCCGCGGTGGTGACCTCGATCGGTCCCGGCGCCATGCAGGCTTTCGCCGGTTCGCTGGCGGCCGCCTCGAACGGCGTCGGCGTCTATCACATCTATGGCGACGAGACGACCTACGGCGAAGGCTACAACATGCAGCAGGTGCCCAAGGAAGAGCAGGGCCTGTTCGGCCGCATGACCGCCGTGCTCGGCCAGTCCTATGTGCTGCACACGCCGGCCGCGGTGCGCGATGCGTTGCGCCGTGGCGCGCTGTGCGTGAACCATCCTTATCGCGCTGGCCCGTTCTATCTGCTGCTGCCGCTCAACACCCAGTCGGCGCGGCTCACTATCAATCTGGCGGCGCTACCGGCGCGTCCGCAATTGCCGAAACTGGCGCCAGCCGACGACAAGGAGATCGACGCGGCGGCGCAAATGATCGCCACGGCGTCCAAGGTCGCCATCAAGGCCGGCGGCGGCAGCCGCGGCCACGACGCTGAAGTGCGGCGCCTGGCTGAAGCCGCCGGCGCCGCCGTGGTGCTGTCGCCCGGCTCGACTGGCGTGCTGCCCGACGCCCACGCCCAGAACATGCATGTCGGCGGCTCCAAGGGCTCGATCAGCGGCAATTTCGCCATGACCGAGGCCGAGCTCTTAATCGTCATCGGCTCGCGCGCGGTCTGCCAGGCCGACTGCTCCGGCATCGGCTACAAGAACGCGCAGGCCGTCATCAACATCAACGGCGATTTCGCCGATGCGCTGCACTACAACAAGACCGTCGCGCTGGTTGGCGACATCGGCGCGGTGGCCGAACGGCTGGCGGCCAAGCTCGAAGCCGCCAAGGCCGGTGCCAACAAGCGCATCTTTCTCGACGCCTGCGCCGCGAAGAAAAAGGAATGGGCGGACTACAAAGCAAAGCGCTACGCCTGTCCCCCGCTCAATGACGAGGCCTGGCAGAAGCCGGTCTTGCCGCAGCCCGCCGCCATCAAGATCGTCGCCGACTTCGCCAAACAAATCGACGCCGCCAAATTCTTCGACGCCGGCGACGTGCAGGCCAACGGCTTCCAGATTGTCGAGGATGACAAGACCGGCGACACCTTCACCGAGGCCGGCGCCTCCTATATGGGCTTTGCGGCGAGCGCGCTGCTCGGCGCAGCGCTCGCCGATAAGCCGCGCTATTCGATTGCGTTTTGCGGCGACGGCTCCTTCATGATGAACCCGCAAATTCTGATCGACGCGGTCGAGCACAAAGTGCGCGGCATGATCGTGATCTTCGACAACCGCCGCATGGCCGCCATCAGCGGCCTGCAGCTTGCACAATACAGCCAGGACTTCCGCACCAACGACAAGGTCGCGGTCGATTACCGCACGCTCGCCGGCGCGGTTTCGGGCGTGCTCGCCGTGTCCGGCGGCGACAATGCCGACTCGCTGCGCGCCGCGCTCAAATCGGCGCACGCCCATGATGGCCTCTCGGTCGTGCACGTGCCGGTCTATTGTGGCCCCGACGAGCGCGGCAGCCTTGGCGCCTGGGGCGAATGGAACGTCGGCAATTGGGTTGAGGACGTGCAAGGCGCGTGGATCAAGCAAGACCTCTGAGTCCACATCGGTTCGTCCCCGCGATAGCGGGGACCCAGTTCTTTCGTGCTTGTAGCTCTGGATTCCCGCTTGCGCGGGAATGAACGGAGCGCGCGCGGGCCCTACAACAGTTCGGCTTATTTGATCTCCACCGCCTTCCCGCTGCGTGCCGACTCCGCCACCGCCTCCGTCGCCGCCACCACGTTGATGATCGCTTCCGGCGCGATCACGAATTTGACGCCGGCCGCCACTGCGTCGGCGAAAGCTTCGAATTCAGCGCGTTCCTTGTCGACGGCTTCGAAACGGGAGACGCTCAAACTGCCGTCGAGCGCGAAGCGGTTGAGCTCAGTCTCGTCGCGCATTTCCAGCGAGCCTTGTGAGCCGAAGGAATGGATGCGGTAGAACTGGCTGGTCGCGTGCAGCGTCGCCAGCATGCCGCTGGCGCCGCCGGCAAAGCGCAGCAAACAGGCGGTGGTGTCGTCGACGTCGATGGCGTGCTCCAGCCGTGCGCTGATGGCGAAGACGCTTGTGACCAATCCGGCGATGTTCACCATGCTGTCGATGACATGCACGCCGCGCGCGGTCATCGAGCCGCCCGGGCTTTCGACCTGGTTGGAGCGCCAGTTGTCGGGCTCGGTCTGGTAGCTGGGCGGGCCGGAGAATTGCCCCTCGATATGGCGCACCGGCCCGATCTCGCCGGCGGCGATCCGTTTCACCAATTCGACATAGGCCGGCGCATGGCGGCGGTTGAAGCCGACTTGTAGGGTGATGCCGGCCTTTTCGCAGGCGGCGATGGCGGCTTCCGCGCTGGCGCGCGTCAGCGTGAACGGCTTTTCCACGAACACGTGCTTGCCGGCTTTGGCCGACGCCGCGATCTCTTCGGCATGCTGGGAATGCGGCGTTGCCAGCACCACCGCGTCGATGGCCTTATCGGCCAGCACCGCCGCATAGTTCGAACTCAGCGCGAGGCCGTGACGCTCGGCGAACGGTTTCAGCGCCGCCGGGCCGCGGGTGACCGCGGCGACGAAACCGATCTTGCCGCTTCGCCCTTGCACCGACTCGACCAGCCGCCTTCCCCAATGGCCGGCGCCGCAGATGGCCACGCGCAACATCGAACTTTCCCGATCGTGATGGTGGAACCCAACAGGAGGTGGGTCCCCGCGTCAATGTGGAACTGCGGCCGGGCCTTGGCGGTTACGCATGACCGGACCGGGACCCGGCCATCCGGAGCGAGACATGGAAAAACCGAAGGACCACGCCCAAGACGAGCGCAAGCGCATCGAGCGCAAGGAAGACGAGGTCACCGTCGATTCCGATGAGAGCTTCCCGGCCGGCGACCCGCCCTCGTTCAATCCGGGCGTCACCGGCACGCCGCGCGACAAGAAGACGCCTGCCTGGGCCGGCTAGCCGTCGCCGGCGCGCGCCGTCTTCAGGTGCCGCAGCACCCGCGCGCGCAGCGTCTGCTGCTGCTCGGGTGTCCATTTGCGGAAGCCTTCGCCCGACTTGAAGCCGAGCTTGCCGTCCTTGACCAGCTTTTCGAGATAGGGCGAGGGCGCGGGCCGGCTGTCGATATCGGGCAGCACGGTCTTGTGGATCGCCAGCGTCAGGTCGGTGCCGACCATGTCGGCGTTCTCCAACGGCCCCAGCACCGCCAGCCGTCGGCCGAACGCGGCCTTGATCACCGCATCCACCGTCTCGGCGTCGCAAATGCCGTTTTCCACCAGCGCGATCGCCTCGCGCCAGAGCGCGTGTTGCAGCCGGTTGCCGATGAAGCCGGGCACGTCCTTTTTCACATGCGCCGGCTGCTTGCCGGCGGCGGCGTGCAATTGCATCGTGAAAGCGACCGTCTCAGGCGCCGTCCACTGCGTCTCGATCACCTCCACCAGCGGCACCAAATAGGGCGGGTTCCACCAGTGGGTGCCGAGCGCGCGCTCGCGTTTTTGCAAGCCCTGCATGATTTTCGTGATCGGGATGACGGAAGTGTTGCTGGCAAGGATCGTGTCCGGCCGTACGTGCTCTTCAATATCAACAAATAGCTTCTGCTTAACAGCTAGATCCTCCAGCACCGCCTCCACCACGTAATCGGCCGCGCGCACCGCTTGCGCGAGATCGCGGACGGGTGTCACCCGTTCGACCACGCTTTCATCGTCGCCGAGATCTTTCAAATTGGCGCGGATGCGCGCTTTGGCGCTGTCGAGGCTAGCCTTCACCGAGTCATAGATCGTCACATCATGTCCGGCGAGCGCGAACACCTGCGCGATGCCGTGGCCCATCAGCCCGGCGCCGATCACCGCGATGCGCGCTTGTGCCATCGTCTATCCCGCCGTGTAGCCGCCGTCGGCGTAAAGGATGTGGCCGGTGTAGAAATCCGACGCCTTGGAAGCGAGGAACAGCAGCGGCCCCGCCAAGTCCTCCGGCTCGCCCAGCCGCCCCTTCGGCACCCGCGCCAGGAAACCCTTGCGCACCGTCTGCGCGCGCTCGGTGTCCTCGTACATCCAGGCGGTGAGCGGTGAACGGAAGACGGTCGGCCCGAGCGCGTTGACCGTGATGCCGCTCTCGCCCCATTCGCAGCCCAACGCCTTGGTGATGCCGTCGACCGCCGATTTCGACGCGCAATAGGCCGAATAGCCGGCCGGATGGCCGAGCAGCCCGCGCGCCGAGGAGGTCAGGATCACCTTGCCGCCCTGGCCTTGTTTAAGCATTTGCTTGCCGGCTGCGCGCGCCATCAGCCAGGATTGCGTGACATTGGCGTCCATCACGTCGAGAAAATCCTCCGGCTTCTGATCGACGATCTTCGCCACCTTGTTCAAGCCCGAGGCCACCACCAGGATGTCGACGCGGCCGAATTTGTCGACCGCCGCCTTGACGATACTGTCGCAGTTTTCCTCCGAGCTCGGCCGCAGCGCGATCACGGCGGTCTTCGCCCCGAGCTGCTCGCAGTCGGCGGCGACTTTTTTAAGCGCGTCCTGCTTGCTCGCGGCCAGCACCACATTGGCGCCGGCGCCGGCCAGGGTTTGTGCGGCCAGCGCGCCGAAGGCGCCGGACGCGCCGGTGACGATGGCGGTCTTGCCCTTGACGTCGAACAGCGAGAGTGGGTTTTTTAGGAAATTGGTGGACATGGGCGTTTTCCTCACGCATTGCCTTTCGGTAGTCATGCGCGGGCTTGTCCCGCGCATCCCGCTTAGGCTGGCACTGCCGTGCGTCCCTCGTCGGGGTCGCCGGGACAAGCCCGGCGACGATAGGCTGAGTTACTTCGCCGGCGGCGCCGCCACCGCGACCAGGATCGTGCAGACGCCCGAGCCGCGGTTGACGATTTCGCGGTGTTCGTTCGGCGCGATGAAGCAGGTGTCGCCCTTCTTGGCGACCACCTCCTTGCCGCCGGCGATCACGGTCAATTCGCCTTCCAGCACGTGATAGATCTTCTCCGGCGGCGAGGCGTCGGGCCCGGCGCCGCCGCCGGGCTGGAAATGCGAGATGCCGAACACCAGCCCCCGCGAGCCGCCCATTTCCGCGCCGAAAATGCGCAGCGACTCGTATTTGCGGTGGTTGGGTGCGTCGTAAGGTTTGGCCTCGGAAAGCTTGCGCACGATCATCAGAATTTCCTCCCGCGCTCGATGCGATATTTGCCGTCCGGATCGACGATGGCGACCAGACGCACGATGCAGCCGTCGCCGCGGTCCCAGTTCCATGGAAAGTAAGCGAAGGTGACGCGTTTGCCGGTGACCTTGTCGATGTCGCCACCCACGTTCTCGATGCCCATGATGCCGTTCTTGAACAGGATGCGATGCACCGGCTCCCAATCCGGGAAATCGTCCTTCCAGTCGCGGCCGCCCGACCACTCGTAGTATTCCTTCTCGAGATGCGGGTGCAGCGGCCCGTTGCGCTGCGGGCCGATGGCGGTGGCGAGCGGATGGTCGTTGGCTTGCGTGTCGTGGCCGACCACCTTGACTTTCTTCTTGACGAACCATTCGCCGGCCGACGGCACGAAGCCGGGCGCGCGGCAGAAATAGTCCTCGCTGTCTTCGTAGAACTTGTGCCAGCCGGTATTGACGATCACCACGTCGCGCGGCCGCACGATCTTGCCGCAGGCCTTTTCCAGATCGTCGCCGGTGATCGGCTCCCATTTATTCTTCGGGATCGACACCACGATGCCGGAACCGAAGAAGTGCGGCAACGGCACCTCGTCGATGAACGGCGTGCCCTGGATCACATGCGCGGGCGCATCGATATGGGTGGTGTTGTGCATCGAAGTGGTGATGCGCTGTGACAGCACGCCCGACTTCGCCATATAGTGAATGCGCTCGATCTTGACGTCCTCAAAATAGGGCCAGTTCGGCGACTGGTAACCGAAACGGTGGGACAGGTTATAGAACTCCAGCCCCATGCTGTTTTTGAGGTTTTCTTCGAACATCACGCCGCGAATCTTTTTGGCCACGGCATCCTCCCTTTTGCTTTGCGCGTTCGCGCTTTTTGTCGGTGCCGCCTGTAGTCTAGCTTAGGCGGCGGCGGAATTCATGTGCGTCTCCATGGCGCGCTTATTGGCTTTCAGCTGCTCGGCGATCAGCGCCTGCCGGTCGACGAAACGCTGACTCGGCACCGGTACCGAGATGGCGACCGGATTGCCGAGCGGGTCCTGCAAGGCGACGCCGACCGCGCAGATACCGAGCGTATGCTCCTCGCGGTCGAAAGCGACGCCGGCGCCGCGCACGGTGTTGAGATCGGCGATCAGCGCATCGAGCCGGGTGAGCGTCTTCGGCGTGCGCGCCGCGTAGCTGCGCCCGATCAGCTTCTCGACCGCGGCGTCGGAAAGCTGCGCCAGATAGGCCTTGCCGTTGGCGGTGCAGTAGAGCGGAAAGGTCTCGCCCACCGCCGAGACGGCGCGCAGGCGCTGCGCGCCGGTCACCTGGTCGATGAAGATCAAATGGTCCTTACGCACCATCGCGAGATCGACGGTCTCGTGCAATTCGTCCGATAGCCGCTCCAGGAACGGCCGCGCCAGCGCCAGGAAGTCGCTGCGCACCGAGGCCGCCAGCCGCAGGATGGCGGGGCCGAGCCGCACCCGGCCGTTGGGCGTCGCCGCGATCACCAGCTTCTCGCATTCGAGCGCCGCCACGATGCGCTGCACGGTGGAGCGCGCGAGGTTCACCCGTTGCGCGATCTGCCCGAGGCTGAGGCCGGCGTTCTCCTCCTCCAGCGCGCGCAGGATGGTGGAGGCGCGCGCGATCACCTGGACTTGGTTCTTGTCGCTGCTGGCGGGACGGCTCATTGACGCAAAACCGGCGCGGCCCAGGCCGCCTTGAATGATGGTACACCATAGCCCAAAATACGGTACAGAGAAAAGATAGGCGGCGTCCGCTGAAAGCCGCCGCATGAGGACACCCCATGGTCAACAAGATTGCCCTGGAAGAGCATTTCCTGGATCCCGGCACGGTGGACTACTGGCGGCCGACCATGGTCGACGTCGCGCGCGCCAAGGCCGACAACCTGCACGCTTGCCTCACCGATTTCGGCGACCGCCGGCTGGAGATGATGGACAAAGCCGGCATCGCGCGCGCCGTGCTGGCGGTCGCCGGGCCGGGCGTTCAGGCCGAGCGCGACACCGCAACCGCGGTGCGCTGCGCCCGTGCCTCGAACGATTTTCTCGCCCAGGCGATCCAGAAGCGCCCCGACCGCTATTCCGGTCTTGCCCATCTCGCCATGCAGGACGCCAAAGCGGCCGCCGACGAGCTCGAGCGCTGCGTGCGTGAGCTGAAGTTCTGCGGCGCCATGATCAACGGGCACACGCATGGGAAGTATCTCGATGACCGTTCCTATGATCCATTCTGGGAGCGCGCGGCCGCGCTAAACGCGCCGATCTATCTGCATCCGGCCGATCCGGTGACACCACTGGCGGCGATCGCAGGCTACAATGTGCTGGCGCGGCCGATGTGGGGCTGGGGCGTGGAGACCGGCTCGCACGCGCTGCGCATCATTTGCGGCGGCGTGTTCCATCGCTACCCGAAAGCGAAGCTCATCCTTGGGCATCTCGGCGAGACCTTGCCGTTCCAGCTCTGGCGGTTCGACAGCCGTTCGGCGCCCTATGGCTGGAATCTGCCGAAGCCGCCGTCGCAATACCTCAAGGACAAAGTCTGGGTGACGATGTCGGGCATGTACGACCTTCCGCCGGTCAACTGCTCGCTCGACGCGCTGGGGCGCGACCACGTCATGTTCTCGTCCGACTATCCTTTCGACTCGGCGGGAGCCGCCGAATTCATGGATGGGGCGGCGATGGACGAAAGCTTGCGCGTCGACGT
>CAYLMY010000046.1:0-17759 GCA_964384635.1 uncultured Undibacter sp.
TCCAGCAGCAGGTCGCCGAAGTCGGCGGCGTTGAGCGTCTTCAGCCGCTCCTGATAGGCGAGGTAGAGCTTCTTGCCCTTGCCGTTGGCGAAGCCCGCGGCCTCGCCGGCGGGCACCTGGTCGGGCGTTAATCCCCGGTTCTTCCAGCCGTCGAGGATCATCGCGAACACCCGAGCTGGCCACCGACGATCGTCGAGCTTCTCCGCTTCTAAGATCATTTTGATCAGCCGGATCTGGTCGTCGACGTCCAAAATCGTGAAATTCGACTTCAAACCGACCATCTCGGCATGCCGCCTCAAGATCTTCACGCCGATCGAGTGGAAAGTACCAAGCCACGGCATTCCCTCGACTATTTGGCCGACCATCATGCCAACACGCTGCTTCATCTCGCGCGCGGCCTTGTTGGTGAACGTCACCGCCAGGATTTCGCTTGGCCGCGCCCGCCCCAGATTCAAAATATGGGCTATCCGCGTTGTAAGGACACGCGTTTTTCCCGTTCCCGCGCCGGCAAGAACGAGCACCGGCCCGTCCAGCGTCTCCACCGCCTCGCGTTGTTCCGGATTGAGTTCAAGCAGATAGGGCGTCGGCCGCGCGCCCAAGGCCCGCGCCGCAATCCCGCCGGGGGCGGGCTGGCTCGCTGGTACGGGTGAATATCTCTTGGGTTCAGCCATTTGATTCTTTGTCTAAGCCAAACATGGCATTCGTGCGCGGCAAATTCGAGGGCGAGGGGCGCCTTGTGGCCTTCTTCCTGCGGCTTTAGCGTTGGATTTCCAGCGTTTTCCAACAAAACAGGGGGAACTTGTGCGCCTCAAGGACAAAGTCGCCATCATCACCGGCGCCGGCCGCGGCATCGGCCGCGATATCGCGCTCGCCTATGCCCGCGAGGGCGCCCATGTCGTCATCAATGACGTCGATCCCGCTACTGCTGAAGCTACTGCTAATGCTGCTGCTGTACTCGGCAGCAAAAGTCTCGCCGTGGTCGCCGATGTCGCCAAATCCGCCGACATCGCCCGTCTCGTCGATACGGTGGTGAAAGAGCGCGGCCGTGTCGACATCCTCGTGAATAACGCGATGAAGATCGTTCCCGGCAAATTGGAGCAACTGCCGGAGGAATCGTGGGACACCACCATGAACATTGGGCTGAAGGGCGCATTCCTCACCAGCCAGGCCTGCGCGCGCCACATGATCGCGCAGAAGTCCGGCGTCATCGTCAACATCGCCTCCATCGCCGGTCTCTTCCCTTACAACTGGGCCGGCGCCTACAGCGTGGTGAAGGCGGGGCTGATCATGCTGACGAAGTTGCAGGCGATGGAGTGGGCGCCTTACGGCATCCGCGCCAACGCCATCACGCCCGGCTATATCCGCACGCCCGGCACCGAAGGCATGTATGCCGATCCGGAGATCTACGAGGGCCGCCGCAAGGGCGTGCCCATGGGCCGCGTCGGCTCGGGCGAGGATATCGCCGGGCCGGCGGTGTTTCTCGCCAGCGAGGAGTCGCGCTACACGACCGGCAGCGTCGTCGGCGCCGATGGCGGCCAGGCGGTCGGGTATTTCTTGACGGTGCCGGGGCGAAGATTTTCCGGCGGGCGGATCGACTAGATAACGCGTTCGTCGGCCGGTCCTCGGGTGCGCAAGACAAATGTCCGCTTCGCATTGGTGGCGGACTCCGAATAAGATGGCCTCCAGTGCCTCATGCTGAGAAACCCGCCCCAATGAAAGCTGAATATTTTTACCGGAAAATCGTGGAATCGCTATACGGCTGTTCGCGACCAAGACCTGAAGAAATCTGAAAAATCATGCGAAGCAGTACATGAGCAGACTGTTATTAGCGGCATCTTTGTCGGTCGGACTATTGGCCTATGCGGGAGGCCCAGCGTTCGCGCACCACTCGACGGCGGCGTATGAATTTTCCACCACCACCATCGCAGGGACGGTACTGGAGTTCAGGTATATCAATCCGCACAGCATACTTGTTCTCAGGCAAAGCGGCGCCACCGGCCCCGCAAGGATCTGGCGCCTCGAGGGCTATCCGCCGGCCGCGATGGTTCGCGAGGGATTTTCTCGCAATAGTTTGCGGCCAGGCGACCGGATCATCTTGCAGATTCAGCGGCTTCGCAGCGGGAAAGCCGGCGGCTATTGGAAACCGACAACGGTTATCATACAGAATCGTCACCAGTTCCTAGGCCACTAATGCGTGGATTTACCTGGCCGTTGTGAACACCGGTAAAACCTAATTTGCGATGAGACTGACCGTCAGCCAAACCACAGCGTCTTGCGATAGAGCGAAATAAAATATGTTGGCGCTCGTGCGATGGCTCTCCGAAACCTCGACGAGCTCGGCAATTCGGGAGATCGACGGGCTCATTCCGGTATTGCAGACAATCCACATCCTCGCCATAGCGATGGTGATGTCATCGCTCTTGATGATCGATCTCCGCGTTCTGCAAGTAACGAAATCACAAACACAATCCATTGCCGATGCCGCGCATCGCTTCGAAACATGGATATGGATCGGTCTCGTTTTGCTCGCCGCCAGCGGCGCGACGCTGATCATCGCGGAGCCACAGCGTACGTTGCCCAATTCTTCGTTCCAGACGAAGATAGTTTTGATCGCACTTGCGGCCGCGACGACATACGCTCTTCGAATATCTCTGCGGCGGAATGCCGAATTCTTTAGTGTTTCCGGAAAAGCCACGCGCGCGGCAAAGCTGCTCGCCGTCAGTGCGTTTATTCTGTGGTGCGCGGTCGCCGTCGCGGGACGGTTCATCGCCTATACGCAGCCGACCTAGCCGAACACCGTGGGCCAAACTCTGTACGCGAGGAACGAGCCTTGGACTACGTCAATGCGCTGTTAGAATCGCTGGAACACTCTGCGCTCGCGGTCTCCATTGCGGAGTCGAAATGGGCGTTCCCCATAATCGAAACGATTCACGTCATCGTGCTGACGCTCATGATCGGCACGGTTCTGATCATGGATCTTCGGCTGCTCGGGCTTGCGTCGGCCAAGCAGCGCTACACGGTATTGCAGCGGGATGTATTGCCGTGGACGTGGTGGGCGTTCGGCGTAGCCGTCATCAGCGGATGCCTGATGTTCATCACTCAAGCCACCGAATACTACGAGAATGAGGCATTTCGCATTAAGCTCTTTTTGCTCCTGCTTGCCGGCATCAATATGCTGGTCTTTGAGTTGATTATTGCCCGCCGTGCGGCCGACTGGGATCAAGAATCGTCCGTTCCTTGGCTGGGCAAGGTTGCTGCGTTGCTTTCCATCGCGTTGTGGATATCAATCGTATTCTTCGGCAGGCGAGTTGGCTTTACAATGCTGCTCGGCCGAAATTGATGGGAGGCAGGCATAGTCTCTCGCAGCAATTATTTTGCCATCGAATCCAGCGTTGTCCGGGGCGTTTGCGGCTTCGCGGCTTTTGCGGGACTGCTCTGTGCTTTGAGCAGCGCCGCATTTTCTCAGGACGCGGTGCCGTCCGCCCTTAAGGACGAGATTTTCGCGCGAAAGATTTTGATGGACGCGATCGACAGCCATATGGATGCGATCGATTGGATGGTGAATTCCGGCAGGGCCATCGATCTGCCCAGGGCTGCCGAACATGCCGATACGATTTCCATCATGTTGATGGCTTTTCCCCATCTCTTCCCGCCCAGCAGCAATCAATGGCGGCCGAATGCGAAGCGTGACCCCGCGCGCGACACCTTCGCCTCGCCCGCGCTGTGGGCGAATTTTGCGGACTTCTATCGGCAAGCCGCAGCAGCCTCACGAATTGCATTCAAAGCCAGTCGCGCCAAGCGGGAAGCGGATTTTAGTACGCACATGGCCGCGTTGCGCAGCGCGTGCGACTCTTGCCATGCGGCGTATTTGAAGACGGGTGAATAGCGACTTTGCTTTTGCCTGGGACGCGAAATGCAACGAGTCCACCGCGCGTCAGCTTTTCCCTGGCATCTTGATGCCCCGTCCGGCGCCCTCCGGCACGGGCAGATGCGCGTGCGCGGCCTTCATCGCCGCCAGCGAACGCGTCACGCTGTCGGGAAATGGCGCCACTTTCTTCGACGCCATGTCGACATGTAAGGTCATGTTCTCGGACGTGGCCGACACCCAGCCGTCGTCGGCATGCAGCAGCTGCTCGAAATAATGGATGCGCTTTGAATCGAAATCGAGCAGCTGGAACGTCACCCGCACCGGATCGTTCTCGTGCAATTCGCGCAAGTAACGCACATGGGCTTCGGCGGTGAAGGTCGAGTGATGGGTCTGCTTGAGGTAGTCGAGGCCGATTCCGAGTGCTTCGTAGGCCTTGTCCACCGCGCGGTCGAACAGCACGTTGTAATAGGCCATGTTGAGATGGCCGTTGTAGTCGATCCATGCCGGCTCGACCCGCATCAGCGAGGAGACGAAGGGAGCGGCGAATTCCGGCGCGGGCTCGGTGCGATTCAACATAGCCTCACGCGGAAATCGGATACACCGCCTTCTCGCCGCTGAGCACGCGCGCCACGTCAGAGGCGCACTTGCTCTGCAATTCGTCGAGCGCCTCGATCGAATAGAATCCGGTGTGCGGCGTGATGATAACGTTGTCGCGGCCGAGCAGGGGAGAGTCTTTGGCCAGCGGCTCGACCGCGACCACATCGAGCGCCGCGCCGCCGACTTGTCCGCTATCGAGCGCGGCGATCAAGGCCGGCTCGTCGATCAGCGGCCCGCGCGCGGTGTTCACGATATAGGCGCCCTTCTTCATCTTGGCGAAGGCGTCTGCGTTCACCATGCCGCGCGTCTGCGGCGTGTGTGGCGCGTGCACGGAGATGTAATCGGAGGTCTTGAGCAGCGTGTCGAAATCGACGCTCTCGACGCCGGCGTTCTTGAATAGTTCCGGCTTGGCGTAGGGGTCGAAGGCGATCACTTTCATGCCGAAGGCTTTGGCCTTGGGCGCCACCAGCCGCGGAATATTGCCGAAGCCCAGGAGCCCCAACACCGTGCCCTCGATACGCCGGATCGGCACCACGACCGGCATCTCCCAACGCCCGGCTTGCACAACCTTGTTGGACAGCGGGATCTTGCGGATCAGGGCCAGCAGCAGCGCCACGGCGTGGTCGGACACTTCGCGGATGCAATAGTCCGGCACGTAATTGACGGCGATGCCTTTCTCCTTGCAGGCCGGCAGATCGATATTGTCGACGCCGAGCCCGAAACGGCCGATCGCCTTGCAGCGGGTGAGCTGCATGATCAGCTCGCGCGGCAGCTTGGCGTAGGTCACCAGAATGGCGTCGGCATCGCGCGCGACCTCCAGGATGTCGTCGGCGCTGGTGCTTTTCGCCATCCGCAAGGTCGGATTGAGCCGCGCCAGCGCGGCCTTGGCCGGGTCGAGAGTCGGAAAAATATTCTCGGTAACTGCGATGACGGGGCCGGCCATTGCGAACTCCGGGGCTTAAGCGACGGGAATGCGGGCGAACCTACGCTAGCGGAATTTGCCCGTCCACCGGCGAAGCGCCTATTCAAGCCCGGCCCGGCGGAAGCCTTCCAGGTAATGCTCGCGCTCGGCGTCGTGCCGGATCGGCATGTTGGCCGCGATCCAGGCGAGCGAAATATTCGGCTGCGCGCGCTTGAGCTCGGCCAGTGCGCTTTGCGCCAGTTCGACGTCGCCCGCCATACCGGCCGCCGCGACCAGCACGCGGTGGCCGCCGACGAAATCGCTGCGCTGGCGGATGGCCTCGCGCGCAAACTTGATGGCCTCGGAGTAGTTGCGGGCGATGTACTGGGCATAGGCCATGATGCCGTAATAGACGGCCAGATAGGGGTCGCGCGGGCTCAGCCGGATGGCGCGGCGGGCGGCCTTGTCGGCCTCTTGCCAGCGGCCGCTGTAGGCCAGCGACAGTCCATAATAGCCCTGCGCCAGCGCGAAGTTCGGGTTGAGCCGCAGCGCCGTCTCGAACTCGGCCAGCGAATCGTCAAACCGGCGCGCGAACAGATAGACATGGGCGAGCGCGTTATGCGCCCAGGGGTCCTCGCTGTCGGCGCGGATCGCCGCCAGCGCTGAGCGCTCCGCTATTTCCATGGCGGTCGCCATGTCCATCCAGCCCATATGGGCGGTGAACATGTAGCTGGTGGCCAATACACCGAGCGCCTGGCCGTAGTTAGGATCGATGCTGATCGCCTTTTCGAGCAGAGCCTGGGCGACGACATTATCCTGCCGTGTCACGTGCCAAAAATGCGACAGCGCGCGCATTACCAGGTCCCAAGCGTCGAGGCTGTCCGGCGCCTTGCGCTGGGCGCGAAAATTTTCCGCGGCATAAAGCTGCGGCTCGATCGCCGCCACAATGGCCTCGGTGATCTCGTCCTGCACCGCGAACACGTCGGCCAAGCCGCGGTCGTAGCGTTCGGCCCAGAGATGGCTGCCGGTGGCGACATCGTTGAGCTGGGCGGTGATGCGCACCCGGTCGCCGGATTTGCGCACGCTGCCTTCGACCACGTATCCGACGCCGAGTTCGTCGGCGATCTGCTTCAGGTGCACCGACTTGCCCTTGTAAATGAATGAGGAGTTGCGCGCGATCACCAAAAACCAGCGCAGCTTGGACAGCGCGGTGATGATGTCCTCGCTGATGCCGTCGGAAAAATAATCCTGCTCGGGATCGCCGCTCATATTGACGAAGGGCAGCACGGCGATCGACGGGCGATCGGTGTTGAGCGGCGGCGAGCGGTCGGTATCCTGGGCGGGCAGACCATTAGATTCGCTACGCGCGGCGCGGGTTTCGTTGCGCAGCTCGCCGACGAATCGAAACCCTTTGCGGGCGATCGTTCGGATTAGGCGCTGCTCCTTACCGCTATCGGCCAACGCCTTGCGTGCAGCATTGACGCGGCTGTCCAAGGTTGAATCCGAGACGACGCGGCCGCTCCACACGGAAGCGATGAGGTCGTCTTTGCTGACCACGCGGTCGCGGTTTTCGATCAGAAAAACCAACAGATCGAACACTTGCGGCTCGATGCGAACGATTGTGCCGTTCGTGCGCAGCTCACGGCGCTCTTCGTCGAGAGCAAAATCATCAAACAAATACAGCACCTTACCGCCCCGCATCGGCTGCCGGAAGCTTTAGCCGGCCCGTCTAAAGAGGAATCAAGGCTTCCTCAAGAGCAAAACAAGCTCGGCTCAAAGTCTATTGCATCGCCGGGTGGCATAGCCGCCGCGTGAAATTGCATGGCCCGCAACGGGCCCACGAGGAGCGGCATGCAGCAAATGTTCGAGATCGCCTCATCAAGGGGCGTCGGTGCGGCCGGCACAAAGCCTACGGTCATTGCGCTGCATTGTTCCGGCAGCTCGGGACGGCAATGGAATAAGCTGGTCTCGGCTCTGGGCGATCGTTGCACGCTGATCGCGCCCGATCATATCGGCTGCGGCGCTACTCGACCGTGGAGCGGAAATCATCGCTTCTGTTTGGCGGACGAGGCGGCACGCATCCTCGACATCGTCGACGCGCAGAATGGAGCTGTTCACCTAGTCGGCCATTCATATGGCGGCGGCGTCGCGCTACGCGTCGCGCGCGAGCGGTCGGAACGCATCGCCAGTCTGTCGCTCTACGAGCCGACCGCGTTTCACGTCCTCCGGTCGATGGATCCGGACGGACGGACGGCACTGGAGCAGATTCTTTCAGTTGCCAGCGGTGTTTCGCGTGACGTGACTGCCGGAGACTACCAGGCGGCCGCGCGTCGCTTCGTCGACTACTGGAACGGCGAAGGGACTTGGACCGGAATGACGCCGGAATCCCGGACCGAACTTGTCAGATATATCCCGAAAGCTCCGCTCGAATTCAGCGCCTTGGTCGAGGAGCCGGCGCCGCTCGCTGCTTTCCGTCGAATGGCATTTCCCGTCTTGCTGATGCGGGGCGCACTGGCGCCAGAGCCGACTGCGCTGATCGTGCAAAAGCTGTTTTCGATCATGCGCGATGCGGTGATCGAGGAAATCTCCAACGCCGGGCATATGGGTCCGTTCAGCCATGCCGAGCTCGTGAGCGACATGATCGCGGCTCACGTGCTTCGCGCGGCCGGCCTTGATCGCCTGGCGGAGCGGGACACATCTGCTAGCGAGCCAGCTAGCGGTGCACATTCACATTAAGGAGGACAGTATGACTCAATGGAATCTCAGCGGGACCTATTTCGAGACATGCAACTGTGAAGCGGCCTGCCCTTGCGTATTCACCAGTCCGCCGACGGAAGGCGACTGCACCGTGCTGGTCGCCTGGCACATCGACAAGGGCCAATACGGCGACGTCAAGCTCGACGGGCTCAACGTGGCGTTGGCGGTGCACGCGCCCGGCCACATGATGCAGACGAAATGGAAGGCAGCCGCTTATTTCGACGACAAGGCGAGTGCCGCGCAGAACGACGCGCTGCACGCCATCTTCGGTGGCAAGGCCGGCGGGCATCCGGCCATGTTGGCCTCGTTCATCGGCGAGATCGTCGGCGCGAAGAACGTGCCCATGAAGTACAAGGCCAACGGCAAGCAGGCGAGCCTGACGATCCCGGGCATCGCCGAGGCCGAGATCGAGGTGCTCGAAGGCCAGGGCGGCAAGCCAATCACCGTCGACAACCACCCGCTCTGCATCGCGCCCGGCACGCCGGCGACGGTGGGCCGCTCCAAGCATTTCACCTTCTCCGACTTCGGGATGGACTGGAAGCTTTCGGGGCGCAACGGCTTCCTGTCCGACTTCGCCTATTCGGCGTGAGCGGCATGCAGCAAGCCAACATGCAAACCGACGCGCGGAGATGGCGCGGCCGTCTCTTCGCCGTCGGCGGTCTCGGCGCGGTGGCCGCGTTGAGCTGGCTCTATCTGGTGCGCATGAATGCCGGCATGTCGCATATGGCCATGCCGGCGACGATGCCGGCGATGGCGCCTGGACTGCCGGAGCAACTCCTTGCCGCCTTCACGATGTGGAGCGTCATGATGGTGGCGATGATGTTGCCGACCGCGCTGCCGGCGGCCACCGTGTTCGGCAATCTGGCGCGCCGGCGTAGCGTGCACACCGGTTCAACATCATCAACCGCCTTGTTCGCCGCTGGCTATGTCGCGGCCTGGACCGGCTACGCGGCCGTGGCTGCGGCGGGGCAGGTGGCCCTGGCGCGGGCGGCGCTGCTCACCCCGATGCTGCAAAGCGCCAGCGTGGCGCTCAGCGCCGTCATTCTTCTGGCTGCGGGAGCCTTTCAATTCACCTCACTCAAAGATGCGTGCCTGACCAAATGCCGCACGCCGCTCGCCTTCTTTCTCGCCGAATGGCGCGACGGCAAGGCCGGCGCTCTGGTGCTGGGGCTCAAGCACGGCAGCTATTGCGTCGGCTGCTGCTGGGCGCTGATGGCGGTAATGTTCGTGGTCGGCGCCATGAACCTTGTCTGGATGGCGGCGCTCACGCTGTTCGTGCTCGGCGAAAAAGTGGTGCCGGCGCGCTGGCGGCTTGGTCACGTCGCCGGCGGCGCGCTGATGCTGTGGGGTCTTGTCGTTGCGGCCTCGCTCGTTCGCTGAAGGGCCGACGCAGCCGGCCTGTTTCACCTCCGCGACCTCCTCTGCTAACGTTCGCCCCAGGGACGTAGCAGAGGATTTTTTTATGGCCCTGGCTGACGCCGCCGCCGAAAATCACCGCGACCCGACCGCCATTCAGAAGGCGATCGCGGAGCTGACCGCTGCCTTCGGCAACCGACTGGTCACCTCGCAGGCGGTGCGCGAGCAGCATGCCAACACGCTCACCTGGGTGCCGAACCAGCCGCCCGATGCGGTGGTGTTTCCGCAAACGACCGAGGACGTGCAGCACATCGTGCGCATCTGCGCCGCCCACGGGGCGCCGATCATCGCCTTCGGCACCGGCACTTCGCTGGAAGGCCACGTCAATGCGCCGCTCGGCGGCGTGTCGGTCGATTTCCGCGACATGAACAGGGTGTTGGCCGTGCACGGCGAGGATCTCGACTGCGTGATCGAGCCGGGCGTCACCCGCAAGGCGCTCAACGAGCATTTGCGCGACAGCGGCTTGTTCTTTCCGATCGACCCCGGCGCCGATGCTTCACTCGGCGGCATGGCGGCAACGCGCTGCTCCGGCACCAATGCGGTGCGCTACGGCACAATGAAGGACAACGTGTTGGCGATGAAAGTGGTGATGGCGGACGGCGCGCTGATGACCACTTCGCGCCGCGCCAAGAAGTCGTCGGCCGGCTACGACCTGACCCGGCTGATGGTCGGCTCCGAGGGCACGCTCGGCGTCATCACCGAGCTGACGCTCAAGCTCTCCGGCATTCCGGAAGCGATTGCCTCCGGTGTCTGTCCGTTCCCGTCGGTCGATGCGGCCTGCAAGGCGACCATCCTCACCATCCAATCCGGCATTCCGGTGGCGCGCATCGAATTGCTTGACGCACTGCAGATCAAGGCCTGCAACGCCTATTCCAAGCTTACGCTGCCGGAAGTGCCCACGCTGTTCGTCGAGTTTCACGGCACCGAGGCAAGCGTTGCCGAGCAGTCCGAGCGCTTCGGTGAGATCGTTGCCGATCTCGGCGGCGGTCCGTTTGAATGGGCGACCAAGGCAGAAGATCGCAGCCGGCTTTGGCAAGCCCGTCATGACGGCTACCTTGCCGCCCGCCGCCTGCGGCCGGGCGCGTCAGCCTTTGCCACTGACGTCTGCGTGCCGATTTCGCGGCTGGCCGAGTGCGTCACCGCGACCCAACGTGAAATCGCCGAGCTCAACTTGGTCGCGCCCATCCTCGGCCATGTCGGTGACGGCAATTTCCACCTCAGCCTGCTGGTCGATCTCGCCGACGATGACGAGGTTCGCCGCGCCCATCTGCTGATGGAGCGGCTGGTGGAATTGGCCTTGTCGATGGATGGCACCTGCACTGGCGAGCACGGCGTGGGGCAGGGCAAGATGAAATATCTGCTGGCCGAACATGGTGCGGCGGCGCTCGCCGCCATGGCGGCGATCAAGCGCGCGCTCGACCCGCAAAACATCATGAATCCGGGCAAGATCGTCGCGCTGTCGTGAAGTGGCGTGAGGCAGCCGGTGACACATATTTGCCGCCAAGAACCGGCAAAAATAGCGTAGATTTCAGCATATTGGGCCTGAGGCGCGGACCGTTGCGCACTGGCTGCGGAGTTGGCGTTGCAGACCACCCTTCTCGGATTGGCAATAGCGATCATCCTGGCGCTGGTGGCGGCGCTGGTCGGTCCGCTGCTGATCGATTGGGGCGGCTATCGCGCGGCGCTCGAAACGGAGGCGAGCCATCTCATCGGCCTCGACGTGCGCGTGACCGGCTCGATCGACGCGCGCCTGCTGCCGTCGCCGCAACTGACCTTGCATGACATCGAGATCGGCCGCGGCGGCGGGGATGAGGTGCGCGCTCGTTCGCTCAACATCGAATTCGCCCTCGGCCCTCTCATGCGTGGCGAATGGCGCGCCGCCGAGTTGCGCCTGGTCGGCCCGCAATTGCGCATCGGCCTCGACGCTTCCGGTCACGTGCAGGTACCGAGCCTGGCAGTCCGCTTCAATCCCGACGCGCTGGCGATCGATCGCCTTAATATCCAGGACGGCAAGCTGACGCTCACTGACGCCGCCAACGGCGCCAGCGTCACGCTTGATAGGCTGTGGTTCAACGGCGAAGCACGCTCGCTGCTGGGACCTCTCAACGGCGAAGGTGCCACCAGCGTCGGCGGCGATCTCTATCCGTTCCGCATCACCGCCGGCCGCTACGGCGACGACGGCAAGCTCAAGGTTCATGTCAATGTCGATCCGGTCAGCCGCCCGCTCAGCGTCGAAGCCGACGGCATGTTGGCGCTCGGAAGCGGCAAGCCGGGTTTCGACGGCAGCTTGAGCCTGACGCGGCCGGTCGCTATCGCCTCGCGCAGCACCGGCAAGCTGAGCGAGCCCTGGCGCGTGAGCGGCAAGCTCAAAGTCACGGCGGCATCGGCGCTAATGCAGAATTTCGAATTTGACTACGGCTCAGAGGACCGCGGCTTCAAGCTCACCGGCGCTGCCGATTTCAAGTTCGGCAAACGGCCGCGCTTCGATGGCGTGCTGTCGGGACGGCAGATCGATCTCGATCGCACGCTCGGAGGCGAAGGCGCGCAAGCTCCGCCCGCTGCCGCCATCGGCAAGCTGGCGCAACTGGTCGGCGGTGCCTTCCGACCCGCCATCCCGATCCAGATCGGCATCGGCATCGACCAGGTCACGCTCGGCGGCGACACCGTGCAGAATTTGCGCGGCGACATCAGCACCGGCGCCCAAGGCTGGAATCTGGATCGCTTTGAGTTTCGCGCGCCCGGCTTCACCCAGGTTCTCGTGAGTGGGCACCTCGCGGTCAGTGACGACCGCGTCGCCTTCACCGGCCCGGCCGAGATCAAGGCCAACAACCCGAAGGCCTTGGCCGCCTGGTTGGAAGGGCGCACCGGCGCCAAGACAGGCGACCTCAAGCCGCTCAGCTTGCGCGGCCAACTCATGCTCGCCAGCGACCGGATCGCGGTCGAGCGCCTCAATGCCGAATTCGAACGCAAGACCGTCACCGGACGCTTCGCCTATGCCTTCGCAGCGGGCACCCGCCCGGCGCGGCTCGATGCCGCGCTTCATGCGCCGGAGCTCGATATCGACACGGCGTTGGGCTTCGGCAAAGCGCTGCTGGCCGGTTCCCATATCGAGCGGCCGCACGACATGACCATCGCCGCCGATATCGGCCATGCCACCATAGCCGGCTTCGATGCGCGCGAGTTAAGCGCGCGGCTGAAGGTCGATACCGACGGACTGCAGATCGACAAGCTGTCGGTAGCCGATCTCGGTGGTGCCGCCTTTTCTGCGAGCGGGCGCATCGACACTGCATCGTCGCCACCCCAGGGCAGCGTACACGTCGATCTCGATGCGCCGGACATGGCGCCGGTCATGGCTCTGCTGGCGCGCTTTGCGCCGGAGACGACGCAGGTGCTTCAGCGCGGTGCGTCGGCCATGGCGCCGGCCAAGCTGCACGCCATGCTGACCATGGAAGGTGCCTCACCGACGGCGCAGGCCAAATTCGCCGTCGTCGGCAGCCTCGGCAAGGCGCATCTCGTATTCAACGGCGAGACCAATGCCGATCTAATGACTTTCAAGGCCGGCGACATCCATCTTGCCGGCAAGCTCACCGCCGACGATGGCAAGGCGCTGGTGACCATGCTTGGCCTCGACCGCGTGGTGGCGGTGGCGGCCGGTCCGGGCGCATTGACGCTCGACGCCAACGGACCCTTGCGCGGCGATTGGCATGTCGACGGCAAGCTGAGCGCCGGCGGTCTCGCGGCCGATGCCAGCGGCATCGCCCGTCCGTTTGGCGATCATCCTTCCGCCGTTCTGCGTGCGGCGATCATGCGCGCGGACGCCGCGCCCTTGCGCGGAGCCGCAGGCGGTGCGTTGCCGGTCGCTTTCTCCGGTAGTGTTGCGTTTGCCGGCCAGGATGTTTTGCTGAGCGATATCGACGCTGTCGTCGCCGGCGCAAACCTGCGCGGAAAACTGAGGCTCACGCTGGCAACGCCGCATCGCCTGCAAGGCGACATCGAGGCCGATCATGTCGACGGCGCGGGCCTCTTGGCCGCGGTCATCGGGATGCCACCGCCGGCCGCGGGCAAAAGCGCGGTCTGGAGCTGGTCGAGCGAGCCTTTCGGCGCCGGGGTGTTCGGCGACTATGCGGGCAAGGTCACGATCAAGGCACGGCGGTTCGACCTGCTGCCGCAGCTTACCGCGCGCGAATTCAACGCGACGCTCAATCTCGGCAAGGACAAATTTTCATTCGACGACATGACCGGCGATGTGGCCGGCGGACGGCTCAGTGGCGGGCTGTCGTTCCGTGCCGCCACCGACGGCCTGACCGCGCATGCCAAGCTCGCGCTTACCGGGGTCGATGCAGCGGGCTTGCTGGCCTCCGGTGCGCGGCCGGCGGTGACAGGGACGCTGACGTTTTCAGGCGAGACCGAAGGCAACGGCTTGAGCCCGGTCGCGCTGATCGGCTCGTTGAGCGGGTCGGGTAAGTTCACGCTCACCGATGCCCAATTGGCCGGCCTCGATCCGCGCGCCTTCGATGCCGTCACCCATGCCGTCGACCAGGGACTGGCGATCGACGCGGTGCGCATCTCAGATGTGGTCGGCAAGGCGCTGGAAAGCGGCAGGCTTTCGGTCAAACGCGCGGAAGGAACTATTGCCGTCAGCGCCGGGCAGGCGCGCTTGATCAAATTCAGCGCCGACAGCGGTGACGCTCAGCTGTCGCTCGCCGGCAATCTTGATCTGACTGACGGTTCGATCGATGCCCGGCTCGTGCTCTTGGGATCAGGCGAGCAGGCCGGGTCCCGGCCCGACATCTTCATGGCGCTGAAGGGGCCGGTGACGGCGTCTGTGCGCAGCATCGATGTCTCCGCCTTGACCGGTTGGCTCACATTGCGGGCGGTGGAAAACCAGGCGAAGCAGTTGCGAGAAATTGAACGCGCGTCGCCGCAACCGAGCGCGCTGCCACCAACGCCGAAGAGTGGACAACTGCCGAAAAGCGATTTGGCGCCCAGGAGCGCGCCGGCCCCGGCGCCGGTCGGCAGTGTGCCGTCGCCCGCGCTGAAAAGCGAAACCGCGGCAGCGCCGCGCATCGAGCTTGTGCTTCCGCCGAGGCGCCCCTCGGTCCCGGCACCGAAGCGCCGCCGCGCGCCGGCATTGCCGGCGCCGGTCGAGATCGGCCCGTTGCCTGTGCCCGGCGGCGCGGTCAGGCCCGAGGCCTCAGCAGTCGGCCGGCAGAACTGAAGACGTCGTGCGTGCGCCGCTCAACGTGCGCGCGGAATTTTCATTGGTCTGCGCACGGTAGTGGTCGAGTACGAACAGGCGGATCGCCGACGATAGGTTGCCATGGTGGCGATCGGTATCGATCGTGCCCACCAGGTCGGAGAGCGTCATCTCCCGGTCGGTGGCGATTTGCTTTAGGGCCTGCCAGAATGCGTCTTCCAGACTGACGCTCGTTTTGTGACCGGCAATTACGATCGAGCGTTTGACAACCGGCGAACTCATCGGGCGTCTCCCTTTTTTATTATTTCGATTAAGTGCCGATCGAGATCCCGGTCGGCTTTTGCCCGTTCGGCGGCGTCGCGTTTGCGCAGATATTTGGGCTGACCGTGGGCAAGGCGATTGCTCTGTGCGCGCTCTTCGTCCTGCAGGCGCTTGGCGTGTTTGCGGGCCGAGCGAAGATTGATCAATTCGGCCATTTTTGGCTTCGATAACAAAAGTACATGTACGCCCCGGCCCCCTCGGCCAAATTTGGCACTCGAAAGTGCAATTCCGCCTTGGATTTTTGCCTGGCGAAATTGCAAAGCTATTCTGCGAGGGCCGCACGAAATTGTCCAATACTGATCTGTTAAATACACTAGTTTTCGTACAGTTGGCCGGCGAATACACTCGATAGACTTGCTGTATTTCGCGCGGCCGACCGAATAATCCAAGGTATATTTTTCGGCCGCAAAGAATTGCTATGATGTTTTATAAATCACCGAGCAATTGATCGATGAGAAATTTTCTCGCGATATGAAAATAAAACAGCGCAAGGTAAAAGCGTACCGAGCGTTCTCTGCAACTGAGCCTAACATTAGTTCACTAGTGGAATTATTTCTTCAGCGGATACTGTTTTTAGTTGCCGCAATATCCGGCAAGTTGTGCGGTTGAATCCGTCTGAAATCCCGGGCTCTTAGCCGGGGCGGGTCATTTTTTCCGGACGTACGAGGCGGTCGAATTCGGCTGCCGTGACGAAGCCGAGCCGCACCGCTTCCTCGCGCAGCGTCGTGCCGTTGGCGTGTGCGGCTTTGGCGACCTGCGCAGCCTTATCGTAGCCGATATGCGGGGAGAGCGCGGTGACCAGCATCAGCGAGCGCTGCATCAATTCGCCGATGCGGGCCTCGTTGGCCTTGATGCCGACCACGCAATTGTCGGTGAACGATTGCGCCGCGTCGCCGAGCAGGCGGATCGATTGCATCATGCTATAGGCGAGCACCGGTTTGAACACGTTGAGCTCGAAATGGCCTTGGCTGCCGGCGACCGTGATGGTGGTGTGGTTGCCGAATACCTGCACGCACACCATGGTGAGCGCCTCGCTCTGGGTCGGATTGGTCTTGCCCGGCATGATCGAGGAGCCGAGCTCGTTGCTCGGCAGGATCAATTCGCCGAGTCCCGAGCGCGGGCCGGAGCCGAGCAGCCGAATATCGTTGGCGATCTTGAACAGCGCGGTGGCGGCGGCATTGATGGCGCCGTGAACGAACACATAGGCATCGTGCGCCGCCATGTGCTCGAACTTGTTGGGCGCGCTGATGAAGGGCAGTTTGGTGAGCTTGGCGATGCGGCGGGCAAAGGCCTCGGTGAATTGCGGTTTGGAATTCAAGCCTGTGCCGACCGCGGTGCCGCCTTGGGCGAGGGGATAAAGTTCGGCTTGCGTCAGCTTGAGCCGCGCGATGGCCGATTTGACCTGCGCGGCATAGCCGGAAAATTCCTGGCCCAAGGTGATCGGCGTCGCATCCATGGTGTGGGTGCGGCCGATCTTGATGATCTTGGCAAATTCTTTTGACTTCTTGTCGAGCGCGCTCTGCAAGTGCTTGAGCGCCGGCAGCAAATGGCCGGCGATCGCCATGGCGGCCGCGATGTGCATGGCGGTCGGGATCGCGTCGTTGGACGACTGGCTCATATTCACATGGTCATTGGGATGCACCGGCATTTTCGAGCCGAGCTCGCCGCCGAGTGCCACATTGGCGGCGTTGGCGATCACCTCGTTGACGTTCATGTTGCTCTGGGTGCCGGAGCCGGTCTGCCACACCAGCAGCGGAAAATGCGCGTCCAACTTGCCGTCGGCGATGTCTTGCGCAGCGGCGATGATGGCGCTGGCGCGCTTGCGGTCGAGCGAGCCGAGATCGCGGTTGACCTCGGCGGCGGCGCGCTTGATCAGGCCGAGCGCGCGCACGATCTCGATTGGCATGCGCTCGCTGCCGATGCGGAAATTGTGCAGCGAGCGCTGGGTCTGCGCGCCCCAGAGCTTGTCGGCGGGGATATCGAGCGGGCCGAAGGCGTCGCTTTCGACGCGGGTCTTGCGGCGCGTCTTGGCGCGTGATTTGGCGCGGGTTTTGCGCGCTTTTACCATCTATTTCTTACGGAAACGGTCAAGGCGGACGACTTCGCCGCCGCCGCCGGCGGCGGGCTTGTCGGGCTTTGGCTCGGCAGCCGTTGTGGTCGTTTCTTTTTTGGGCGCTGCGACCGCCGGCGGGGCTGGGCGCGGCCTTTTGCCTGCCGCTTTGTCCTGGGTAACGGTGGGCGCCGGCTGGGCTTCCTCGCCCTCGGTGACTTCCTCGAATTGTAGGCCGAACTGTACGGACGGATCGAAGAAGCCGTTGATGGCCTCGAACGGCACCGTCAGCTTCTCTGGAATGCCGCCGAACGACAGGCCGACCTCAAATTCGTCTTCGGCCACCTTCAGATCCCAGAACTGGTGCTGCAGGATGATGGTCATTTCCTCCGGATATTGCGCGAGCAACCGGTCGGAAATACGCACGCCGTCGGCGTGGGTGTCGAATGAGATGAAGAAATGATGCTCGCCCGGCAGGCCCTTTTTGGCGGCGTCGGCGAGCACGTTGCGCACCACGCCGCGCAGCGCCTGCTGGGTCAGGAGATCGTAGCGGATTTGGTCGGCCATGCTTGGGTTCGGGCGGCTTTTTGGAGTTTGGCCGGGGATGCTAGCGCGGCTGGCGGCGAAATCCATCCCTGCGGGCCGTTTCTGG
>CAYLMY010000047.1:0-17517 GCA_964384635.1 uncultured Undibacter sp.
CTACCGCGCGGTGCCGGCGCGCATGCGCAATGTCGAGGTGCACATCTTCCCCGGCATCAAGCACGGCTACATGATGCCGCTGGCGGGCGAGGCTTACGACGCCAAGACGCGGGAGTTCTCGCTGGCGCGCGCGCTCGCCATTCTCGACACCTTGCGCGGCGGCGGCGATGCGCTACGCCGCGCCTCCTGACGGCCGGCTGTTCGCGAGCTGGCGCGGCGCCGCCGGTCGGCTGCTATAACAGCCGCCGAACCGGGGGCAGCCGCCGTGGCCAGACCGAAAGCAAAGCGCAGTCGCACCGCGGCCGGGCGCAACGGCGCGTCCTGGCAGCGCGGCTTGCGCCGTCTGTACGAGGCCGATACGCCGCGCGGCCGGCGCTTCCGCTACGGCCTGCTCGTGTTCGACATGGTCACGATCCTGTTCATCGTGATCACTTCGTTCCTGCCGCGCCCGCCGCTGGTCGAGACGCTCGATGTCGTCTTCGGCCTCCTGATCCTCGCCGATTTCGCCGCACGCATGGCGATCGCGCGCGCGCCCTGGCGCGAGCTCGTGCATCCAGCGACCTGGGCCGACGTGGCCGCCATCATCTCCTTCCTCGCGCCCCTGGTCGGCGAAGGCTTCGCCTTCCTGCGCATCCTGCGCACGCTGCGGCTGTTGCGCACCTATCACCTGCTGGCGCAGCTGCGCGCCGACAGCCGCTTCTTCCGCCGCCACGAGGAGGTGATCTTCGCGGTCACCAATCTCGCCGTTTTCGTTTTCGTCACCACCGGCGCGGTCTACGAGACCCAGCACTACGGCAATCCGCACATCCACAATTACGCCGACGCGCTCTATTTCACCGTCACCGCACTTACCACCACCGGCTTCGGCGATATCACGCTGCCGGGCACGCTCGGCCGCCTGCTCTCGGTGGTGATCATGATCTTCGGCGTCACGCTGTTCTTTAATCTCGCGCGCGCGCTCATCAGCCCGGCCAAGGTGCGCTTCACCTGCCCGCGCTGCGGCCTCAAGCGGCACGATGCCGACGCCGTGCACTGCAAGGCCTGCGGCACGCTGCTCAACATCCCGGACGAGGGGCGGGTCTAGCGGGCGGGAGCGACACCGGCCGACTCGTGCTCCGGATGCCGGGTCATATCAACTCACGCCGTGTCCACCGCCCGCACGAGCCCGCCGCAGGCCGCGCCCGGCCCAGCCGAAGCCGGCGAATATGCCGAACATCGGCACGCCGACGAAAACAAGCGTCAGCGGCAACAGGCCGAAACTGGTGCCGGACTTTGCGATCAACAGCACGCCGAGAAAATGTCCGGCCACCGCTCCGGCTGCCAGGCGCCACGGCGACTCCGCGCTGAGCGCGCCGGCCGCCGCTACCGACAGCATCAGCACCGGCAGGCCGAGCGACCAATAAGCATTGGTGTCCCAGGCCTCGCGAATGCCCGGAGCCCCGGTGAGGAGCGGCAGCGTGGAAAATACGGCCCAGACCGCGAAGCCTACGACCGCCAGCAACGCGGCGGCTGAGGACGCAAAAAACGGTTTCGCCGGCATGGGACGCCTCCACGCAAACACGCCCCATCAAAGCGGAATTGTCTTAGAAAAGTCCTTCCGGCCGCCGCGCCGCGCGCGGCGGGCCGCCCTAGGACTAAAATCACATTTCCGTGAGAACTTATCCCCGCCCCCGCGAACCGGGCTTAGGGTTTACGCGCCCGAACCCCCCTGAGGGGCCATGAACCGGTTGCGCCGGCTCGTGGGGTTCGGACCGGCGCCCGCGCGCGTGCCTTCGCAGGGCACGCTCCCGGGCGGCGCCGGGCTCCGCCCGGGGCACTAGGACCCCCCGCGAGGAGCTCGCTGACGGTCGCCGGCTCGGCCGGCCGGAGGGGGTAACCCGTTCGGCACGCCATGAGCCGGCGCCGAAAGCGCGGCCCGGCGCCGAAGGAAAACGCCGAGACGGCGCGCCGAGAGGCGCCGCGCGGTCCGAAAAGGCCGCGCGCACAGACAGACTGGCTGCGCCGATTGGCGCGCCGTCCCCCTCGCTTTTCGAAGCGAGGGACGAGAAAGGGACTACGGCGTACCCCGCGCCGCAAAGAACAGGGGCGGCGGAGCGTTGACTTTGTCCGTTCGTCCCCGCGCAAGCGGGGACCCAGAGCAAAACCGCACGGCATTTGCTTTTGGCTCTGGATGCCCGCTTTCGCGGGCACGAACGGAGAGGGATGAGCCCAACGCTTCAACGCACAAACGAAAAGACAACCAATGAACACCGACAAAATCGACGAAGCTAACGCCCCCACCCTCACCGCCGACCTGCGCGCCGCGAGCAACCTGCTCTGCCTCTTGGGCCTGTGCGGCAAGGCGAGCTGCCGCCGCGCAAAAGCGTGCAAGCAGAATGCAGACGATTGCCTCGCGCGCTACGCCCCGCTGGTGCCGGAAGAGGCCCGCTTCGGCGCCGCCGCCATGCTCATGGGCAAGCGAGACGGAGTCAGCTACGAGGTGGTGCGCATGCACGCGCCCGGCGAAATCGCCGCCATCGAGAGCTGGATCGGCCTGGTGCGCGCCGCCGCGCGCGCGCCCTTGAGCGCGGCGCGGTAGTGACGGCGCATGCTCAATCGTTGTCGGGCTTCTTCTGCTGCATCTGCTTTTGCAGCTGCTTGCTCATGCCGCGCTTGCCCATCTGCTTCGCCATCATGGCGCGCAACATGTTGGGATCGAGATCGTGCTCCTCGGCAAAGTCCTCGAGCTCCTCGTTGAAGTTCTCGTCCTGCATCATCGGGCCGAGCATCTGCATGATCTGGCGCTGGCTCATCTGCGCGGCGGCCGGCGTGACGAGCGCGAAGGACGCCAAGGCGAGCGCCAAGCCCGCGGCCGCGACGGTCGCCGCATGACACGATGGCATCAAACGAATCATGACACTCCCCTGTTGCACCGACTGCCGGAACACGATTGCGCGGCCATGCTAGCACGGCTTGGCGCGCCGCGCCGCACCAGGCCGTCAGCCCGGCGCCAGCGCGTCGAGCAGGCCGCCGACCAGGGCCCGCGCCCGCTCATAGATCCCCGGCGCCTCGCTTTCGCGCGGGCCGCCGATGGCGAGCCGGAACGGCGTCTCATCGATATGCGTGGCCAGCAGTCCGGTGAGCCAGGCGCGCGCGCGGGCTGCCGCGTCGGGCGCGGAAACATCCAGCACCAGCAGTGGCTTGCGGTATTGCGCCGCCAACGCTTGCGCCAATTCGGTGCCGCCAGATGCCGCCACGCCGCCGGCGTCGACCAGGATCAGGCTAGCGTCGGCATCGCGCACGTTCCATTCGGTGCGCTGCGCCGGATCGGCGCGCGGCGTCTCGCGTAAGTGCGGATATTTCGCCAGCAGCCCGGGCGGTGCGGGCATGTCCTCGGCCCAGCCGCCCTGCGGGCACCAGCCGCCATAGGCCAAGCCGCGCGCAATCGCCGCATCAAGCGCCGCGCGGTCGACGCCGGTCTGCCCGCCGGAGATGATGATAAGCCTGGGCATGGGCGAAAGGATAGCAGCCAAGCTTGGAAACGGTCAGCAGCGCTGTCTGATTTGGGTCAATGCCGCAAGACAATATTCTGCTAGCGGTAGCTTGTGAGGAAGCTCTCGGGCGACGAGCTTCGGAGCTTTCTTCAGCGTAAGAGTCGAGTAGGATGCTCTCGGCATAGCCCCCCGCTCCGAGAGTATCCTTTCGGTTGTTCGAGCCAAAGTCAGTATGGAGGCAAGAAACCCGACTGCAACAATTCAAAAATGTCCCGCTCTCAAAGCGGCAAGAAACGATAAAACCAAGGAGGTCGCCATGACGACGGTAGCATCTATGCGTGGTTCCGCTCATGAGACGATCTGCGACAAGTGCGGCGAAGCGCTGATCGCCCCGGAATGGGCAGAGTACTTCAGCGAGGAAGGGGTCGTTCTCAACCTCTGGTCCTGTACGCGGTGCGGCAATCGGTTCGAAACCGAAGCGTTGGCGCCGCCCGATGCCGACTCGAAACTCGATAGTCAGATATTGGAAGAGTTCTTTCCGTCGTTGTTGGTCGCGTAAACAGTCCGGATCGTCAGGCTCTGGCGAGCGAGGGCACAAGGCCGCGCCCGCGCGTATTAATTTGTTATGCGCGGGGGGCGGTATGTTGCCAGCCCCGCGAACGCAATGGACATGCCCCATAAAACTGAAGATCATGACGAGTGCGATCACGCGGGGTTTAGGATGCGCCGTCTCGTCGTGCTTCTATGTATCATGATCGGCGTGACGGCCGGCGGGCTGGCCGCACATGCCGACGCGTTTCGATTCCCGAAGACGGGAAAGCATGCCTTCCGCGTCGAGCTGCCGAAAGGCTGGAATACTAAAGTGGACACGCGCGGCGGGCTGCTCGTGGTGCCGCCCTTTCAACACGCGATGATCTATCTCGGCATCGTGGTGGACGACAAATTGCGCAACCAGCCGGATCGCGCCGTTGCCGACGAAGTCGCCAAGACTGTCGGGATCGAGCATATCGATAACGAGGGCCGCGCGCGGGTGACGGGTTCGAACGGCGCGGCCATCTACAGGGGGACGGCGTTTTCCGGCATGATGCCCGCAGAACACGGTTTCGCGCGCAAGGCGAAGATCATGATCTTCCGTCTCGAGCCGAATACCTGGGCGCAGGTGTGGACCGTGACGCAGCCCGGGATGAATGCCGTCGAGTCCGATGCGCTCGATAAAGTCCTCAACGGCATTACGCTCACGAGTGAATAGAGATGAAATGTGAAATTTCCGACCCTGGCGCCGAATCCGGAGTGACGATCGAGCGCCACGATTTCATGCAAGAAACTCACGCCGCCGCGCTCATCTCCTTGTCCTTGGTCTCGGCGCGCTGTGCTGCCGGGCGCGCGGCGATGCGCGCCGAGTAGTCGGCAAATTCCTTCCGCTCCGGCAGCATCTTGAACATCATGCCCCAGCGGATTTGGCTGCCGATCACAACGTCGGCGGCGGTGAATTGCTCGCCCATCAGCCACGGCCCCTTTTCCACCGCCTTGGCCACGACGTTCATGGTGGTGTCGAAATCGCCGTAGCCGAGCATACCGCGCCGCGCCTCTTCCTTGCGCGGGGCAGCGCGGTCGATCACCGCCGGCTCCATGCAGCCCGGTCCGAAGAACAGCCATTTGAGATAGACGCCGCGGCGCGGCGTGCCGATCGGTATGTTGAGTTTCTTTTCCGGAAACGCGTCGGCGAGATAAGTGCAGATCGCCGCCACCTCGGTGATGATGGTGTCGCCGTGTTTTAGCGCCGGCACCTTGCCCATGGGATTGATGGCGAGATAGTCGGGCTTCATGTTGTCGCCCGCGCTCAGCTTGATCAGCTTGATCTCATAGGGCTCGCCAAGTTCCTCCAGCATCCACAGCACGATGGACGAGCGTGACGGCGCGGCGTGATAGAGCGTGAGGTCGGGCATGGGGATTACCTTTGATGTTGCAGCACGTCATGCGCGGCAGGTGTAAAAGAATTGGCCGCAAATTCTATCCGGCAAGTCGGTCAAGTAATTCCGCCAGCGCGTCCGGACAGGTGATATGCGGATTGTGGCTAGAGTCGAGCTTATGGGTGCCCCAGCCATCGCGCTTGGCACGTTCATAGAAGCGCCGGAAGCGGTCGTCGGGCGGATGGCGCGTGCAATAGATGTATTGGCGCGCCAGCGTCAGCGGCCCGTTCTGCAAGTGCAGCTTCTGGGAGAATGTCTTGGCCGGCGTCGGCTGCCGCCGCGGCGCGCACCAGGCGACGTCTTCCGGCGGGGTGTCGGGCGGCATCGGACCTGGCGGAATCCGCCAACCGTCCGCGCCCGGCTGACGTTGGGCGCGCGACGCCGGCGGCAGCAGATCGAGCAGGCTGTCGCCGTCATTGGGTGCAAAAGCATCGAGATAGATAAGCTGGGCGATGCGCGCCCGCGCGCGGTCGGCGACGCCGGTGGCGACCATGCCGCCATAGGAATGGCCGATCAGATTGACGCCGCTCAGATCTTCGAATTCGAGCACCGCCAGGATGTCGGCGATGTGAGCATCGAGATCGATATCGGGCCGCGCGAGATGAGCGCGCTCGCCCAGGCCGGTATAGGTCGGCGTGACCAGCCGGTGCCCGCGCTGAGTCATCAGCGGATGCATCTTTTTCCAGACCCATCCGGCGGACCAGGCGCCATGCGCGACGACGAATATGGCCATGCCGATCCCCTACTCGGCCGCCACTGCACGCGTGCGCGCCGCACGGCTGTTCCAGCGCGCGCGCACGAAATCGAGCGCGACCACCGCTAAGCCGGCGGCCAGCACTTCCCAACCAGGTCTGATGCCGGCGTCAAGATCGAACGCGGCGTCAAGCACCCGCATGGGCGAAACATGGAAGGCAATGCCGATCCCGATCGCCTCGCCGATGAAGGTGATGATCGAGACCGCGATGGTGAGCGCGAGCAGGCTCAGCGTCGACAATTCGCTCGTCTCCTGCCACCACGCCAGCAGGCGATAGGCGATCAACCAGCCGAACAGGCTGGCGGCGAAGGCCGGGACCGTGACATCGGCCTTGGTCTGCTGGAAATAATGAATCAGCGCGAGCAGCGCGATGCCATAGACAGCCTGATGCAAGCGGCGCCAGCGCAGTCCTCCGAGCCGGCGCTGCATGGCGTCGGTGGAAGTGGCCGCGAGCGTCGCCAAGCCGAGCCAGGCCGTGCCGCCAACGATGAGATACCAGCGATGGCTGATCTCATGCACAACCTTGCCGAGATCAAAGCCCTGGTCGGTGGTGAAGAGCGTTAGGTGCGCGGCGATGTAGCAAAAGGCGCCGACGCCGAGCATGCGCCGCACCTCGATCAGATTGCCGTAGCGCGCGATGCGCCGGAACGGCGTCACTGCCAGGGTCACGCCCAGGAATACCAGCGCCCAGAAGCCGGCGCGGTGGATCAGGTCGTTGAGCGGCCGCGCGCCGTGCACGATCGCGTCGGCGTCATAGAGCGCCTTGGCGAGCGGCAGCAACAGCAGCGCAAGCGTGCCGATCCGCAGGGCCGACAGCCGGCCGCGCTTGTCACGCCAAAGCTGCCAGGATGCCGTCATCGCCAATTCCGCCCCGGCGGCCAGGCGCATTTTCGGCTAACATTCTGGAATCGCGCCATTGTTTGTCCTGCCCAAGCCGCATATCAGTTATACTGCACCGCACAATTTTACCTATCGAGTCGGCAAGAACGTGCTAACATTTTTCAGTTGTTTCGATTCGTCACAACCAATCACAAGGTTGGGCGCAATAAGTCTGGCCAGCTGGAATCCAACCGGCGGTCAAACATTACGGGAGAAGGAGGAGCAAAAAGAGACGCCGCGCCGGGTAGGTTTTGATGGAGGCCACCCATGCCGCGCGTTCTCATGTGCTCTGTGCTTGCTCTCGTTCTGACTATGTGCGGCTCTGCCGCCTTTGCCCACGAAATCTGGATCAACCACGGCAGCTTTAAGAACCCTGCCGGCGAATGGTGCTGTGGTGCCGAAGACTGCGGCGTCGTCAGCCCACAGGCCGTTCATACGGTCAGTGGCGGCTATTCGGTTGTCGGCTCCGTGACCTATGGCCAGGCTATCACGGGAAACTCGCTCGACGGTCCGACCACCCACGACAATGTCAACGAAGTCATTCCCTATAGCCAGGCGCTGCCGTCGCCGGACGGCGCCTATTGGCGCTGCAAGCGGCCGGATGGTACGCCGCGCTGCTTCTTCGCACCGCCGCCGGGGAGCTGATCCTGGTCCAGTTGAGTTGACGGGTGTCTAGACCCGCGGCGGCGGGCGGCCGCCGGCGTCTTTCGACGGCACCTTCACCCAGGCCTCGCCATCGAGGACGATCTCGCCGTCGACCGTACAGGTGCAGGCAAGCCGCGCGCGGAATTTCTCCGGCATGAGTTCGGCGACCTTGACGCTCACCTCGACCGTGTCGCCGATCTTGACCGGCGCGCGGAAATGCAAGGTCTGCGAAATATAGACCGCGCCGGGCCCCGGCAGCCGGGTACCGAGCACCGCCGAGATCAGGCTCGCGGTATAGAGTCCGTGCGCGATGCGGGTGCCGAACGGCGTCTTGGCGGCGAAATGCTCGGACAGATGGATCGGATTGCGGTCGCCGGTGACTTCCGCAAAGCCGACCACGTCCGAGGAATCGATGGTCTTGTGGAGCGTTTCGGTCATCCCCACCGAGAGGTCCTCGAAAAACAGCATTTGGAGTGGCAGGACCATAAAGCGCTATCCTCGACTTACGTCGCAAAGCGACAAAACGTGACCGCGATCACAGAACATATGCCTCAGGTCGGTGTTGGATGACATCAAAGAACGTCAAACAGTACAGGCAGTGTCATGATTTTGATCCGGTTCGCTATCAGCCTTTTTGCGCTTTCGCTGCTCGGTATGGCTTTTTCGTTGAGCGCGGCCCACAGCCAGCAGCCGCCTTCGGCGGCAATTGTCACACTTCGTTAGGTCTCCTCGCCCGGCACAGCCACCACAGCATGCCGATCAGCATCACGTTGATCAGCGCCAATCCAGTCAAGATCGCGATGGTCGGCTCGACGCCGTTCGCCTCGATCAGCAGCGCGCCGGCCGACGGAGCCAAGGCTTGCACGATCAGGCTCGGAAAAGCGAGCTTGCCCATCAGCTGCGGAAAGCGCACCGGGCCGAACAGCGCCAGCGGCAAGGTTCCCCGCCCGATCCACGATACCCCGTAGCCGGCCCCGTAGATCAGGATCGTGAGCATGAGGATCGGGAAGCTGCCAAACAGCATCAGCAGCCCGACCGCCATCAACGTGCAGGACCCGATCATGGTCCAGATCGGGTGGTAGCGGGCGCCAAATAGCCGTTCCACCACGCGGGCGCCGACTTGGGCCGGGCCGAACAGCGTTCCCAGGCTCACCGCCACGGCGTAGTCCACGCCCCTTGCCTGCAGAAAAATGAGCAGATGCACCACAACGATTGAGCCGATGCCGGCGGCGAGCGACAGCACCAAGGCGAGCAAGACGAAGATCGCGGTTTCGTTGGCAAGCCACGGCGGCTCAACGCGTTGCGTTTTGCTATCGCGCATTGACGCCACGGCGGCACGCGCCGCAGCCGGCCGCACCACCGCCATTTGCAGCGGCAATGACACGAGAAGGTGTAGCCCTGCATAAATCAGGCAGGCGCTGCGCCAGCCGACATGGTCGATCATGAGGGCGCTGAGCGGCCAGCAAATCGTGCTGGAAAAACCGCCGAACAGCGTCAGGTTGGTGATCGGCCCGCGCGCGCCGCTGCCATAAAGACGACCGAGCGCAGCGAACACCGCGTCATAGAGCCCGGTGCCCATGCCGATGCCGATCAGCACCCAGGCCGCAAGATAGACCGGCAGCACCGGCGAAAGACCAACGCCAATGAGACCAGCGGCATAGAACAAGGAGCTCGCCAGTAGCACCGGCCGCCCGCCATGGGCGTCGATCAGCTTGCCGACTTGCGGCGAGATTAGCCCCGCCACCAGCAAGCCGAGCGAGGTGCCGCCAACCACGAAGCCGAGCGACCAGCCGGTATCGCGCAGGATCGGCTCGGCGAACACCGCCGGGAAATAGAATGAGGTGCCCCAGGCCAGGATTTGGCTGATGCCCAGAGCGGTGATGACGATGCGGCGGTCGGGCGGGCGCGCCTCTGCTTGCAATGCCAAAACGTGCCTTCCCTAGCCCGCTGCCATGGGCGTTTGCTGCCCCAGGGCTTGACTGCAATCTACACGATCCGCCTTGGCTGAAGGCCGGCCAGCACCTTGCGGCGCGCCCCCGATTGCAGCGCGCAATCGCCGACAAAAAGCCGCCAAAATAGGTTTATTTATTAAGAATCAGTTACTTAAGCTATGCGATTTTCGCATTGCTGCGGCGCAACATTATTGCTTTTAAACCTGCCTGATATCCCTATTTTGCGGGCAACGATTCACCGGCGCCCTGCGCCGGCAAGACCGAAAGAGGACCGTCATGTTTGCTTCCATCGTTCGCTTCATCCGCGAATATCGCCGCTACAACCGGAGCCTGGGCGAACTCAGCCGCCTAGGCGACCGCGAGCTAGCCGACATCGGCATTAGCCGCTCGGAGATCCCGCGGGTGGCCTGGAACGCCGCGCACCAAGGCTGATCTCAGCCTGCGATTTTGGAGGCCGCCCGCGTCAGACGCGGGCGGTTTCGTTTGCGCGAACGGCGCGTCCCATTACTACCGTCCGGGCGCGACTACTTTTCTTCAAGCCATTTCGCGAGCGGCATGACATCCGGCACCTGCCCGTAGGCTGTAGGCCACATGTCGACGATCCATTTGGTGCCGCTCTTGCGCTCCACAATGACGGCGGTGTTGTGCGGCAACTGGCCGACCAGAATATTGCCGCGATAGCGCGGATTGCCCACGGTGTGGTGATGCAACGTGCCCCATTCCTGCAACACCAGCAGCAGGCTGGTGGCGTTGCGCGTCGTATCCCAGCAATCGAAATTGTGCGCGTCGTCGAAAGCCCGGAAATCCGCACTGGCGACGCGCTTGGAGGTGCCAACTTCCTTGCCCACCCGGTGATCGAACCAGACAAAGGCCCGCTGAATGGCTTTGCGCTCGGCCGCAGCAGACCTTCGGCCCTTGGCGAGAATGTTCCGCAGCGTAGCGCGCTCCTTGCCGGTAAAGCCCAGTTCCATGCGGCGACGGCACCCAAAGCCATAGCAGACCGTCATTTTGGTTGCGGTCGGCGGCAACTCCTCCACCGCTGCATACATGTCGATCATTTCTTGAGTCAGCTTGATCGCCGCGGCCGCCGGGCCGGCACCGCACGTCAGACTTGCCGCCACGATTACCAGCAAGATGTACCGACGCTGCACAGCCTAGCCTCTTGGACGTAGCCCAACGGCCGTTGTCACACCTGTCCGGGTCGCCTAGGTATTGGGCCATGACGTCCAGGCAGAAGCAAGTGATCCATGTCATCGGCGGCGGGCTTGCCGGCTCGGAAGCCGCATGGCAATTGGCGCAAAAAGGCGTGCCGGTGGTCTTGCATGAAATGCGGCCGCTGCGTCAAACGGCCGCGCACCAGACCGGCGGCTATGCCGAGCTGGTCTGCTCGAATTCGTTCCGCTCCGACGACAAGGCGCACAACGCGGTCGGCCTGCTGCACGCGGAAATGCGCCGGCTCAACTCGCTGGTGATGCATGCCGCCGATTTAAACCAAGTGCCGGCAGGCGGCGCCCTGGCGGTCGACCGCGATGGGTTTTCCGCCGCGGTGACGGCGGCGCTGGAAAGCCATCCACTGGTCACGCTCGAGCGCGGCGAAGTGACGCTACCGCCGGACGAATGGGACAGCGTCATCGTGGCGACCGGCCCTCTCACCTCGCCCGACCTTGCCGCCACCATTGCCAAGCTCACCGGCGAGGCGCAGCTCGCGTTTTTCGACGCCATCGCCCCGATCGTGCATCGCGACTCGATCGATCTCGAGCAGGCCTGGTTCCAATCGCGTTACGACAAGGCCGGCCCGGGCGGATCCGGCGCCGACTACATCAATTGCCCGCTTAACGCTGAGCAATATGGCGCCTTCATCGACGCGCTCATCGCCGGCGACAAAGTCTCGTTTCACGAATGGGAAGCCTCCACGCCCTATTTTGACGGCTGCCTGCCGATCGAGGTGATGGCCGAGCGCGGCCGCGAAACCCTGCGCCACGGCCCGATGAAGCCTTTCGGTCTGACCGATCCGCATCGTCCGGGCGTGAAACCTTACGCGGTGATACAGCTGCGCCAGGACAACAAGCTCGGCACCTTGTTCAACATGGTGGGTTTCCAGACCAAGCTGAAACGCGGCGAGCAATTGCGCATCTTCCGTAGCATTCCCGGCCTGCAAACGGCCGAATTTGCCCGGCTCGGCGGCCTGCATCGCAATACGTTCCTCAACTCGCCCAAGCTGCTCGACGAGAGTTTGCGGCTGAAGGCCAATCCGCGCTGGCGCTTTGCCGGCCAGATTACCGGCTGCGAGGGTTATGTGGAATCCGCGGCGATCGGCCTGCTCGCCGGGCGCTTTGCCGCCGCCGAGCGTCGCGGCGAGACGCTTTCTGCCCCGCCGCCGACCACCGCCCATGGCGCGCTGCTGGCGCATATTACCGGCGGCCATATCGAAACCATCGACGCAGGACCCTCCTCGTTCCAGCCAATGAACGTGAATTTCGGTCTGTTCCCGCCCCTGGAGGAAACGCCATCTTTCGACCGCGATGGCCGCAAGTTTGGCCGCGGCTCCGCTAAGAACCTGGCGCGCAAAGCTGCGCTCAGCGCCCGCGCGCTCGCCGATCTTGCGCGCTGGCTGGGAGAGACTGTGCACGCCGACGCGGCGGAATAAAAATCATGTCATGAAAATCCGGCTTGGATCGCGCGCCGCGCGCCACAGCCACCACTGCCGGCGCCAGCCCGGCGTCTGATCAACTTCGAACGGCTCGTAGCTGCGCCGCTCCATGCGGCGCAGCGCGGGCCCGACGGTCGCGGCCGGCAGCAAGGCCGGCAGGATTTCCGGCGGCGCAACCTCCAATTCGGCCCGTGCCGCCGCCAGATGGCGACGCGCATGGCGCCGTAACTCGCCGAGCGCGGCGCTCAGCGGCGCGCCCGCTTGCCGCGCGAAAATCGTCTCGCGATTGACCGCATGCCGCTCCAGCAGTTCCAGCGGCAGAAAAAGCTGCCGGCGCGCGGCGTGCACCGGCAAGGCGCAAAGGATGCCAGCGATTGAATAGGCGATGCCGGCATGGCGCGTCAGCGCTGCTTCCGCCGCGCCCGGCCGCCCGATAATTTCCGCGGCCATCGCAAACAGCGCGCCTTGAGTCTTGCCGGCGTAATTTTCCAGATCGTCCAGTGTCGCCATCGGCTCGTCATAAAGGTCGAAGCCATGCGCATCGATCAACGCGATCAGTCGGTCAGTAGCGATGTTGTAACGCGCAAGCGTCTCCCGCAGTGCCGCCGCCACCGGGTGCGCCGCCGCCTCGCCGTCACGCTCGCCGCTCAATACTTCGCGCCACCATTGCAACCGGATTTCGCCCGGCATCGGCTCGCGCGCCTTTTCACGCACCCGCGCAATCTCGATATTGAAGGCATACAGCGCATTGAGCGCATCGCGTTGCTTGGCTGGCGCGAACAGCGTGGCGAGATAGCGGTCGCGGTCGGCGTCCCGCACCAGCGTGGCGCAATGGTCGAAGTCGGCCTGCATCGACCCAGTCTAGCCGAGCCGTCAATCGACCGCGATCAGTCCGGCGCCGACGCGCCGGTTCTCCGTCAGCAAGATATTGTAGGTCCGCACCGCCGCTCCGGTGGCCATGGCGTCGACCGACAGCGAAACCGCGTTGAACCGCGCGCGCAACGGCCCAGGCAACACGAACGGGTCGCCGCCGCCGCCGATTAGGAAAAAATCGAGCGACTCCGCCCGGGAAAACACAGGCTCCAGCGCCGCCGCGGTGAGATCGGCCACGCGCGTCACCGGCCAGGCCCAGATGCCATCCGGAAAGCACAGCAGCGAGCCGCGGTGCGACATACCGGCGAAGCGAAAGCCGCCATCGCCATACGCATCGATCGGCGCCGGCCTCGGCAGATGTGGCACATCGGCCCCGCCGTCGGCCATGGCCGTTACGGCTTGTTGTCGTCGTCGGGCCGCGACATCGGGTCTCGGCCGGTGCCCACGCCGAGATAGATCAGGATCGGTGCGGCGATGAAGATCGAGGTGTAGGTGCCGACCAGCACCACACCGAACATCATGGTGGCGGTAAAGCTGTGGATCGCCTGCCCGCCGAACAGCAGCAGCGCCAGCAGCGCGAGCGTCACGGTGACGTGGGTGATGATCGAGCGCGACAACGTGGCATTGACCGAGATGTTGAGCAGGTCCGCCATGGTCATTCGTTTGTAGCGCCGCAGCATCTCGCGGATGCGGTCGTAGATCACCACCGTATCGTTGAGCGAATAGCCGAGGATGGTGAGCAGCGCCGCGATGCTGGTGAGGTCGAAGTCGATGCGCGTGAGCGACATGAAGCCGATGGTAAGCACCAGGTCGTGCACGTTGGCGATCATGGCTCCGAGCGCGAACTGCCATTCAAATCGGAACCAGAGGTAGATCAGGATGCCGAGAATGGCGAGCATCAGTCCCATGATGCCATAGGAGAGCAACTCGCTTGACACGCGCGGCCCGACCACCTCAACCCGGCGATATTCCATCTCGCTGCCGAGCGCGCCGCGCACCTTGTTCACCGCCACCTGCTGGGCGGCATCGCCGCCGGGTTGCTCGGCGACGCGGATCAGCACGTCGTTGGGCGCGCCAAATTGCTGCAATTGCACCTCGCCGAGGCCAAGCGCGCTGAGGCTCGCCCGCATCTTGGCGAGATCGGCTGGCCCGGATTTAGTCTGGATTTCGATCAACGTGCCGCCCTTGAAATCGATGCCGAAATTGAGACCGTGAAAGAAGTAAAGCGAGATCGCCAGGATCGACATCATCGCGGAAATAGGAAAGCTGATGCGCCGGAAGCGCATGAAATCGAATTTGGTGTCGTCTGGGACGATGCGAAGTAGGCGCACAAGCGGCTCCTAAATGGGCACGCGCTGCGGCCGCCGCCAGCGCACCCAGTACGCCACGATCAGGCGCGTCAAGGTAAACGCGGTAAAGACGGTCGTGATGATGCCGATGCCAAGGGTCACGGCAAAGCCGCGCACCGGGCCGGTGCCGATATAAAACAGCACCGCGGCGGCGATGAAGGTGGTGATATTGGAGTCGAGAATGGTGGCGAGCGCGCGCGAAAAGCCGGCGTCGATGGCGTTGATCGGCGTGCGGCCGCCGCGCACCTCCTCGCGGATGCGCTCGTAGATCAGCACGTTGGAGTCCACCGCGATGCCGACGGTGAGCACGATGCCGGCAATGCCCGGCAAAGTGAGCGTGGCGTTGAGCAGCGACAACACGCCGAAGATCATGGCGACGTTGATGGCGACGGCGATGTTGGCGAACAAGCCGAACAGCCCGTAAGTCGCGAACATGAACAGCACCACCATGGCCGCACCGACATAGGACGAGATTTTCCCTTGCGCGATGGAATCGGCGCCAAGCCCGGGGCCGACGGTTCGCTCCTCGATGATGGTGAGCGGCGCTGGCAGCGCGCCGGCGCGCAGCAGAATGGCGAGATCGTTGGCGCTCTGCACCGTGAAACTGCCGGAAATCTGGCCTGAACCGCCGAGGATCGGCTCGCGGATCACCGGCGCCGAGATCACCTGATTGTCGAGCACGATGGCGAACGGCTTTCCGACGTTTTCCTGCGTCACTTGCGCGAATTTGCGCGCGCCCGAGGTGTTGAAGCGGAACGAGACGATCGGCTCGCTGGTGCGCGGGTCGAAGCCGGGCTGCGCGTCGGTGAGATCGGCGCCCGACACCAGCACGCGTTTCTCGATGAGATAGGGGATTTTCGGCTCGCTTGTGCTGTAGAGGATTTCATCTTCCGGCGGCACGTGGCCCTGCACCGCCTGCTGTGCCGGAACCGAGGTATCGACCATGTGGAAGTCGAGCTTGGCGGTTTTGCCGAGCAGCTGCTTCAACCGGGTCGGATCCTGCAGGCCGGGGACCTGGACGAGAATGCGGTCGGTGCCTTCGCGCTGAATCAGCGGCTCGACCGTGCCCAGCTCGTTCACGCGGCGCTCGATGATCTGGATCGATTGGTCGACCGCCTGGCGCACGCGTTCGAGGATTGCCGGGTCGGTCAGCGTGAGCCGGTACAGATTGTTCGGCTCGCTGGAGATATCGACATTGCGATGGCCGGTGGCGCTCAAGATTCCGCCGAGCGGCTGCGACAGGGTCTGAAGCTTTTCCTGCGCCTGAGCCGAATTCTGGCCCTCGCGGATGCGCACCTCGACGCTGTTGCCGCGCACCACCAGCCCGGTATAGCCGATGCGTGCTTCGCGCAGCACGCGGCGCACGTCGTTACGCAGGGTTTCCAGCATCTCCTTGCGCACGGCCTTGCTGTCGACCTCGAGCAGGATGTGCGAGCCGCCCTGCAGATCGAGACCGAGCACGACATGACGCTGCGCCCATGCCGGCCAACTATTCACCATCTTTGTGGGCAGGAAGTTGGGGACCGCGAACAGGCAGACGGCGAAGACCGTGCACAGAATCGCCGCCATCTTCCAGCGCGTGAAATACAGCATGACGTCCCGACTTCGGTTGAGTGACGATTGTCGCGGCGATCAGCCGGCCGCGGCTTCGTCCTTCACCGGTTCACCCTTGGCGCGCACGTCGCTGAGCATCTGCCGCAGCTGGCGGATGCGCACCTCGTCCGCGATCTCGATCTCGATCTGGTCGTCGTCGATCACCTTGGTGACCTTGCCGATGAGCCCGCCATTGGTGACGACGGTGTCGCCCCGCCGCACGTTCTTGACCATCTCCTGATGCGACTTCACGCGCTTCTGCTGTGGGCGCAGGATCAGGAAATACATGATGACGAAAATCAGCACGAACGGGAGCAGCGACATGATCATGCCGCCTTCGCCGCCCGCCCCGCCGAAAAGCGATCCTTGCGCAAACGCGGGCGTAACGAACATCGCGTAAATCCCCACTTCGGTTGTTGAGATAGTGGCTGGGAGCCCTAAGACCCTCGCCGGCGCCGTAAATTCGCGCGGACTATAGCGGCCGCCCGCCCAATTGCAACGCCGCGCAGGGCTTCATAACCGGCCATTTTTAGCCATTTCCGGCACGCCCGGCTTGCAGGGCCGACGCTGCCCGGCTAAGAGCAGCGCACTTTTCTTAAGCACGTCCAAAGCACGCCCTATGCCGAAGTCGAAGGCCAAGCCGCCGCGTAACGCCAAAGCGAAAACTGCCGCCAAGCCTGCGGCCGGTGCCGACGTGATCGAGCGCATCGCCAACGCGCTGGAGCGGCTGGCACCGCGGCACGCCGCCCTACCCGATTTCGCCGCGGCCGACGCCTATGTCTGGCATCCCGACGGACGCCGGCTCGCGCCGGTCAGGCGCGTCAACCGCGTCGAGATGTCGCTGCTCAAGGGCATCGACCGCGTGCGCGACGTGCTGATGGAAAACACCGAACGCTTCGCCAAAGGACTGCCCGCCAACAATGCGCTGCTGTGGGGCGCCCGCGGCATGGGCAAATCGTCGTTGGTCAAGGCGGCGCACGCGGCGGTCAATGTTGCCTTCGCGCGCGACAGCAAGCGCGGGGCGCTCAAGCTGATCGAGATCCACCGCGAGGACATCGAGAGCCTGCCGGAGCTGATGGCGCTGATCCGCGGCGAAGCCTGGCGTTTCATCGTGTTTTGCGACGACCTTTCGTTCGATGCCGAGGACACAAGTTATAAGTCGCTCAAGGCGTTGCTGGAAGGCGGCATCGAAGGCCGGCCGGACAACGTGATCTTCTACGCGACCTCGAACCGCCGCCACATGATGTCGCGCGACATGATGGAAAACGAGCGCTCGACCGCGATCAATCCGGGCGAGACCGTGGAGGAAAAAGTGTCGCTATCCGACCGCTTCGGCCTCTGGCTCGGCTTTCACCGCTGCAGCCAGGACGAATATCTCG
>CAYLMY010000048.1:0-1929 GCA_964384635.1 uncultured Undibacter sp.
GAGGCCGTCTACGGCCTCAGCGAAATTCACCGGCGCGAGATCAAAAAAGCGCGGCTGGTCGCCAATCCCGGCTGCTACACCACCTGCGCGCAGCTGCCGCTGATTCCGCTGATCAAGCAAAAGGCCATTGACCTCGACGAGATCGTGGTCGACGCCAAGTCCGGCATGACCGGCGCGGGCAGAGCGGCCAAGGAAGCCATGCTGTTTTCGGAAGTCTCGGAAGGCTTCCACGCTTATGGAGTCGGGCATCACCGGCACATGAGCGAACTTGATCAGGAGTTCTCGCTTGCCGCCGGACGGGAGGTGGTCGTCACCTTCACGCCGCACCTGGTGCCGATGAACCGGGGCATCCTTTCGACCATCTATGTGCGGGGCCGGCGCGGGCGCAGCCCGCAAGATCTTCATGCGATACTTTTAAAGTCCTACATGAAGGAGCCCTTCGTGCATGTGCTGCCGTTCGGTGAGACGCCGCAGACGCGGCACGTGCGGGGCTCCAACATGACCTTTATCGGCGTTGCGAACGACCGCATCCCCGGCCGCGCGATTCTGATCTCGGCGCTCGATAATCTGGTCAAGGGCGCCTCCGGGCAAGCGATCCAGAACATGAACCTGGTGATGGGCTGGCCGGAGACTTTAGGCCTGGAGCAGGTGGCGCTGTTTCCCTGATTCGGCTGGTAGAGTGGCGGCGCCATTGCCGGAGACTGCGCCCATGTTCGAGGTCGAGAACCAACCGCCGCCGCTCGAGCCTTATAATCTGTTCACAAGCGACGTAGCTTTGCGCGCCGCGGTCAAGCGCGAGCAGGCAGGCTGGGCGGAGGATGGCCTGACGACCCTGGGCGCAACGCTCGGCAAGCCGGAAATCGTCAAGCTCGGCTTCGACGCCAACAATTACCCGCCGGTTCTGCACACGCTCGACCGCTACGGCCACCGCCTCGACGAGGTCGAGTTCCACCCGGCCTGGCACGAGCTCATGGCCATCGCATTGCGCGCGGGGCTGCATGCGAGCCCGTGGGCGGAGCCGAAAGCCGGCGCCCATGTGGCGCGCGCCGCCGGCACCTACATGCTCACGCAGGCCGAAAGCGGGGTCTATTGCCCGATCGCCATGACCTACGGCTCGGTGCCGACCTTGCGGCAGGCGCCGGCGATCGCGAAGGAATGGCTGCCGCGCATCTTCGCGCGCGATTACGACCGCCGCTTCATTCCGGCGCGCGAGAAAAAATCAGCGCTACTCGGCATGGGCATGACCGAGAACCAGGGCGGCTCGGATCTGCGCACCAACACGACGCGTGCGGAACCCGCGGACGACGGCGCGTTTCGTCTCACCGGCCACAAATGGTTTATGTCGGCGCCCATGTGCGACGCCTTCCTGGTGCTGGCGCAAGCTCCGAAAGGCCTGAGCTGTTTCCTGCTGCCGCGCTGGACGCCGGAGGCGAAGCGCAACGCCATTCACATCCTTCGCCTCAAGGACAAGCTCGGCAACCGGTCCAATGCCTCCAGTGAAGTGGAGTTTGACGGCGCCTATGCCCAACTGATCGGCGAGGAGGGCCGCGGCATCCCGATCATCATCGAGATGGGCAATTACACCCGGCTCGATTGCGCCATCGGCTCCTCCGGCTTGATGCGGCAGGCGCTGGCGCAGGCCATCCACCATGCGCGCTACCGCACCGCCTTCCAGAAGAAGCTGATCGACCAGCCGCTGATGGAGAACGTGCTCGCCGATCTCGCGCTCGAATCCGAAGCCGCGACCGTGCTGACGATGCGGCTCGCGCGCGCCTACGACGAGAGCGACGAGGCCGCGCTGATCTATCGCCGGGTGGTGACGCCGGCGGCGAAGTTCTGGATCTGCAAGCGCACGCCGTTTGCCACGCAGGAGGCGATGGAGGTGCTGGGCGGCTCCGGCTATATCGAGGAAAGCATCATGCCGCGGCT
>CAYLMY010000048.1:2029-9883 GCA_964384635.1 uncultured Undibacter sp.
CGATGGAGGTGCTGGGCGGCTCCGGCTATATCGAGGAAAGCATCATGCCGCGGCTGTACCGCGAGGCGCCGGTCAATTCGATCTGGGAAGGGTCGGGCAACGTCATGTGCCTCGACGTGCTGCGCGCGATTGCGCGCACGGCGAAAGCGGCCGACGTTTTGCGCACCGAGCTTGACGGCTCCGGCGACGCGCGGCTGAAGGATTTTGTGCGCCGGCTCACGGAGCGGCTCGGCGCGCCCGAGCGCAATGACGAAGCCCAGGCGCGCGCGCTCACCCGCGATTTGGTGCTGGGCTTACAGGCGGCGCTGCTCATCAAGCACGCGCCGACGAGCGTGGCGGACGCCTTCTGCGCGTCACGGCTCAATGGCGAGAGCAATGCTTTCGGCTTGTTGCCACGCGGTCTTGACCTACGCGCGATTGTGGAGCGAGCGGGGCCGCAATAATCCCGTCATTCCGGGACGGCCCGAAGGGCTGGATCCGGAATCCAGACGCATATTCCGTGCTTGTTTCTGGATTCCGGGTTCGCTCGCTGCGCGCGCCCCGGAATGACAGAAAGAAAATTAGAGCTTCCCGAAAATTGCAATCACCAGCACAACCTGCGCCAGGAAGCCGACCGTGAAGGCGAGCGTGCGCAGCACGGGCACGCCCATCATGTAGACGATCGCATGGGCGAGCCGCGCCCAGAAATAGACCGCGCAGGCGATCACCGTGCTTTGCGTCGAATGGTGCATCGCGTTCAGGATCAGCACCAAGGTGGCGAAAATCACCAGGTTCTCGATCGCATTGGTGTGGGCGAAATAAAGCCGCTGCGCCCAGGGCGATTGCGGCTTGTCGTTGCGCGAGGGGTTGGCCATGGCGCCCATCAGCCCGCGCACCATGACGCGGTCGAGAATATAGGGCACCCACATGAGTCCGGTCAGGATGACCGTGAACGTCAGCCACAATAGTTCCTTGGACATCACCTTCCCCAATTTTGAACACTGGCGGGCGACGAGCTTAGTGGATGCGCCGGCTAATGTCGCGGCCTGCCGGGGTCACGAGCCCGTTATCGGGCCGACGGCCGGTTTCATTCCCAGCTTCTTACTTTGACGTAGGACCCCGGCGCATCCTCGATGGCGCTAAGCTTGCCGCCGCCGATCGTGCGGGCGGGGACCGTCGCTGCGTCTTGCGCCCTAATCCAGTCGAGCCAATCCGGCCACCAGGAGCCGGGATATTCTTTGGCGTTGCTCAGCCATTTGTCGAGATCGAAGCCGACGGGTGCCTCACCGGTCCAATATTGATATTTCTGCTTGCCTGGCGGATTGACCACGCCGGCGATGTGGCCCGATCCGGCCAGCACGAATTTCACCGGCCCGCCGAAATACTGCGAGCCGAACAACGCCGATTTCGCCGGCGCGATATGGTCCTCGCGGGTGGCGAGGTTGTAGATCGGAATTTTAACCTTGCGCAGGTCGAGGGTGACGCCGGCAATTTCCATCTCGCCCTTGGTAAGCCGATTGTCGAGATAGCAATTGCGCAAATAGAAAGAGTGGTTGGCCGCCGGCATGCGGGTGGAGTCCGAATTCCAATAGAGGATATCGAACGGAAACGGCTTCTTGCCGCGCAGATAGTTGTTGACGACGTAAGGCCAGATCAGGTCGTTGGAGCGCAGCAGATTGAAGGCGTTGGCCATGCGCGAGGCTTCCAGATAGCCTTGCTCATTCATGTGCGCTTCGAGCTGCTTGATCTGCTCCTCGTCGACGAAAACCATCAGGTCGCCGGCATAGGTGAAATCGACCTGCGCCGTGAAAAAGGTGGCCGACAGCGCGCGGTCCTGATTCTTTGCCGCCAGATAGGCGAGCGTGATCGCGAGCAGCGTGCCGCCGACGCAATAGCCGATGATATTGATCTTGCTTTCGCCGGTCGCCGCCTCGACCGCGTCGAGCGCGGCGATGACGCCTTCGCGCATGTATTGCTCGAAGCTTTTTTCGGCGAGCCTGGCGTCCGGATTGACCCAGGAGATCACAAATACCGACAGCCCGTTGTCGACGCACCATTTGATGAAAGATTTCTCGGGATCGAGATCGAGGATGTAGAACTTGTTGATCCAGGGCGGCACGATCAGCAGCGGGGCCTTGAGCACCTCCGGCGTCGTCGCTTCGTATTGGATGAGCTGCATCAGGTCGTTCTGGAAAACCACCTTGCCCGGCGTGAGCGCGAGGTTGCGGCCGACCTCGAACATCGAGTGGTCGGACTGGCGGATGCGGAGGCTGCCTTGGCCGGCCTTGATGTCCTCGCCGAGCATGTGCATGCCGCGCACCAGGTTCTCGGCGTTCGAGGATAGCGTTTCGCGCAGCAGCTCCGGATTGGTGAGCACGAAATTAGACGGCGAGACCGCGTTGGCGATCTGCTTGACGTAGAACTCGGCTTTCCGGCGCGTGTGCGGGTCGATGCCCTCGGCGTCCTTGACCAAATGCTCGGCCCAATGGGCGGTGAGCAGATAAGCCTGCTTGAGGAAGTCGAAAAACTGGTTCTGCGACCAATCCGGATCGGAAAAGCGCTTGTCCTTCGCGTCGGGCTTGGCGACCGACTCGGCCGGCTCGCCGGTCATGCGCTTGGCCGCTCCTGCCCACAGATCGAGATAAACGCGGCCGAGGCCCGCCTGCAATTCGGCCGCGCGCTGGGGGTCGGACAGCCAGTATTCCAGTACTTGGCCGATGGTCTTGACCACCTCGCTGACCACGTCGGTCAGGTCGCCCTTGATCTTGCCTTCCTCGCGCGGCTTGAGATAGGCGGCGAGCGCTTGGCCGCCTTCCTCGATCAGGCGTGCCAGATTGCGCGAGAACACCTCGACATCGACGCTGCCGATCTTGGCCGGTTCGGTGCTGGGCTTTTCCATGCGCATGGGTCGGTCCCCGTCCCACAAGTGGCCCGAACTTCGGCCGGCCGCAAGGCGGGTTTTGGTCCGATGGTTGCACGACCGTTTCGCCTTGCCCGGCACCCTTGCGGCCGCCGACTTGCTGCGGCCATATTAGCCGGTTAGCGGGACGATGTTATAATTCATTGAGTCTGCATCGATTTCCCGGTCAGACCACAGGTCTAGCGAAGCAGGATGCGCGCCCTCGGACGATCACTTTTGGCTGCCTTGAGCTTGGGCGCTTTCGTCGCCCTGGCTGGCTGTTCGTCCGGGCAGGTCATCGACGACTTGCCGGGTAATTTAGGGCTGCCTGCCGACGCCCCGGCGCGGCCGGCGACGCCCTACCAATACCCGGCCGTGCATGACATGCCGCCGCCGCGGACCAGCGCGCCGATGTCCGCGGAAGACCAATTGCGACTGGAGAAGGAGCTTACCGCAGTGCGCAATCGGCAGGAGGGCCGTAATCCGCAGGACGAAAATGCCCTCCCGGCGGCGAAAAAGACCGCGAAAAAGAAGCCGGCGGACGGCCAGGACGGCGAGACCGCTGGCGCCAAGACCAACCCATGATAAAAGCCAGCCGGGATAGTGCTGCCGGAGGGTGGCGGCTGACCGTTAAGGTTTGAGACGATGGAAGACTTTTATCGCATCCGCCGCTTGCCGCCTTACGTGTTCGAAGAGGTGAACCTGGCCAAGGCGCGCGCCCGCAATGTGGGGGCGGACATCATCGACCTCGGCATGGGCAATCCGGATTTGCCGGCGCCCGCCCATGTCATCGACAAGCTCAAGGAGACCTTGGGCAAACCGCGCACCGACCGTTACTCGGCCTCGCGCGGCATTCCCAAATTGCGTCTGGCGCAAGCGAAGTATTACGAGCGCCGCTTCGGTGTGAAGCTTAATCCGGAGACGCAAGTCGTCACCACGCTAGGCTCGAAGGAGGGCTTTGCCAATGTGGCGCAGGCGATCACCGCGCCAGGCGACGTGGTGCTGGTGCCCAACCCGAGCTACCCGATCCACGCCTTCGGTTTCCTGATGGCAGGCGGCGCGGTCCGCGGCGTGCCATCGGAGCCGACGTCGAATTTCTTTCACACGCTGGAACGGGCGATCATCCACTCGATCCCGAAGCCGACGGCAGTGGTGGTCTGCTATCCGGCCAATCCTACCGCTTACGTCGCGAGCATCGATTTCTACCGTGAGCTTGTCGCGTTCGCGAAGAAGCACGAAATCCTCATTCTGTCCGATCTCGCCTACGCCGAAGTCTATTTCGAGAACAATCCGCCGCCCTCGCTGCTGCAGATTCCGGGCGCGGTCGACATCGCGGTCGAGTTCAGCTCGATGTCGAAGACCTATTCGATGCCGGGCTGGCGAATTGGTTTCGCCGTCGGCAACGAGCGCATCATCGCGGCGCTGTCGCGGGTGAAGTCCTATCTCGACTATGGCGCCTTCACCCCGATCCAGGTGGCGGCCATCGCCGCGCTCAACGGTCCCGACGATTGCATCAAGGAGATGCGCGCGACCTATAAGCGCCGGCGCGACGTTTTGGTGGAAAGTTTCGGCCGTGCCGGCTGGCACATGCCAAGCCCACGCGCTTCGATGTTCGCCTGGGCGCCGCTGCCGGAGCCGTTCAAGAGCCTCGGCAGCGTGGAATTCTCCAAATTGTTGGTCGAGAAGGCCGACATCGCGGTGTCGCCCGGCATCGGTTTCGGTGAATACGGCGAAGGTCATGTGCGCATCGCGTTGGTGGAAAACGAGCAGCGCATCCGCCAAGCCGCGCGCAATATCCGCCGCTTCCTCGAAAGCGGGCCCGGGCAGCTTCACAACGTCGTCCCGCTCGCGACGCGGCGCTAACGGTATCGAATTAATCCAGATGACTCAGGCTCTAAGAGTAGGCGTCGCCGGTTTGGGCACGGTCGGCACCGCCTTGATCGCCCAAGTGGCGCGTCAGCGCGAGGCGTTGACCGTGCGGTGCGGCCGGCCGATCGAGATCGTGGCGGTCTGCGCGCGCTCGAAGGCCAAGGATCGCGGCGTCAGCCTGAAAAAATTGACGTGGTTCTCCGATCCGGTCGCGCTGGCGCGCGCGCCCGGCATCGACGTGTTCGTCGAGCTGATCGGCGGCGCCGGCAATCCCGCAAAAGCCGCGGTCGAGGCGGCGCTTGCTTCCGGCAAATCGGTGGTCACCGCCAACAAGGCGCTGCTCGCCAAATACGGCGTCAAGCTGGCAGCGCTAGCCGAGAAACATCATGCCGCGCTCAATTTCGAGGCCGCGGTCGGCGGAGCCATCCCGATCGTGAAGACACTGCGCGAGGGGCTCGCCGGCAATTCGTTCGAGCGCATCTACGGCATCCTCAACGGCACCTGCAACTACATCCTGACCCGGATGGAGCAGGACAGCATGACGTTTGCCGATTGCCTGAAAGACGCGCAGCGGCTCGGCTATGCCGAAGCCGACCCGACATTCGACGTTGAAGGTCATGACACCGCGCAGAAGCTCGCGATCCTGGCGAGTCTGGCCTTCGGCATCCGCGTCGAGCAGCGCGCGATCTATGTGGAGGGCATATCCTCGATCGCGCCGGCCGACCTCGCAGCTGCCGATGAGCTCGGCTATCGCGTAAAATTATTGGGCGTGGCGGTGAGGACGGCGAAGGGCATCGAGCAGCGCGTGCATCCGACCATGGTGCGCAAGGATTCGGCCATCGCCCAGGTGATGGGCGTGACCAACGCCGTGACCATCGACGCCGAGGGGATCAATCCGCTCACGCTGGTCGGGCCTGGCGCCGGGGGTGCCGCCACCGCCTCGGCGGTGCTTTCCGACATCGGCGACGTGGCGCGTGGGGTAAGAACCTCTCCGTTTGGCCGGCCGGCCGCGCGGCTCGTCGGCGTCCACAAGGCGCCGATGCAGCGCCACGAGGGCGGCTATTACATCCGCCTGCTGGCGCGCGACAAGCCGGGAACCGCGGCAACGATCGCCAAGCGGCTCGCCGAGCAGGAGATTTCGCTGGAGTCGATCGTGCAGCGCCACATCGGCCCGAGCGGGGAGGTCAAAAGCGGCTCCGTCCCCGTTATCCTCATTACCTACGCCACCACCGAGGACGCCGTGCACAAGGCCCTTGCCGCGGTAGGGCGCGATAGGGTGATCTCAGGGCGGCCGCAAGTGATCCGAATCGAGAAGAACTGAGGCACCGGCCAGGGGGAGCGTAAATCATGGCGTCGATCACCATCCAGCCGGAATTGCTGCTGGAGCGCATACTCACGCTCGAGATCGTGCGCGTGACCGAGCGCGCCGCGGTCTCGGCCGCGCGCCTGCGCGGGCGCGGGCAGGAGAAAGCCGCCGACCAGGCCGCGGTCGATGCCATGCGGCGCGAGCTCAACAAGCTGCCGATCGACGGCACGGTGGTGATCGGGGAGGGCGAGCTCGACGAGGCGCCGATGCTCTATATCGGCGAGAAGGTCGGCAGCAAGCAGGGCCCGAAAGTCGACATCGCGGTCGATCCGCTGGAGGGCACCACGCTCTGCGCCAAAAACATGCCGGGCGCGATCGCTACGCTGGCAATGGCTGACGCGGGTACCCTGTTGCACGCCGCCGATGTCTATATGGACAAGATCGCCATCGGCCCCGGCTATCCGAAAGGCGTGGTCGATCTCGATGCCCCGCCGCAGGAAAACATCATGGCGCTTGCCAAGGCGAAAGGCGTCAAGCCGGAAGCCATCACCGCCATCCTGCTCGACCGCCCGCGCCACGCCGACATGATCGCGGCGGTGCGCAAGACCGGCGCCGCGGTGAGCCTGATCAGCGACGGCGACGTTGCCGGCGTGATCCATTGCGCCGAGCCGAAGACCGGCATCGACATCTATCTCGGCATCGGCGGCGCACCGGAAGGCGTGCTGGCGGCTGCCGCGCTGCGTTGCATTGGCGGGCAGATGCAGACCCGGCTGGTGCTCGACACCGAAGAGCGCCGTGAACGTGCGAAGAAGATGGGCATCAAGGATCCCAAGAAGAAGTACGACATCGAGGACATGGTGAAGGGCGATTGCCTGTTCGCCGCCACCGGCGTGACCAGCGGAGCCATGCTCAGTGGCGTGAAATTCGGCAAGGACGTGATCGAGACCGAGACGGTAGTGATGCGCTCGGTCACCGGTACGGTGCGCCGGGTGATGGCCGAGCACCGCCAGCTCGATAAATTTTATCTCGATTGAACTCTTTGCCGATGCGCCGTCGACGCGAAGCGGAGCGTCATGCGCTACGATTAGTTCTTTCGGCATCCGATTCGGAGCGGACGCAAAACGTTCCGCGCATGGTGATCTGGCGATGGCGTTGCCGACGACGGTTCTGAACGAAAGCGAGTGCTGCTTTCTCGGCGTCGAACGCTCGGCCACGGAGCGCGCTTGGCGCGACCGGCTGGACGCGCGAGGCGCCGCGCGGGCGCTCGCCATTGCCCAAAGACACGGCGTTCCGGAATTGCTGGCGCGGGTGCTGGCCGGCCGCGGCGTCGAAGTGGACGGGACGCAAGCCTTTCTCGACCCGAGCATCAAGCGGCTGATGCCCGATCCGCATACGCTGACCGACATGGAGCAAGCCGCCGCGCGCCTGGCTGACGCGATACAGCGCGAAGAGAAGGTGGCAATCTTCGGCGATTACGACGTCGATGGCGCTACCGCGGCGGCACTGCTCTGCCGCTACCTGCGGCACTGCGGCCTCGATCCGGTCGTGCACATCCCGGACCGCATCTTCGAAGGCTATGGCCCGAACGTGGACGCTATCCGCTCGTTCGCCGAGAAAGGCGTCAAGCTTCTGATCACCGTCGATTGCGGCACCACCAGCGGCGAGCCGCTGGCGGAAGCCCAGCGCCTGGGTCTCGACACCGTCGCAATCGACCATCATCAGGCTGACGAAGAGCTTCCGCCGGCGCGGGCAATCGTCAATCCCAACCGGGCCGACGATCTTTCAGGGCTCGGCCATCTGG
>CAYLMY010000048.1:9983-17267 GCA_964384635.1 uncultured Undibacter sp.
GCCGACGATCTTTCAGGGCTCGGCCATCTGGCCGCGGTCGGCTTGGTTTTCCTCACCTTGGTCGCGGTCACGCGCGAATTGCGCCAGCGCAATTTCTGGACGGCTGAGCGACCCGAGCCTGATCTGCTGGCGCTCCTGCATCTGGTCGCGCTCGGCACCGTCGCCGACGTGGTGCCGCTCACGGGGCTCAACCGCGCCTTCGTCGCCAAGGGGCTGATCGCATTACGGCGGCGCGATCAAGTGGGCTTAACCGCATTGATGGACGTGGCGCGGCTGTCCGGCCCGCCGGAGCCCTGGCATCTCGGCTTCCTGCTCGGACCGCGCATCAATGCCGGCGGCCGCATCGGGCGCGCCGATCTCGGCGTGCGGTTGCTGCTTGAAGAGGATCCGACCGAAGCCGCCCGCATCGCCGCCGAGCTCGACCGCCTCAATCACGAACGCCGCGCCATCGAGCAGGCAACGCTCGCGCAAGCCGAGGCAGAAGCCTTGGCCGCGCTCGGCCTGGACGAGAAGGGCGCCGTCATCGTCACCGCGCAGGAAGGCTGGCACGCCGGCGTGGTCGGGCTGGTGGCGGCGCGGCTGAAGGAGCGCTACGGGCGGCCGGCCTTTGCGATTGCCTTGGAGCGCGGCGGCATCGGCACCGGATCGGGGCGCTCGATCGCCGGCGTCGATCTCGGCCGCGCGGTGCGTCAGGCGGTGCGCGATCGCCTGCTGATCAAGGGCGGCGGTCACGCCATGGCAGCCGGCATCACGTTGAAAAAGGATTCGCTGGCGGCGTTCCGCGCCTTTCTCGAAGACACATTGGCCTCATCGGTGGAGGTCGCGCGGCGCGAGCGCGCGCTACTGATCGACGGCGCGGTCAGCGCCGGTGCCGTCAACCTGGCGCTCACCGATATGCTTTCGCGTGCCGGACCTTACGGCGCCGGCAATCCGGAGCCGTTGTTGGCGCTGCCATCGCACACCATCGCCTATGCCGATCCGGTGGGCGAGAGCCACATCCGCGTGCGGTTCAAATCTGGCGACGGCAAGTTCGTCAACGCCATTGCCTTCCGCGCCGCCGGCCAACCGCTGGGCAAGGCGCTTATCGACAACCGTGGCCGCGCCGTGCACGCTGCCGGTCACCTCGCCGTCGACCGCTGGCAGGGCGAGGAGCGGGTGCAGTTACGGCTTGCCGATATCGCGGTTCCTTAGCTAGAACAGCGTATGGCGAATGCGACCCCGCCGTGGTTAGGAATTGCCGCAAGCGGTTTCGTATTGCTCAGTTACGCTTATTGCCATGGCACAGCTGCCGCCGGCGACACGACGAATGTCGGACGCTGTCTCGCTATCGCCGCCGAACTGAACCTCGGCGCGCCGCCGACGCGAACCCAAGCGAAATTGCGCGCTGGCCAACCGATTACAATTGTTGCGCTGGGCTCATCGTCGACCAGCGGCTTCGGCACTTTCGGGCCCGGATATCCGGAAGTGTTAAAGACAGAGCTTTCCCGACTGCATCCTTCCCTTCATATCGACGTGGTCAACAGCGGCCACATCCTCGATACGCTCGGTGGAATGATCGCGCGGATTGGCACCGACGTGCTGAAATACAAGCCCGACCTGGTGGTTTGGCAACTCGGCACCAACGCCGTCGTTTGGCATGGCATCGCAAGCAACGCCAATCAGTCGCTGCGCAAGGGTGTGGAGCGCTTGAAAAAAGCCAATGCCGACGTGATCTTGATGGACCTGCAAGACGCGCCGAACGTGCGCGCAAGGTCTTCGCGTGCCGCCATGGAAAAGCTTATTGCCGATGTCGCGCGGGAAGAGGCGGTGGGGTTTTTCCCGCGCTACCTGCTCATGCGACGCGCGCGCAAGGAGGGGGTTGGTGGCTTGGTCGCCTTTGATGGCCTGCACAACTCAGGAGACGGCTATCTCTGCATCGGCCGGGCGCTGGCGCGCATGATCGACCGCGGAGTCTCGCCGTAGTTGGCGTCTGCCGCGCCGCAATTCGTTACCTTTTATTAACCATACCGAGCCAGCTTAGCTGCAGGGCACCAAGCGGGCGCTGGCAAAAGCCGCGCCCGGTTTCGTTTATGTGGGGGTCGGCGCGCACAAGGGCTGGTGAAATGCGGTCAGCAACTTCAAAAGCGGCGAGCATCGAGGCGAAGCGCTGTCTCTATGCGCCGCGTATCGGTTTAGCGAAATTGTCGAAAATAGCTTTTGACGGCGGCGACCTGCGCCCACTCTGGCAAGAACTTATGGCCAAGGCTTCCGCCGGCAAAGCAACCGCGGGGGACGGGCTTGACTTGTCGGTCATCGCGCAACTACTCGGTGACAAGGATCAAGGCCTCGAAATTCAATCCCAGGTGCTTGCCCAGCAGCAGCTTTTCCGACCGCCATGCGCGAGCGCCACGCCGCGATTGCGCGTGCTTGCGCTGGCGGCCGCCATGGACATGGGCGGCAACATGCCGATCGAGTTTCTGCTGGAGGATTCCGATATCGAGCTGATGACCTTGTACATCGTGCCGGGCATTGCGTTGCCCGAGCCTTTGCCGGATCACGATGTCGCCATCGTCATCGCATCGGACTCGGATGCCTGCCGCGAGGCACTTCTCGACATCGCCCGGCTTTCGATGTCTTGGCCGCGCCCGCTGCTGAACGCGCCCGGCCGCATCTGCAATCTGGATCGCGACAAACTGCATCGTCTGTTGTCGGGCGTACCCGGCCTTGCGATTCCCGTGACGGCACGGGTGGCGCGCGAGCAGCTTTCGAATATCGCCCGATCCGGCGCCGGGCTCGCCGGCATTGCCGACGGTCTGGTGTTTCCGATCACGGTGCGGCCGACCGGATCGCATGCGGGCTTCGGACTGGCAAAGCTCTGGGACGCTCGTGAAGTCGGGCAATATCTTCGGGAGCAGCCTGAACTGGAGTTCTTTGTTTCGCAATTTATCGACTATGCGAGTGGCGACGGCCTGTTCAGAAAATATCGGATTACCTTCGTCGATGGGCAGCCCTATGCGGTCCATATGGCGATATCGGAGCAATGGAAGATTTGGTATTTGAACGCCGAGATGAAGACGAACGCCGCCAAGCGCGCGCAAGAAGCGGAATTTATGGAGACTTTCGATGATCGCTTCGGCGCGCGCCACCGCGGTGCGCTCGCCGAGTTAGCCGCGCGCATCGACCTTGACTATTTCACGATCGATTGCGCGAAAACCAGGCAGAACGAATTGCTGATCTTCGAGGCGGACAATACCTGCATCGTCCACAACATGGATCCGCCCGAGATCTTTCCCTACAAGCCGCCGCAGATGCGCAAGATCTTCGACGCGTTCGCGGCGATGCTGATCGGCAGAGGCGGGCATGATGCTTGAGATTTCCAACGCGATCGTGGTCATGCTCCGCATTTAATATTGATTTACTCTAAAACGCTTATTCGCCAATTCTTGATACGGATCAACCACCTGAAAGAACGGCGGGTGCGGCATGATATTGGGCGATGACGACGCGCTTAAAATTGGCGTTCCGATGACCGCGGGGGGCCGCAAAAGCGCCTCGGTCGCGTGTTGTGGTATTGACCCTGATCAAGGAAATCGCCGCGATTTGGCGCTCTTATAGCCTCGCATCGAATCCGCCACCGATCAGGACGAGTGCTTCGCCATGTCCGAACTGCAAACCGTGGTCAATTTGCCGCCGTCGCGGCAAGTCGCGCGTGGCGTTGGCCTGCCGTCCACGTCGCCGCCAGCCGCGCATGGCATGGATCTGCCGTCCTTCGAAACGCTCAACCACGTGGCGCGGGCCATGATCGCCCGGTTCACGCAGGGCATTTCGCCGCATGCCCTGTTCGCCGCCTGGTTCGATTGGCAGTCGCACCTGTCGCGCGCGCCCGGGCGGCAGTTGGAGCTTTCGTTGCAGGCATTGGTTTTCGGCGCGCGCTTGTCTGGCCTGGCGAGCGGACGCGCGGCGGAATTGCCATTCCCGCCCGGGGATTCCGATCGCCGCTTTGGCGATCCGGCCTGGCAGAAAACGCCTTACTTGTTCTGGCAACAAGCCTTTCTTGCGCAGGAAGAATGGTGGCGCAACGCGACGCGTCAGGTTCGCGGCCAGAGCGCCAAGGACGCAGACCGCGTCGCTTTCATGGCTCGCCAGTTGCTTGACGTGGTGTCGCCGTCGAACGTTCCGTGGCTCAATCCGGTCATTGTTGAGCGGACCCTAAAGGAATCGGGCGGCAATTTAGTCCGCGGCGCCAACAATTTCTTCGAAGATTTCTATCGTCTGCTGACGATGAACCCGGATGGGGCTGGGGAGAGCTTTCGCGTTGGCGAGGAGGTCGCCATCACACCGGGCGAGGTCATTTATCGCAATCACCTGATTGAGCTCATCCAATACCGGCCGGCCACCGCCGACGTGTTGGCGGAGCCGGTGTTGATCGTGCCGGCCTGGATCATGAAATACTACGTGCTCGATCTGACGCCGGAACACTCGCTGGTGCGCTATCTCGTCGGGCGCGGCCATACCGTTTTCATGGTCTCATGGCGCAATCCGACCGCCGCCGACCGCGACATCAGATTTGACGACTACCGAACCGACGGGCTGATGGCGGCGCTCGACACCGTCAACGCCGTCGTTCCCGGCCGCAAGGTACATGCCTGCGGCTATTGCCTGGGCGGCACGCTGCTTGCCATCGCCGCCGCCACCATGGCGCGCGACGGCGATGACCGGCTGGCCTCGGCGACGTTCTTGGCTGCGCAGACCGATTTCAGCGAGGCCGGCGAACTCATGCTGTTCGTGGACGAAAGCCAGGTCGCGTTCCTCGAAGACATGATGTGGGATCAGGGCGTACTCGATACGCGGCAGATGGCCGCAGCCTTCAGGATGCTTCGCTCGAACGACCTGGTCTGGTCCAAAATGACGCGCGAATACCTGTTGGGCGAGCGCGACCCGAGCAGTGACCTGACGGCCTGGAATGCCGACCAGACGCGGATGCCATATCGTATGCAGTCGCAATATCTGCGCGGTCTTTTTCTGGAAAACCGCCTGACCGCCGGCCGCTATGCCGTGGAAGGAAAAGTGATCGCGCTTAAGGACATCCGCGTGCCGATGTTCGCTGTCGGCACCGAGACTGACCACATCGCCCCGTGGCGCTCGGTCTACAAACTTCACCTGTTCACCGATAACGAATTGACTTTCGTGCTGACCAACGGCGGCCATAATGCCGGAGTCGTATCCGAACCGGGCCATCATGGCCGGCACTACCATTTCGCAACCCGCCATCCGGGCGACCGCTATGTCGATTCAGCGACGTGGCTCGCGCACGCCATGCACGCGGAAGGCTCATGGTGGGAGCAATGGTCGTCGTGGCTTGCCGAGCGAAGCGACGCTCAACGGATCGAGCCGCCGTCGATCGGATCTGCCACGCGTGGTCTGATGTCGCTATGCCGGGCGCCGGGAACCTATGTTCACCAGCATTGACGGCGCGTCAGAGGATTGCAAGCTCAGCGCTTGCGCGCCTTGTGGCAGAATACGTCGTAGATTACGGCGATGATGGTACGCGCTTCGTCGCTGGCCACGCTGTAATAAACGGTCTTGCCATCGCGCCGGGTGGCGACCAGGCCGTCGGCACGCAGGCGCGCGAGCTGCTGCGACACCGTCGGCTGACGCAAGCACAGTTCCTGCTCCAATTCGCTCACCGACTTCTCGCCCTCGGCGAGAATGCAAAGGATCATCAGCCGGCTTTCGTGCGCCAGCGCCTTGAGGAAATCGCTGGCGCGCTTGGCGTTGTCCAGCATGCGGTCGATGTCGTTCGAACTGGACCGAGTATCGAAGCGTTGCAATTCCATTGAATCACCTTGGTTGCGGGGATAACGCCAGAATACAGGAGATCAACTGGGCGCGCGCAATGTTTTTTCGCTTCGTTGCGCGCGTTCTCCACCCGTTCTGACTTTGTCGAGTTTCTCCATTAACATAAAAAGCTGCGTCCAGAACGCCTCCGGACCGCCATAGCCGCGAATGCGCCCGATTTCGCGGCCCTTATCGACCAGCACGAAAAGCGGCGTGAGCCGTTCCACCTGGATGAACGAGAGATCCGGCGGCAATGCTTGCGAGATATCTACACGGCGCAACGGCGCGCGCAAACTGTCTTCGGTCTTGCCGTAAATCGTCCCGATGTCGCGGTCGAAGGCCTTGCACCACGAGCAGCCGGCCTGCTCGAACATCACAAGCTCAGCGGCGCGCGCGTTCGCGGCCGTCAAAGCGATAAACATAGCGCCGGCGAGCACGAGGCTAGAAAAATATTCCAGCGCGCGCGGTTTGATCGCCAACTTCGTTCTCCGCATGTGAAAGTGTCTCAAAACAGCGCTATTGAATCGCAGCTAATTATATCACAGAAGTCGAATATGTCGATTGGATGGGGCCGGAGATGAGTCTGGACGTGAGCGCGGGTGGGGCCTTCCTGGCCGGGCTGTTGTCGTTTGCCTCGCCTTGCGTGCTGCCGCTGGTGCCGCCCTATCTGGCCTATATGGGCGGGGTTTCCATCGAGGAAATGCATGCGGGCGGGCGGGCCCGTGTGCGCCTGGCGGTGCTGCTGGCGGCGCTGTGCTTCGTAGCCGGATTCAGCACCGTGTTCGTCATCCTCGGCGCCACCGCCTCCTGGATCGGGCAGGCGGTCAGCGCCCATCTCGCGCTCCTGGGATATTTCGCTGGAATTTTCATCTGCCTGATGGGGCTGCATTTCCTGCACGTGTTCCGGATTCCGCTGTTCGACCGTACCGTGCGTATCGGCCTTCCGGAGAAGCCGGCCGGGTTGATCGGCGCCTATCTGATCGGGCTCGCCTTCGGCTTCGGCTGGAGCCCTTGCGTCGGGCCGGTGCTGGCCGCCATCCTGCTGGTGGCGGGCGCGCAGGACAGCGCCGGCGAGGGCGCGCGGCTGTTGTTCATCTATTCGCTCGGTATCGGCCTGCCGTTTCTGGTGGCGGCGGGTTTTGCCGGCGCCTTCATGCGCTGGAGCGCGCGCTTCCGTAAGCGGCTTGACATGATCGAAAAGGCGATGGGCGTATTGCTGATCGTCACCGGAGTTTTGATTTTTACCGGCCAGATGTCGGCCATCGCTTACTGGCTGATCGAAATGTTTCCGGCGCTCGGGAAGATCGGCTAACCGAAACGGAACGCCAGCAGATTGTCGATCGCGCGCAGCGAGCCGTTGATCCGATGCACCTTGGCGGTGTCGTGGTTCGCAACCGCATCGGGGACCTTGGCGAGTTCGGTCTGCGCTTCGTCGATCAGTCGGCGAAACGCGGGCGACTTGCGGAT
>CAYLMY010000049.1:0-16904 GCA_964384635.1 uncultured Undibacter sp.
GCCGGCATCGGCATGGGCCGCGAGGCCACGCTCTATCTCACCTCGCGCGGCGTGCGCGTGTGCGGCATCGACGCCTGGGGCTGGGACGCGCCCTTCGTGCACACGCGCAAGCGCTGGGAGGCGACCCACGACCCCGCCATCATCTGGGAGGGCCACAAGGCCGGCCGCGAAATCCCCTATTGCCACATGGAGAAACTCTGCAATCTCGAGCAGCTGCCGGCGGATGGATTCACCGTCGCCTGCTTCCCGAGCAAGATTAAAGCCGCCTCCGGCGGCTGGACCCGCGCCGTGGCGCTGTTCGATTAAGCGGTATGATGAGATATGATGCAGACGCATCACTGAATCGTCATATTTATGAAGAATTCGTGAACTGCCCAGAAAGTGCCTTTATTGGCAACAAATTTCCCATGTGATTGTGCATGGGTCGCATGCCTTGTGTCGGCTACCTAAATCGCCGAATCCGGCTATATTGCAGTGCAACAACAGCAAAAACACTAAAAACGCAGGGGAAACGTCAGGGAGCCGAAAGGAGAAGGTTCCATGGCCTATGCCCAGTCCGCGGTTGACCCGCGGCTTCATGAAATTCCCGCCCAAACGCAGCGCGCCAAGCGCGGTTTTTTCCAGCGCCTGCTCGACTCACTCGAGGCGCACAGCCGGCGCAAGGCCGAAGCCCAGATCGCCCGCTATCTCAGCCGCCACGGCGGCAAATTCACCGACGAAGCCGAGCGCGAGATCGAGCGCCGCTTCCTGTCCGATCTGTAAACGAACGCCGGCCAATTGGCCTGCAAAGGAGACAAAAAAGATGTCGACACTGGAAATGCGCGCGGCCGAATTGCCGAAGACACAGTCGTCGTTTGGCGGCTTCGCGCGCCTCGTTTCCCTGCTGCGCGACGTGCTCGCCGTGTTCGGCGAGGCGCAACGCCAAGCCTACGAGGCCGAGCGGCGCTATCCGTTCACCGCCTGGTGAACAATGACGCGGCGCCTGCTCGCCGGTCAGCGGCTCGCCGCCGGGTCGTCGCCTGAGGGCGGCGGGTAGGGTTCCGGCATCACCACCGAAGGATCCGAGAGATCGAGCGTCTCGCCGGTGACCATGGCGCCGACCGGCGCGGTGGCGGCGAGGTCGAAGTCGGTCTTCTCCGGCTGGCTGAGCGCGGCCTGCACGGTGGTGCGGTAGAACACATAGGCCGCGAGCGCGCCTTGCACCACCGCGGTGAACAGGAACAGCGCGCGCGGGCCCTCGAGCGCCATGGTGACCGAGGCCAGCAGCGGACCGACCACCGCGCCGCAGGCATTGGCGAGCAGAATGGTGGCCGCTGTCGGTACCGTGTCGCTTACCGGCGTCTTGTCAAAGGCGTGTGCGGCGGCCAGCGAATAGCACGGCAGCGCCAGCGCGCCGAATATAAATCCGAAGGTCAGCAGCAGCGTGCTGGTGGTCGCGAAAAGCCACAATATCACGCCGGTCACGGCGGCCCCGATCAGCAGCACCAGCAGCACCAGGCGGCGGTCCACCCGGTCGGAGAGCCGGCCCACCGGCCATTGCGCCAGCGCGCCGGCAAACGTCGCCGCGCCCATGAACACCGCCACCTCGGCGACGCTGAATCCATTGTCGGCCGCCGACAGCGGGCCGAGGCTGAGGAACGAGCCGTTGGCGGCGCCGATCATCAGGCTCGCGACCAGGCCGACCGGGGCCGCGCGGTAAAGCTGCATCGGCCGGAAGGTGACGATGGTGACCGGCGCCGGTTGCGCCGAGCGCGTGAGCGCCACCGGAACGATGGCGAGCGAGGCCAGCATGGCGGCGAGCATGAAGTCTTCCGCGGCCTTGATCGGATAGAGCGTCACCATCAATTGTCCGACCGTGAAGCCGGCAAAATTCACGATCACGTAGGACGACATCACCAGCCCGCGGTTCTGGTTGGTGGCACGGTCGTTGAGCCAGCTTTCGATGACCAGGTAAAAACCGGCGATGCAGAAGCCGTTGACCACGCGAAACGCGATCCAGGCGGGGACAGCGGCCGCTAGCGGATAGGCCAGCGCGACTACCACCGCGAGCGCCACCAGCGCGGCAAAGACGCGGATGTGGCCGGCGCGCAGGATCAGGTAAGGCGCCAGCAGGCAGCCGCTGACGAAGCCGACGTAGTAGGCCGACCCGATCACGCCAATGGCAAAGTCACTGAAGTCTTCCACGTTGCCGCGCAGCGGCAGCAACGTGAATTGGAGGCCGTTGCCGGCGAGCAGGAATGCGACAGCCAGCAGCAGCGAAGCGATCGGGCGCAGGTTCGACTGCATGAAGAGCGGCCGCTCCGTGTAAGGCCCGCGCTGTGACCGGCGCCGCGCGGATGGCGCGCGCCCGGACATAACGGGAAACGGCTAGCCCGCCAAGGCCTGCCTCAGCGAGTCGCGTGCAGATGACACGGCTTGCTCAGTCACGGCGACGCCGCCAAGGCGCGCCATTTAACTCTTATGTTTTCGGCTGATGGTGCGTGTAGTAGTCGGCCCGGGCCAGGGCGGCAGCGTAAATCGCGAATACCGCAACGATTACCGTGACGATGATGACGGTTTCTATCGGCATGGCAGATTCTCTTTTTCGAACGGATGGCAGATTAGAGTGGGCGCCGCGGGGGGTTATGATGTGCATCAAGGCCGAGGCGCCGACAGACATGATCATGGAACTCAGGCATCGACGACCCTAGTAACATCGCGAATCAATTCGTGATTGAAAGTCCTGTTATCAACTTTGTTGCGCCACAAACCCGCCGAAGTTCCTCGCGAGAAGTCCGCCATCCTCCGAATATGTGCCACTTGGGATTCCGCCAGCAATGGAGCTGACATGAATCGTAAACTTTGCCTCGCCGCGATTCTGATCGCGCTCGCCGCTTCACCGTCAGCGGTTTCCGCGCAACACCGGCATACGGCGTCGCTCGATGCTAACGGCAATCTCGACGCGCTGATTGCCAGCCATGCCGCCGCCAATAACGTGCCTGAAAGCCTGGTTCGCCGCGTGATCAGGCGCGAGAGCGGCGGCAATCCGCGCGTCGTCCATGCCGGCAATTACGGCCTGATGCAGATCCGGCTCGGTACCGCGCGCGCCATGGGCTACCGCGGCAGCGCCGCCGGCCTGCTCGATCCCGACACCAATATGACCTACGCGGTGAAATATCTTGCCGGCGCCTATCGCGCCGCCGGCGGCAACGCCGATCGCGCCGTGCACTATTATGCGGCCGGCTATTATTACGCCGCCAAGCGCAAGGGTCGGCTCAGCACAAATGGGCGCAAGCCGACGAGCGCCTATGCCGCGGCAGTCGCCGTCACGCCGGTCAGGTAAAGCTCAAGAATAAACTGCGCCGACGACGCACGAATTCAAAATCCGGGCTTTGCCGTGCGCCGGTTGACGTTGAAGCTGCCGAACAACAGCTCCGCCAAATTGAACTGGAAGGGCTTTGCGGTTCTAGCCGCCACTCTTGCGTGGTGCGTATAACGCACGGATCTTTTCTGGTTTTGGGGTGCCGGCTTGGCCTGCTCAGGCGCAACGTTCAGGCTTTCCTGCGACGGCCTGCTGCGCTCCGGCGTCCGGATCACCGGCGGCTGTTCCTCTTGCGGAGTCACCGGCAATTCGAACGACGACGCTTCGCCGACGCCGACCGGGATCGCTGCGTCCGGCGACTGCACGATCGTTCCTGTCGCGTCCTCAGGCTGGGCGTCGCCTTGGTTGGTCGGTACCCCGGCGACCTCGGACGGCTTCTGAGCATCTTCCGTTTGCGTTTTGCCACGCTCGCTCGCCGTGCTGGGCAGCGGGCTATCGGGCAGGAGGCGCAACTCGCTCAGTTCTTCGGCGCGCCGCAGCGCGGCATTGATGAGCAACTGTCGCCATTCCGGATGATTGGAGCGCGTGATCAATACGCCGCGCGCCGGCATCATGGCCGGCGTCAAGGGCGGACGCGGCCCGCCTGGCGGAGTGAACGCCAGGACCAGGATCAAGATGGCGAGGGATACGCCGCCTACTGGAATTATGCGCAGAATCGGCAGCATAGCCTGTGAATAACTGAGTCGGGTCGAAAGCCAAAGGCTTTACACGCGCGGCTCGCAACTCATCGACACACGCTTGGCGAGTCTGTGACGCGGCCTGCGGGTACAGGCCGTGACAGGGCCTGCCGGCGTTGCTAGGAAGCGGCCTCAAAACGTTGCGGGGGTAGCGTCATGATGAAAAAGCCGAACTGCCCGATCATCGCCATTGAAGAGCATTACTGGGATCCGGAGCTGTCCAAGCATTACACTGGCCTCGAGGCCGGCCGCGGCGATGACACGAACAAGCGGCTTTTCGATTTCGGCGCGATGCGCCTGAAGGAAATGGACGAGGCCGGTATCGATATCCAGGTGCTTTCGCATGGTGCTCCCTCGACCCAGAAACTTGCCGCCGACATCGCCACCGGGCTGACCGCCCAAGTCAACGACCGGCTGGCCAAGGTCTGTGCTGCGAACTCCAAGCGCTTCGCCGCTTTTGCCGCGCTCCCCACTGCCGATCCGAAGGCGGCCGCCGACGAGCTCGAGCGCGCGGTCGGCAAACTCGGCTTCAAGGGCGCCATGATCCACGGCATGGCCAACGGCGAATTCATCGACGGTAAGAAATACTGGCCAATTTTTGAACGCGCCGAGAAGCTCGACGTTCCGATCTCTCTGCACCCGTCGCTGCCGCATGCGAAGGTGACCGAGATCTACTATCAGGATTACATCAAGGACTTCCCTTTGGTCGTGCGTCCGGCCTGGGGCTTCACGGTGGAGACCGCGACGCAGGCGATCCGCTTGATCCTCTCCGGCGTGTTCGAGAAGCATCCCAACCTGAAGATCATTCTCGGCCATTTCGGCGAGACGCTGCCGTTTCTGGTCTGGCGCATCGATGCCGCGCTCAAGCGGCCGGGGCAGAAGCCGATGAGCTTCCGCGACATCTTTTGCAAGAACTTCTACGTCACCACCAGCGGCTTCTTTTCCAATCCGGCGCTGTTGTGCTGCGCCATGGAGATGGGCGTCGACCATATCCTGTTCGCGGTCGACTGGCCGTTCGTCCCCGACAACAAGGGCGCGGTCGACTGGATGAGCAGGGTGCCGCTGTGCGACGAGGACAAAATGAAAATATTGAGCGGCAACAGCAAGCGGCTGCTGAAGATGTAATCAGCCGATCGGGTGTTTGCGGTAGTACTCGGCGTCCTCCGGCGACTGCCGCCAGTCCGGCTTGCCGCGCCAATCGTAGTGGTGCGCGGCCATGTCGGCGCCGTAGCGCACGCGGAAAAGCATCGTGCGCTGTGGCCCGTTGGCGTATTCGTGCACTTCCCCGGGCGGGTGCACCACGAAAGCGCCCGGCGTGACCGCGATGGTTTCCTGCGGCGCGCGCATGATGCCGCCGCCGGAAAAGCAGAAATAGATTTCGGTGGCGTCGGGATGGCAGTGGTAAGGGCTGATCTGGCCCGGCTCCCAGCAGGCGACCGTGACGTCGCCGCCCGCGACCGTGCCGAGGATTTTCTCAACGTGATGCTTCGGATTCCACTCCTGTTCGCGCTCAAGGCTAAAGACCTGCATGTCGTTGGCTTTCCGGACGAATTGAGAAGGTAAAGTCTAGCCCAAGCGGCGGGCGGGCAGGAGAGGGCGACATTGCGCATGGCCCATGCGCATTGATAGAAGGGGGAGTTTCCGGGCCCGTAGCTCAACTGGTTAGAGCCGACCGCTCATAACGGTCTGGTTGGAGGTTCGAGTCCTCCCGGGCCCACCACGCAGTCCTGACTTCAGAGACATTTCCCGACTAAGGCCGAAAGGCCCGCGATTGGGGCTCGGTTTGTGGGCCGCATAGTCTCTGTCGGAGTGCGCTAGCGAGTCGAGCCGGTATTTGTGGCCTTAGTCTCTTGCCGCAGAATCGCGTTTCCCGGCGCTAAGTGCAGGCGCCCGCAGAGACGGGTTCGATTTGAAGGTTATGGCGAGGCGAGTCCGAGCGCCTGATACTGGCGGGACCATTCGGCGGACATGTCACAGAGCCTCGCAACCCCCATGCCCTGTGGCAGGCGGCCATCTATGGCGGCCTTGACGAGGCTAGGCGCAAGGAAGGCAAGCGAGATGGTCATGTTGACTTTCCGGACGCTGCACTTTTCTCGATCCGCAATCCGTTCGGATGTTGTGTTTGGATCGGTCAAGAGTTCGTCGAGCCACCGACGTCCACGGGCGATCGATGCTATCAGGGTCGCTCGTGTCTCAGGCCGGATGGGACGGCCACGTTGGGTCTCGGATGTGCTCGGCTGGAGGATCTCGCGTCGACGCGTTGACGGCGTCTTGTGCCAAGGAACGTGAAGGACGTTTGTGCTCTTCGTTAGTCGCCGACCAAGCTTTTGATATGGCGCAAGGCTGATCGCCAACTGCTCAGGTTTGAGATCGACGCGTACGATGTGTGTATTGACGAGGCTGCGGTCGTCGATCGGATCAGCGAGCTTAAGATAATCGCGAACCGACTGCGAAACCACGGCCTCAATCTCGGCAGCTGGCGCCCGTGGTACTGATCCGGCTCGTTTTGTCTGACCCTGCAAAAGGGCGGAAGACAGATAATATCGGTACTTGATGCCACGCCTGACGGTGTGGCTCGGGCTCATGCGATTGCCGCGATCGTCGTAAAGGCGCCCGGCCAATAAGGCTTCGGATGTCTGCCGCGTCGTTTTGAAGGAATTGACCTGTCGATCCAGCTTAGCCTGGACGGCGTCGAATAGGCTTTTGTCTACAATGGCCGGCTGCTCGCCTTGCAAGATATCGCCCTTGAAGGCGACCTCTCCTACGTAAAAGCGGTTGCGAAGGAGATGAGCGAGCGGCCCGCGGGTAAATGGGATGCCGCCGGCGGTTCCTCCGCCCTTCAGTTTACGAATCTTTGTGACGATTCCACGGCTGCGCAGATCCGCCATCAGCAGATTCAGGCTGCCGAGCTTGAGATAGCGCCGGAAGATCAGCCTAACCCGGTCGGCCTCCGCCTGATTGACGGTTATCTTCCGATCTTTGGTGTCGTAACCCAGCGGCGCCATGCCGCCTACCCACAGTCCCTTACGCTTGGACGCAGCAATCTTGTCGCGAATGCGCTCGGAAGTAACTTCGCGCTCGAACTGGGCAAACGATAGCAAAACATTGAGCGTCAGCCGCCCCATCGAGGTGGTCGTATTGAACTGCTGAGTCACTGAGACAAAAGATACGTTCTGTTGATCAAACAGTTCGACAAGCTTGGCGAAGTCCGCCAGCGAACGGGTCAAGCGGTCGACTTTGTAAACGACTATGACGTCGATCTTGTCGGCCCGCACATCGTCGAGAAGCCGTTGAAGAGCGGGCCGCTCGGTGTTGCCGCCGGAGAAGCCTCCATCATCGTATTTGATGCGCAGCAGCGTCCATCCGGCGTGCGCCTGGCTCCGGATATAGGCTTGTGAGGCTTCGTACTGGGCATCCAGCGAATTAAAGTCCTGCTCGAGCCCCTGGTCGGTCGAGACGCGAGTATAGATTACGCAGCGAATTCGTCTGGCCGATCCGACCTTCATAGTGAAGGTCCTTTAGGCTGCCTGCCCCGAAGGCCAAAGAACCGCGGCCCGTTCCATCGGGTCCCGGTGATCGCGAAGGCAACTTTCGACAGGCTAGGGTAGGTCTTGCCGTTCCACGCGAAACCGCCGACGAGCACCGTCACCCGCTGCATCCGGCCCTTCCAGTCGCGGCTTAGCACGGTGCCCGGCGTGAGGTTCACCCTCCGCCGACGCTGGTCAACTGCAGATTGTCCCGCTTGCTCAGGCGACCCGGAGCAGTCCAGCAAGTCCAAAGCCTCACGATCCAGATCGCCCAATTGATCGGCCTGCAGCCTATACGCCAGAACGCGAAACAGCAGATGGCGGGGCAGGTGAGGGGGCGCTCGCCGCCGAAAGACTGTGTGCCATTTGGCTCCAAGTTCGCCGACGTCGAGATCGCGCATACGTGCAACCTCGACGTCGATTGTCTTCCGGTCCGGTGGCGCAGGACTGATCCTTACGCGCGGCATGACGCTCAGGGCGACCGGCGTTTGGACTGGCGAGGCCCGGACTTACCGCTGTCCCCGCGCGTGATTTGGTAGACCCGATTGCCGTCCACCTTCTTCGAGCCGAGCTTCAGCTTAAGTCGCTTGCGCACAACGCCGGCAAGGAAGCCGCGCACCGAGTGCTGCTGCCAGCCCGTGGCTTTCATCATCGCGGCAATCGTGGCCCCAGTGGGTGATTGCAGCATCGCGATGACTCGAGATTGCTTTGAGCTAGTAGCGGGTTTCTTAGTCTTGAGATTGTTAGCCTGTTGCGCGGGCTTTGCAGGAGGGGCAAGCGTTGCCGATGACGCAGAAATTCGCTTCTTCGTAGACTGTGACATTGAGATCCTCCGTTCGGTTCATGGCGGCGTTACTCCGCACCACCGAAGCCCCGCCTCGGCGATGGAGCCGGCGGGGCAAGATCCCAGAGCACGTCAAGAGCCCGGAACTGAGCAAAGTACCGCTCTGTTTGCGGGCAATTGCCAGTCCATTCTGGATAATCTTATTGCTGGTTTGGGCCAATCTTGAGCATCTTGGGCCGCTGACTCTTAATCAGCGGGTCCAAGGTTCGAGTCCTTGTGCGCCCACCAGTACTTAGCTGGAATCGGGGTGGCAAAAAATCTTCAAAAGTAAAGCCCGCGACAAGAACGAGTCGCGAACCCGATAATCAGGGAGATTCCGTGAAGGCGATAGACGCAATGCTCGTATGGACCCCTGATCGGGCGCCTTTCGAACGTGACCTGACCTGGCTTTTTTAGACCAAGCGATGTGAGAAAATAAGCTTGGAAAGGAGCTTGGGTCATGCCGAAGAAGCGGTTCAGTTCGGAGCAGATCGTGACGCTGCTTCGCCAGATTGAAGTGTCGATGGCGCAGGGAAACGCGACGCCGGTCGCCTGCCGGGAAGCAGGGATATCGCTGCAGAGCTACGCGATGAACTGCTGAACGGAGAAATCTTCTACAGCCTGAAGGAAGCACAGATCGTCATCGAGCAATGGCGAAGGCACTACAACACGATCAGACCGCACTGAACCGCTTCTTCGGCATGACCCAAGCTCCTTTCCAAGCTTATTTTCTCACATCGCTTGGTCTAAAAAAGCCCGGTCAGGTCATTACCGGGCATAAAGTCGGTGAGATGGTCGCCGACAGCCTCATTTGTGATCTTACGCCGGTCCACTGAAGAAGAAGGCCAGCCCGAACAGAACATAGACGCCGACGAGCAGGAGGCCCTCGAACCATGTAGTCTCACCATCGCGGGCGATCGAATTGACGATGAATGCGGTCCCCGCGATGGCGAAGAGATGCAGGGGGTTGGAGAACACCAGGTTCATCGGACGGCCCATCAGCCAAGAAATGATGACCAACAATGGCGCTATGACAAGCCCCACTTGGATCGCCGAGCTGATGCAGATATTGAGCACGAGTCCCATTTTGTCCTGATGGGCAAACCAAGACGCTGCGAACAGATCCGCGACGGTGCCGACCAGCCCCAGCACGATCACACCCAGGAAGAGCGGCGAAAGATGCAGCGCGTCCGCGGTCGCGGTCAGCGCTCCTGAGACCATCTCGGCTTCGATCGCGATCACGACCGTTGCGGCAGCTATCACCACTAGAGAGGTCCCTAAGCCCCAGCTCGCTATAACGCGAGGCTCGTCGGCCGCGAACACGTCGCGATGGGTAATGAGCGTGTAGGCGAGATTGGCGACGTACAGGACGAGCAGCACAACAGATGCACCCAGGCTCAGCTCTTCATCGGTAACTTGGAGATCGGTAGCGTGACCCCCGATGCGGCCCGTGTAGTCGAATACGGCCGGAAGCAAGAGCGCGATAACGACCAGAATTAGGAGGGTCGATAGCAAGCCGGCCCTCTCTGCATTGAATTTCTGCCTTTCTCGCCTGGCGCCGCCGACAATGATGGCGAGGCCTAAGCCGAACAGGCTGGTACCGATGATCGACCCGGTGATCTGAGCTTGAACGACCGCCGTCTCACCGCTGGCGAGCACGAAGAGAGCCAGCACCAGTTCAGCGATGCTTCCGAAGCTTACGGTCAGCAGCCCACCGATGGCTGGTCCCACGCGTTCCGCTAGCTGCTCGGTCGCCCGGCGGATGCACTCGGCAAGAACCGCAATCGCAGCCAAGCCGGAGATGAATATCCAGAGCGAAGAGGCACCGGCGAGATATTTCAGTCCCAAGGATAAGGGGACGAAGAGAAGCAAAAGGTAAAGGACCGGCGGTGCCACATCCTTGTCCTTTCGGTCAGCTTGCCCACGGATGCGCCTTGGCCAAGCACGGAGGAGGTTACCATGACCTATGCAGCCGTCCGAATGCAAAGGCTTCACACAAGGAGATCGGACTGATGCGCGAGGAAGGTGCAAGGGCGTTGAGCCAGCTCAAAGCAGCCGGCCTCAGTGGGCCGGCGCCGTGCAAGCTTCGCGGCAAATTCCCGGCCGCTTCACTTCACAAGACAGGATGCAAATGGTTTGTTGCCTATTCCTGTTCTGGTCGAGGGTCGTCAGAGACGACCGATCTCGAACGATTCAAGGGAAATTCCGAGAGCCGCCAAACCCTCTTCGAGATAGTCACCGAGTTTCGGCGTGCCGATCAGATAGCGCGGGATGTGCTTGTCCGTCATATTCGCCGCCTGCTGGCGCGCCTCGGCAAACGTGCCAAATTCGCCGCGCCCGAGCCACATGAGCGCTATCAGATCCAGCTGTTCGTCGTCATTGAGCGTGGTGAGCGCCGCTTCGAGTTCCTGCAGCGTCGCGTCGCCGCCAGCCTCCAGGACATCTACCTCCTTATCATCGGAGGGATTCGATCCCGACTCGGGGTCGGAAGCGGCCACCTTCTCGTCGAACTCCCGCGCTTTGACGATGATGAAGAACACCTTCTCGGCCGAGATGGTCAGGTTGTCAGACGTTTCTTTATCTTGCTGCTCGATCGGTTCCATAGCGCACCGCTTGCGAATGAATGTAGAGAACGCCAGCCACACTGTCGTTCCCGGATGATTCCTGCGGTATCGCCGGCAAGTTGGCTTTGACCTCGATCAAGGGTTGGTTCTAGGGAACGGAATCTCTATCGTCGCGACGAGTGCTCGCCGCTGACGAAATTGAGCAAGACCAGATCAGTCTTCAATCCGGCGTTGAACGATCAGGCCGTGGCAATGCCTTGTTGGGTGTTCCGGTTCCGGCCGAATCGGGCCCCGGCCGTTCAACCGTTTGCTCGTAGGATTCGAGCGCGTCGCCTTTCTTCTTCTGCACCGGAAGCGGCACGATACTGCTCTGACGGGCTTTGCGCCGACCTGTAATCGAAACTGCGCCAGGACCTGGACCTTGTTTGGGGCGTCTTGGCATTTACATGTTCCTGGAATTGCTCATTCGCCCATCTGATGCGTGGCCTTGTCAGCGACAAGAATGCGACGCGCCAGCTTGTACTCCCATGACAACGACGCCCAAGCCATCGAAAAAATATCAGGAAACCCAACTTAAGGCCATTCACTAACGGAAGGTATTTCGGAGTGCATAATTGTGAAACTGTCACGATCACGCTTTGATTTGCATCAAACTTTCTAACCGAGTGTGGCCTACGCTTTTTGCAATTTAGATCCTGGGACTGATCAGGTCCTGGGACTGACGAGGAACAAAAAATGGCCCCCGCGAGACGAGACGAGCGACTGCTATCGAAAGACGAGCAAGAACTGGTCGCTCAGACTCGCCACCCGGTCATAAAGAAGCTGGATGACGCTGATCTATTGAATGTAATCAAGCATCTGCGCGACCGACGCAATCGAGCGCGTGAATTTGGCAGATACAAACGGCGCGAGTTGCGCGGCCAGGCCGCGCCATCGGGCTTGACCATGGCCTCAGGAAGTGCGGCTTCGGAAAGTGACGGGCACCGTGCTAAACGAACACTGTTATCTGCCGCCCTGAAGCGCGCGAACAAAGAGGCTGAACGTCGGCGCGCTACGAACGTCCGCAGCGATCTCGTTTCGAATGCCAAGCGTGCCCTTCCGATAAAGAAAGTTGCCGATATTGGGACACCACAGCCGTCCACGCGTTCCGCCAGCCAGGACATGCAGCCAATCCCAAATACAGATATTGCGCCCTTGGGCGCTTTGACACAACAAGCGCAGCGGCCCGTGCTGGAGCGCTCCCACAAGGTGCGCTGACACCGCCGCACGCGGATGGTCGAGTTCTCCTTCACATTGTTTGGCGGTACGCTGCGAAATTCCAGACTTTGGCTACCGAAGCGGCGCGAAATTGTGGCCGTGCAGCGCCGGACTATTGGGAGCGACGGCGTGCCAGACTAAACTCCAAATTCAACGCGATGCAGGATCTCGCTTGATGTGAGAACTCGGCCTACTAGGGAGAATACTCATGCAAATCCAGGTGAATACAGATGCCAACATCGAAGGCCGTGACGATCTTGTTCGTCAGATCGAGGCCGAGATCAACACCACTCTGAGCCGATTCAGCGATCAGATCACCCGGGTCGAAGTCCATCTCAGCGACGAGAACGCCGGCAAGTCCGGCAGCGCCGACAAGCGTTGCCTCATGGAGGCTCGGCCGGCCGGCCGTCAGCCGATCGCAGTCAGCCACGAAGGGGCGACCTTGGAGGAGGCCTACAGCGGAGCCGCAAAGAAATTGAGGAGTTCGCTTGAGAGCACCCTCGGACGTGCGAGCGATCACAAGGGAGTCGCTTCCATCCGCACGGATGGTGCCATGTGAGTGTGGATGCCGACGGGTATTTTGGCGTCGGTCCAATGCAGGATTGAGCTGCCGTCCAGTGCTCCACCCTTTCAAAATGGCTCCCTTCATCTGCGACAGAATTTGCACGCAGCTCCTGGTGTTCGCCCGTGTGTTCCGTATTTATGGAACGAAAAGCCATATGGAACGTTGGTTAGTGTTGGAGTGCATCAAGCGGAGTACGCGGAAATGCGAGACGCACTGCCAATGGGAGACACACAATGGATATCACCACTCTTATCATCATCTTAGCTGTTATTCTGTTGCTTGGCGGCGGCGGCTGGTACGGCCGTGGACGCTGGTACGGCAGGTGATTGAAAGCTGAGCGAACGCAGGCTTGCTAGAAGCAATGCGTTTAGAGAGTTCAGTAGCGATCGAAAGATCGCGTGGGCCTTGCTGGCGCAATTTTGCTTCCTCGTTCCCAGGAGGGAATTATGACCGAAATCATGACCAATGACACCTCCCATACCGATCCTCTGAAAACCCCCTTAGGCCATGAAGCTCAGCAGAACAGCCAACCGACAACGCCGATAGCGGGTATCGACGAGGCCGCATTGGCCGGGAGCGCGAGAGCCAGCAAGCTCATCGGCAGCAAGGTCTACAAGGGCGACACGTCCATCGGCCAGATCGAAGATGTTCTTTTTGATCTTGACCATGGCACTTCAACAGCATTCATCCTTTCGCTGGGCGGCGCCCTCCTCGGTATCGGGAAAAAACTTGTTGTTGTGCCGGTGAGTCAAATCAAGGTTGGCAGCGAGGCAAGCTTCATGACCGACCTTACAGAAGCGCAGCTTGCCAGTGCGCCCGCGTTCGACTTTGGAATCGTTGATCAGCATTTTCCAGACCACAAGCCCATCCACCCCGTTTCGCACGCATAGCCTGCACGACCACGTCCGCACGCTCCCTTGTGGAGGGAAAGAATATGGCCAAATCAACTGACGGCAAACACGACGAACCGGCCGCGGGTGAGGAAAACAATCAACAACGGCTCAATGCAAAAGCCGCTGCGCGTTCTCCTGGTCCTGGCGCTAAGGACCGGCCAGGTTTTGACCTGGGCGGCGCCGTGACCGACGCTACGGCTGGCTCCGGTTTAGGGCTGGGGGATGACGCGGCAGAGAACCCGAAGGATCGCCGGCTACCGGGCCGCCGGCCGAAAAACAAGCTCGGTCTGCCCCGCTTTGGTGGAGCGGCTGTGAACGACAAGTGACTGCGGCCGGATTGAGTCCTACCGTTCTTTGTTCGAAGCAATAGCGCTGCGGCCCGCTTCACTTATGGGAAAGTGATACACATCATTCTTCCCATAGTTTTGTTGGTTTTTCGAGCTGAGTGTCCCACATGGCGCGGGACAGCGTGCGCTATTTCTTGAGTAGGTTTTCTTGCGCTTCCGGCAGGTTGCCTTCGGATTGCTGCTCCCGCATCTCCACCGTCTCGTTGGACAGGTCGCCTTCGCTGGGCGTCGTTTCGCTCATTTCGTCCGCGGCATGGGCCGCGACGGCACCGCTTTCGGCTTCGCGCCGGGCTTCTGCGGTGCTCGTCATCTGGATGACGGGAACGCCCTTGGGGAAAATCACTTCGCGCGCGGAATCCGGCAGTTCGATGCCACCCTTGAGGAGCGCGTTCTTGGTCTGGCGCAGCAACGCCGAATTGATTTTGTAAGGCGAGTAGGTGGCGCTGTCGAACCAATAATAGATACGCAAATTCACCGTTGCCGGGCCCAGCTCCTCCACCAGCACCAGCGGCTCGGGCATCTCAAGGACGGCGGGATGCCCCCGCAACACCTCCGCGATCAGGGCCTGCGCCTTGGCGGCCGAGGAATCGTAACCGATGCCGACCGTGAACTCGGCGCGGCGGCTCGGAATGCTGCTGTAGTTCTTGATGATGCTCTTATAGACGGTGGCGTTGGGGATCTGCACCTGATTGCCGTCGAGCGTGAGCAGCACGGTGCTGCGCACATTCAGATTCTGGACCACGCCCGTGTGCCCGCCGACATCGATCAGGTCGCCGCTGTGGAAGGGATTGCGCACGCTGAGCAGGATGCTCGCCAGAAAATTCTCGGCAATGTCGCGCAGGCCGAAGCCGATGATGATGCCGATCAGCCCGGTGCCCCCAAGCACGGTGATGGCCAGCCGCGTCAGTCCGGAAAATTGCAGCACGAAATAGACGCCCAGCAGAAAGACTGGAATCGCAAACGCCCGCGCCACCACCGACAGCAACAGCGGTGACCCGATGCGGCCCGCGAACAGCAGCCGAACCGCCAGCGCCACCAGTCTGGCGATCAGCCATGTGGCCAGGATGATAAGGGCGGCGAGCGCCACTAGCGGCCAGGCCCGGACCACCTTCCGGTAGAAGCTTGTGAATTCCTCGCCTGCGCGCGCAAAGGTGGAGCCGACATCGGCATTGGCCTCGATCCGGTTGACGACGGCGACAGTGCCTTGCGTGTTTTCGGCTAGCGTGCCAGCCCAGGCCCGATGCTCCTGCGTCCCCGTCGTGCCGTCGAGGAAGACCACCCCGTCATGCACTGAGACGCGGGTCGCCTCGAACCATCCGGTCGATTTCAGGATGCGTTGCAGGCGTTCCTCAATCTTCGCATCGCTCGCTTCGGGAATGATCTTCACGGCCTGCGGCGGCGCGGCTGGGGCGACATCCTGCGCCAAGGCAGGCGCCACACAGGCAAGCAGCAGCATGGCGGCTCCTGCGGCGCGCAGCCATCCAATGAGCTGGGCGACATGACTTTTCGCATGCTGGCGAAGCTGGGTCATATCTTCCCCCCTTACCGGACAGTATCTGGCGATCTCGACGAATATCAACTATGGGCCTCGCTTGCACTTGAGCTGCTCGGCAAGGCGGCGCTGGCCAGAATTCATCCTAGGGCTTGAGCTTGATGTGTCGCGAATTGTGATGTTCACCGAGTTTGTTCTGTTGTTGAAAGGACGGGGCCTCCTCCTTACCTGAAAGATTGAGGGTCGAAATCGCAGGTCCTCCCATGTTTTAGGAAGCTTCCTCATGTCCGACAAAAGCTTGGTTTCTTCGAATTCTAATGACCCTGCACTCCAGCGCCAAATGGCACTTTCGCGGTGGGACAATGAAGGTGGTGCAGGGCCTGATGGCTCGCACAAGGGCCTAGTGCCCGACGAAGTGTCAACGGAAATCCCTGAGTTGACCAATACCGAACTGGTGCAGCTTCGCATTCGCGTAATCGCTCTGGAGAATTTGGTGATCACGTTGCTCGCAGGAGCATCTGATCAACAACTGGACCTGGCTCGAGAAATGGCAGCCTACATCTCTCCAAGACCAGGCTTCACGCAGCACCCACTGACGATTCAGGCAGCAACCCAAATGGTCAGTCTTGTAGACCGGGCCGGTCAATTCCGGGAGTGAGGCCGTGATGACGACGGCCGCGTAGCCCAGTGCCGCCGGGACGAACTTAAAATGCGGAAGAAGATCCCCCGCAGGCGCTTCGGCAGTCGCTCCTGGAGGATTGGAAGGCGCTTCCTCGTCGCTCCACCTTTTTAACGAGCTTGCAAACTAAAACGACGAACCCGCCTTTCAATATACAACTCAAACGAAGCGCCAAACGACTATCGTCAAAAGAGCCAGAATCAATACTGCCGCGATAACAAAGATTGTGCCGGATTTTTTGACGTATGGCTGTGCCGGCCCACGTGTTCTGGACGAATTCTCTCTTGCCGCCTTGATCGACGATGCTAGAATTGACAGGCGGTCATGACCTGTCGTCGCTCGCTCGGTGTGTCCCGAGGGCTTTGTTGCAGGTTGCGCCTCGTGCGGCGTGATTTTTCGGTGGCGAGGGGTCAGCAACGTCGGCTCAATCTCGACCGAGATGCCGGCTTCCTCCAGGCGTGCCAACACATCGGCGAGATCCTCGATGCTCATGGCATCGACAGGCAGGGCTCGACGGATGTCATCGATGTCCAAGCCGCCCCGCTGCCGGCCCACCTCCATCAAGCTCTCAACCGCTGTCGTTGATATCACTGGCGTGCTTTCTGGGAGGCCGGACCCGATGCTCCGAGGTGTTCGCCGCTCGATGGCGGGGCGCCCGAGGAGTGAATGATCATGCGGTAACAGGAAAGGCCGCGCGAGAGGAACTGGTAGGCGGTGCC
>CAYLMY010000050.1:0-1516 GCA_964384635.1 uncultured Undibacter sp.
ACCGGCGAGCGCTATTTGTCGACGCCGCTGTTCGGCGATATCGGCGTCGACATGAGCGAGGAGGAATTGAAGATTTCCAACTCGACCCCGAACCACCGCATGCCGCCGAAGGCGGCATAAGCATGATTGTTTTTTCTGTCATGGCCGGGCTCGTCCCGGCCATCCCGATAAGGGACGCAACGGCATTGCCAATCAAAGCGGGATGCGCGGGTTGAGCCCGCGCATGACAATCGAGAGATAGGGGCTAACGCATGGGCGTCCTCGCCTGGATTGTCATCGGCCTGATCGCCGGCTGGCTCTCCAACGCGATCCTGGGCGGGCGCGGCGGTGGCCTTCTTTACAATCTCGCGGTCGGCCTGGTCGGCGCCATTGTCGGCGGGCTGATTTTCGGCGCGCTGCATATCGTGCCGGAGGCGACGTTTGTCGGCCAATTGATCAGCACCACCATCGGCGCCATCGTGTTTCTGCTGATCTGGCGCGCGATCCGGCGGGCTTAGCCTCCGCCCTCATCCTGAGGAGGCGCGCAGCGCCGTCTCGAAGGATGAGGCGGCCCCATGCTTCGAGACGCGCTCCTCAGGAGCGCTCCTCAGCATGAGGCCGAGAGAGGTTGCAGTGCTTGGTCGCCTCACGACCTTGCGACTTACCCGCCGCAGCCGTAAGTAAAGGCATGGCCGTCGTTCTCGACCTCAGCAATCCGCGTCCGCGCCATCCCGAGAAGGCGCAGCGGCCGGATTCCGCGCAGCCGAAAAAGCCCGACTGGATCCGCGTCAAGGCGCCGGTGTCACAAGGCTTCTTCGAGACGCAATCAATCATGCGGACGAACGGCCTACACACCGTGTGTGAGGAGGCCGGCTGCCCCAACATCGGCGAGTGCTGGGAGAAGAAGCACGCCACCTTCATGATCATGGGCGACACCTGCACGCGCGCCTGCGCCTTCTGCAATGTGAAGACCGGGCTGCCGGGCGCGCTCGACGCGACCGAGCCGGAACACGTGGCGCAAGCGACCGCCAAGCTCGGCCTCGCGCATATCGTCGTCACCAGCGTCGACCGCGACGATCTCGCCGACGGCGGCGCTGCGCATTTTGCCGACACCGTGCGCGCCATCCGCGCCCGCTGTCCGCAGACCACCATCGAGGTGCTCACCCCCGATTTCCTGCGCAAGGACGGCGCGCTCGAAAAAGTGGTCGAAGCCAAGCCCGACGTGTTCAACCATAATCTGGAAACCGTGCCCTCGCTCTACCTCACGGTGCGGCCGGGCGCGCGCTATTTCCATTCGCTGCGCCTCTTGCAACGGGTGAAGGAGATCAATCCGCAGATGTTCACCAAGTCCGGCATCATGGTAGGCCTCGGCGAGACCCGCAACGAAGTCCTGCAGGTGATGGACGACCTGCGCTCGGCCGATGTGGATTTCCTCACCGTCGGGCAATATCTGCAGCCCACGCGCAAACACCATGAAGTCAAGCGCTTCGTGCCGCCCGACGAGTTCGAGGCGCTCAAGACCATCGCCTACGCCAAG
>CAYLMY010000050.1:1616-6309 GCA_964384635.1 uncultured Undibacter sp.
GCGCTTCGTGCCGCCCGACGAGTTCGAGGCGCTCAAGACCATCGCCTACGCCAAGGGCTTCCTGATGGTGGCGGCTTCCCCGCTCACGCGTTCCTCGCATCACGCCGGCGAAGACTTCGCGCGGCTGAAAACGGCGCGGGCGGCCAAGGCGTGATGCCTCTCCACCCGTTCGTTCCCGCGCAAGCGGGAACCCAGGGCTTTATGGCAAAGCGTTACCGCTCGCGCTGGGTCCCCGCTTGCGCGGGGACGAACGGATAAGCCTAATGCCGCGATTCTCCACCAAGCGCCGCGTCCGGCACAGCGCAGCGGACATGTTCGATCTGGTGGTGGACGTGGCGAAATATCCCGAATTCGTGCCGATGTGCAGCGCCATGCACGTGCGCCGCGTAACCGACAAGGGCGACGGCGTCACCGAGATGGTGGCGTCGATGACCGTCGCCTACAAGATGATCCGGCAAACCTTCGTCACCCGCGACACGCTTGACCGGCCGAACCTGAAGATCCTGATCGAATATCTCGACGGCCCGTTCCAGCGCCTGCAGAACCGCTGGGCGTTCCATCCGCAAGGCGAGAACGCCTGCGATGTCGAGTTCTTCATCGACTATGAATTCAGGAGCCGCACGCTGGCGATGTTGATGGGCGCGCTGTTCGACACCGTGTTCCGCCGCATGGCGAGCGCCTTTGAGCGCCGCGCCGATCAGGTTTACGGCCGCAAGCGCGCGTGACGTGACGAAGTTCCGCTCGCTCACGCTGCTGATGCTGGCCGAAGTGGCGGCCATGTCGCTGTGGTTCGTCTCCGCCGCGGTGCTGCCCGACATGCTACGCGAGGTGACGCTCACGCCGGTGACGCAGGCCGCGCTGTCGAGCGGCGTGCAGGCGGGCTTCGTCATCGGCGCGCTCGGCTCCGCCGTGCTCGGGCTTGCCGACCGCTTCGATCCGCGAAGGGTCTTTGCCGCTTCGGCGATCGGGGCGGGCGTCGTCAATGCCGTCCTGCTCGTCGCGGCTCCCGGCGGCGTCGCGGCCATCGCCGCCCGCATCGTGACCGGCGCGCTGCTCGCCGGCGTCTATCCGGTCGGCATGAAGATCGCGGTCGGCTGGGGGCTCAAGGATCGCGGCTTTCTGGTGGGCGCGCTGGTCGGCGCCGTCACCTTGGGCTCGGCCTCGCCGCATCTCTTGGCCCTGATCGGCGGTGCCGACTGGCGCGAAAGCGTCGCCGCCGCCTCAGCGATCGCGGGGGCAGGCGGCCTCATCGCGCTCGCCAGCGCGCTTGGGCCCTATCACGGCATTGCCGCCAAGTTCGATCCGCGCGTCATCACGTCCGCCTGGACCAATCGGCGCGTACGGCTCGCCTACGCCGGCTACCTCGGCCACATGTGGGAACTTTACGCCATGTGGGCCTGGATCGCCGCGGCGACCGCGGTGTCCTACCGCGTCTCGCTTGCCACGCCGCAGGCGGAAAGCCTCGCCAAGCTCACGGCCTTCCTGTCGATCGCCGCCGGCGGCGTGATGTGCGTGGTCGCCGGCCTCGCCGCCGACCGCATCGGCAAAGCCGAGACCGCCATCATCGCCATGGTGGTGAGCGGGGCCTGCGCGATTGCAACAGCCGTCACATTCGGCGGACCGGTCTGGCTCACCTTCGCCATCGTCATGGTGTGGGGCGCCGCCATCCTACCGGATTCGGCGCAGTTCTCCGCGCTGGTCGCCGATGCGTCGCCGCCGGAGCAGGCAGGCTCGCTGCTCACCTTCCAGACCGCGCTCGGCTTTGCGCTCACTATCGCCACGGTGCAATTCACGCCGCTCATCGCGGCGGCGCTGGGCTGGCCCGCGCTGCTCGCCGGCCTCGCGCTCGGGCCGGCTTACGGGATCGTCGCGATGGCGCGGCTGCGCGCCATCCATTGAGACCCTATGGCGCACATGTTGCCGAAGGCCTTGTTCATTGGCCGTCGCTTCATTTTAGGCATCCGGCATTTTCATCTAGAGCGCCGGAACCTTGCCGGTCACCGTCAAAATCCGGTGTGCTTGCCGCTTAACCCCCAGGGCAGAGCGAGATAGTGCAGAGGCCAAATTGTGTATAGACCCCTGCATTTCCTGCGAGCGTCGCAGCCTCCAGCGACTCGTCAGAAATCTCAATGCTCATGATCTCATCCTCGGTCGGTTCGTTGGTGATATCGGCCATGGTATTGCTCCCTTCATGTGACGGCGGGGCGCGACTCCCTGGTGCGTTTGCGCGAGGGGGCCTCAGGGGGCCATCAACCCCACCACCTGCCGGCCTGTTTCATTTTAGGCGGAGCGGGCGGTGTTGCCTATCGGCACAAAGCGGACTAGGCGTGGCATTGCTGTGGGGCAGGGACTTAAAGCGGCTATGCGCCTTCCGCCATCGTCTTCAACATCGCCAGCGCCTCCAGCACCGACTTCTGCCGCACGCGCGCGCGTCTGATGTCGCCGTAGCGCATCTCCTTGTGGGTGAGAGCACCAGCGCGCGAAGCCGCGGCAAAATGCACCAGGCCCACCGGCTTCTCCGCGCTGCCGCCGGTCGGGCCGGCGATGCCGGTAATGGCGACCGCCACGTCAGCATTCGAACGAGCGATGGCGCCGCGCGCCATTTCCTCCGCCGTCTGCCGGCTCACCGCGCCATGATCGCGCAGCGTTTCCGGTGATACGCCCAGCATCTGCTGCTTGGCTTCGTCCGAATAGGTGACGAAGCCGCGGTCAAAAACGTCAGAAGAGCCGGCGATGTCGGTCAGCGCCCCCGCCACCAGCCCGCCGGTGCAGGATTCCGCCGTCGCCGCTTTCAGCCGCCGCGTGCGGCAGACATCGAGTGCAATGGCGGCGGCGGCGTGCAGGTCCTCGTTCATGCCAGACGCCTCACTCAGCGCCAAACGGCAGCCGCACGGTCGCCGTAGCGTAACAGGCAATGCCTTCGCCGCGGCCGGTGAAGCCGAGTTTTTCGCTCGTGGTCGCCTTCACCGCCACGCGCTCGAGCGCGATGCCGGCGAGCTCGGCGATCTTCGCCCGCATGGCGTCGCGGTGCGGGCAGATCTTCGGCGCCTCGCACACCACTGTCAGGTCGAGATGGGCGATGCGGCCGCCACGCGCGGCCACGCGCGCGACCGCAAATTTAAGGAAGCGATCCGACGAAGCGCCGCGCCACTGCGGATCGCTGGGCGGAAAATGCGCGCCGATGTCGCCCTCGGCCAGCGCGCCGAGAATGGCGTCGGTCGCCGCATGCAGCACCACGTCGGCATCGGAATGGCCGGTGAGCATGCGGTCGTGCGGAATCGCTAAGCCCCCGAGCACCACATGATCGCCGGGGCCGAAGGCGTGCACGTCGATGCCGGTGCCGGTGCGTACGTCGCTTAAAGATGCAAACTGCATCGCTTCCGCGCGCGCGAAATCGTCCGCGCTGGTGATCTTGATATTGCCGGGCTCGCCGTCGAACACGCTGACTTTCATGCCGGCCCATTCGAAGAGCGCGGCGTCGTCGGTGAAATCTTCGCGGCCTTGGGCCGCCGCTTTGTGGTGCGCGTCGATCAGGGGCGCGAAGGCGAAGCCCTGCGGCGTCTGGATGGTACGCAGTGTTTTGCGGTCGAGGGTCGCCGCGACGAAGCCTTGGCGGTCGACGCTCTTGACCGTGTCGGTCACCGGCAGCGCCGGCACCGCGGCGCCGGTCTTCTGCGCGGCGTCGATCGCACGCGCGACCAGCGCTGCGCTCGCGAACGGGCGCGCGGCGTCGTGCACCAGCACGATGTCGGGCTTCTGCGCCGCCAGCGCCTCCAGCCCGGCGCGCACCGACGCCTGGCGGGTGGCGCCGCCGAAGGCCGGCGGCAAAATCGTCATCGTCCCTACCGCGGCTTCAAAGAGCTTGCGATCCTCGGGCCTGATCACCGGCTGGACGAGGCCGACGTTGGGGGCTTCTACGAGCGTTAACAGTGCCCGGCGCAGCATGACGTCGTCGCCAATTCGCCGGAATTGCTTGGGTCTATCCCCGCCGGCGCGCTCTCCGCGCCCGGCGGCCACCACCACGGCTGCGACGCCCGGCATGCTGCTTTTGCTCCGATTTTCCGGCTTGGCTTTAGCGCGTTCCGGCGAGGGAAGGAAATCCTGTGCGAAACTGACCTATTCTTGCGTATAGACACTTTTTTGCAGTGCAGCACTTGCGCCGCCCAACGCTTTGGCTAAACTATGAGCATCAATTGGGGGTCGCCTAAATGGTAGGCATCAATCCCGGACTGCACGAAATCGACCCCGTTTTGCTCGGGCCTTTGCAAATCGGGCCGGTGACCGTGCCAAATCGCGTGATTTTGGCGCCGATGTCGGGGATCACCGACACGCCTTTCCGCCGCCTGGCCGAACGGCTGGGGGCCGGGCTGGTGGTTTCGGAAATGACGGCCGGTGCGGGGCTTGCCCGCGGCGAGCGCGAGGCTCAGCTGCGCAGCGAAAACAATGGTATCGCCATCCGCGTCGTGCAACTCGCCGGTTGCGAAGCCGTTTGGATGGCGGAGGGGGCCCGCATTGCCCAAGCGCAAGGCGCCCAGATCATTGACATCAACATGGGCTGCCCCTCCAAGCAGGTGACCAACGGGGCCGCCGGCTCGGCGCTGATGCGCGATCTCGATCATGCATTGCGGTTGATCGAAGCCACCGTCGCCGCCGTCAACGTCCCGGTGACGCTGAAAATGCGGCTGGGCTGGGA
>CAYLMY010000050.1:6409-16658 GCA_964384635.1 uncultured Undibacter sp.
ACCGCTGCGGCCGCTGCCTGTGCGCCCGTCGCGCTCTTGAAAGATCATCGTGCCCGCGTGCTCACGGCCGAAGTGCCGAGGCAGGCGCGCAGCCTCCTCGCCGACGCCTACGATGCCTTCGCATGGAGGGCTGCCGCATGAGCCGGGCCCAAGCTACGTCAAAAGTCATCTCCGCCACCGTCAATTCGCCGGCCGATGCAGTGCTACACGCACTGCCGCATCCCGTCATCATGGTCTCGCCCGACGGCAAGATCGCCGACGCCAACGTTGCGGCCGAGCAATTTTTCGAAGCCTCGATCCCGGTGCTGCGCCGGCACATGGTGCGCGAACTGGTGCCGTTCGGCTCGCCGTTGCTGGCGCTGATCGAGCAGGTTCGCAAGCGCGGCGCGGCGGTGAACGAATACAAAGTTGACCTCGCCACGCCGCGCAATCCGGGCGAGCGGCTGGTCGATCTGTACGTGGCGCCATTGCCGGAATATCCGGATCACGTCGTCGTCATGCTGCAAGAGCGTACCATCGCCGACAAGATGGATCGCCAGCTCACCCATCGCGGCGCGGCGCGTTCGGTGATTGCGCTTGCGGCCATGCTGGCGCACGAAATCAAGAACCCATTGTCGGGCATCCGTGGCGCGGCACAGTTGCTGGAACAATCGGCCTCCGACGATGATCGTTCCCTCACCACGCTGATCTGCGACGAAACCGACCGCATCGTGAAGCTGGTCGACCGCATGGAAGTCTTCGCCGACGAGCGCCCGGTCGAGCGCGAACCGGTCAACATTCATGTCGTGCTCGATCACGTGAAGCGCCTGGCCCAGTCCGGCTTCGCCCGCCATGTCAAGTTCGTCGAGGACTACGATCCATCGCTGCCGCGCATTTTTGCCAATCGCGACCAGCTTATTCAAGTTTTTCTCAATCTGGTGAAGAACGCGACCGAAGCAATCGGCGAAGGCGCGATCGACGGAGAAATCCAACTCACCACGGCGTTTCGTCCGGGCGTGCGCTTGTCGCTGCCGGGCAGCAAGACGCGGGTGTCGTTACCGCTGGAATTCTGCGTCAGGGACAACGGTCCCGGCGTGCCGGAAGACCTGATGCCACATCTGTTCGATCCCTTCGTCACCACCAAGCAAAGCGGCAGCGGCTTGGGGCTCGCGCTGGCGGCTAAGATCGTGGGCGACCACGGCGGCATCATTGAGTGTGAATCGCAGCCGCGACGGACGATCTTTCGCGTGCTGATGCCGATCTACGCCGGCGCCGGCGCCGGCGTCGTGGCCAACGACGCGCCGTCCGTCCAGAGCCCGTGAGGTAAGACCATGCCGACGGGAAGCATACTGGTTGCCGACGACGATGCCGCGATCCGCACCGTCCTCAATCAAGCGCTGTCGCGCGCCGGCTACGAAGTACGATCCACCGGCAATGCCGCGACGCTCTGGCGCTGGATCAGCCAGGGCGAGGGCGACTTGGTCATCACCGATGTTGTTATGCCGGACGAGAACGCCTTCGATCTCATCCCGCGCATCCGCAAAGCGCGCCCCGATCTGCCGATCATTGTCATGAGCGCGCAGAATACGTTTATGACCGCGATCCGCGCCAGTGAGCGCGGCGCTTACGAATATCTGCCCAAGCCGTTCGATCTGAAGGAGCTCATCGCCATTGTCGGGCGGGCGATGTCGGAACCGAAGGAGCGTCCCGCCGCGCCCGCCAAGGGTGAGGATTTCGACAGCATTCCGCTGGTCGGCCGCTCGCCGGCGATGCAGGAAATCTACCGCGTCTTGGCCCGGCTGATGCAAACCGATTTGACGGTGATGATCTCCGGTGAATCCGGCACCGGCAAAGAACTGGTCGCGCGCGCGCTGCACGACTATGGCAAGCGGCGCGCCGGCACTTTCGTCGCTATCAATATGGCGGCGATCCCGCGCGATTTGATCGAGTCCGAATTGTTCGGCCACGAGAAGGGCGCCTTCACCGGCGCCAATACCCGCAGCACCGGCCGCTTCGAGCAGGCCGAGGGCGGCACGCTGTTCCTGGACGAGATCGGCGACATGCCGATGGAGGCGCAAACCCGGCTGCTGCGCGTCTTGCAGCAAGGCGAATACACCACGGTCGGCGGGCGCACGCCGATCAAAAGCGACGTCCGCATCATTGCCGCCACCAACAAGGATCTGCGGCTCCTGATCCAGCAGGGCCTGTTCCGCGAAGATCTGTTCTTCCGCCTCAACGTCGTGCCGTTGCGGCTACCTCCCTTACGCGAACGCACCGAGGACATTCCCGACCTGATCCGCCATTTCTTCACCCAGGTCGAGCGCGAGGGCCTACCGGCGAAACAAGTCGACCAGGCCGGGCTCGACCGCCTCAAGCGCCATCGCTGGCCTGGCAACGTGCGCGAGCTGGAGAACCTGGCGCGCCGGCTGGCCGCGCTCTACCCGCAGGAGATCATCACCGCAGCGGTCATCGACGCCGAATTGGCTCAGCCAACGCTGCCGTCCGCCAGCGAGGAGCTGCGTACCGAGGAAAGCCTCAGCAGCGCCGTGGAGCGGCATTTGACGGCCTATTTCGCGGGGTTCGAGAACAGCCTCCCGCCGGCGGGTCTTTATCACCGCATTTTGCGTGAGATCGAATATCCCCTGCTGATGGCGGCGCTGGCCGCCACCCGCGGCAACCAGATCCGCGCCGCCGACCTGCTGGGGGTCAACCGCAATACTTTGCGCAAGAAAATCCGCGATCTCGATATCCAATTTTTCCGCGGCGGCAACTGAGCCTCAATTCACGCTGTGAATTTCTCGCCGCGGAATTGTCGCAATTCGGCAACATTGTTGTATAAAAGCATCAGTGCTGCGCAGGGTGGCTGACCCCTCCGCGCGCACGGTCTTCGGGGTGCCTATCGCCCCGCAATCCGCCGTCGGGGATTCATGAGCGTCGAACAGGCCGCCACCGCCGAAACCGCGCTCGCCGGTCCGCCTGCCAAGCGGGGGGAAACGCGCGTGCTTGGGCCGATTGCGGTCGGGCTCGCCCTGCTGTCGGCCTTCATCACCTTCATCGTTCTGGCCGATCTCACCCCGATTGCGCCGACCCACTATGTCGTCGTCACGCTGTTGCTGGTGAACGCGTCGACGGTCTTGCTGCTGCTTGGCATCATCATACGCGAAGTGTGGCTGGTGGTGCAGGCCCGCCGCGCTGGACGCGCCGGCGCGCGGTTGCACATACGCATAGTCGGTCTGTTCGCCATCATCGCGGCCGTGCCCGCCATCCTGGTGGCGATCGTTGCGAGCGTGACCCTCGACCGCGGTCTCGACCGCCTGTTCAACGCGCGCACCCGCGCCGCCGTCGAAAACTCGCTGATCGTGGCGGAAGCCTATTTGCGCGACCACGCGCAGATCGTGCGCTCCGATATTTTGGTCATGGCCTTCGACATGGCGCGCTCCGAGCCTATCTTCAAGGACGATCGCGCCAAGCTCCGGCAGTTTTTGACCTTCCAGGCCTCCGTTCGCGGCCTTGCCGCCGCGATCGTGATCGACAAGAATCTTAATATTATCGCACGCGCGAATGTGCGAACCAACGAGACATTCGCTATGCCGCCGCGCGATGCGCTTGCGCATATTAGCGACAAGGAGCCGCAGATCGTTTTGCTGCCAGACACGAATTACGTAGCAGCTGTCGTCAAATTGCAGAAATACGATGACTATTATCTGTACGTGACCCGGCTGCTTGATCCGCGCGTCGTGCCGCAATTGCAGGCGACACAGCAGAGCGCGAGTGAATACGCCGCGCTCGAAGCACGCCGGCTCGGCGTTCAGGTCGCGTTCGCGCTGATGTACACGGTTATCGCGCTCGCCGTCCTGTTGTCGGCCGTCTGGATCGGGCTGAATTTTGCCAACGTCTTTGTCGCGCCAATCCGGCGCCTGATCGGCGCCGCCAATCTCGTATCCACGGGAAATCTGTACGTGCGCGTGCCGGTGCGTGAGTCGGAAGGTGATCTTGCGCAGCTCGGCGAAACCTTCAATCGCATGACCCAGGAACTGCGCACCCAGCGCGACGATATCATGCGCGCCCGCGACGTGATCGACAGCCGCCGCCGCTTCACCGAGGCCGTGCTTGCGGGCGCCAGCGCCGGCGTGATCGGCGTTGACGGTAAAGGCTGTGTGAGCATCCTCAACCGATCGGCGGAGAAGCTGGTCGGGAGCACTGAAGCGGAGGCGCTCGGCCGTCCCTTGACCACGGTGTTTCCGGAGCTCGCCGATATCCTGGCGGCGGCGCAAACGGGCGCGCGCACGCAAGATCAGGTCACCATCACCCGCAACGGCCGCGAACGCAACCTGTCGGTGCGGATCACCAGCGAACAATCGAGCGAATCCGAGCACGGCTACGTCGTGACGCTCGACGACATCACCGAACTGGTCACCGCGCAACGTACGTCGGCCTGGGCAGACATTGCGCGCCGCATCGCGCACGAGATCAAGAATCCGCTCACGCCGATTCAACTGTCTGCCGAACGCCTGCGCCGCAAATACGGCAAAGTCATCGGCGAGGATGACGGTGTCTTCGCGCAATGCACCGACACCATCGTACGCCAGGTCGACGACATCCGACGGATGGTCGACGAGTTCTCGCGCTTTACCCGCACGCCCAAGCCGGTGATGGCCGGCGAGGACGTGGCCGACACAGTCCGGCAGGCCGTATTTCTGATGCGCGTCGGCAATACGGAAATCGATATCGATGCCGAGATCGCCGAGGATCCGATGCCGGCGCGGTTTGACCGGCGCCTGATCTCGCAAGCGCTCACCAATCTCATCAAGAACGCCGCCGAGGCGGTTGCCGCGGTGCCCGCCGGCGAGCTCGGCAAGGGGGCGATCAAGGTGTTCGCCGCGCGCGAAGGCGGCGACATCGTCATCGACGTCGTCGACAACGGCATCGGCCTGCCGACGGAAAACCGCAACCGCCTGCTCGAGCCTTATGTCACCACGCGCGAGAAGGGCACGGGGCTCGGCCTCGCCATCGTCGGGCGCATCATCGAAGAGCACGGCGGCAGCATCGCGCTGCACGACGCCGCCGAAAAGATCCCCGGCCAGCGTGGCGCCTGGATACGCCTGCGTTTTGCCGCCTCCGGCCAGGTAGAAGAATCAAAATCCGAAAAGCAAACAACGAAATTGAGCGAGCAATCGCATGTCCGCTGATATTCTGATAGTTGACGACGAGGCCGATATCCGCGATTTGGTGGCCGGCATCCTGCAAGATGAAGGCTACGCGCCGCGGACCGCACGCAACAGCGACGAGGCGCTGGTCGCCATCGCCTCCCGCCGACCGTCCTTGGTGTTTCTGGATATCTGGCTGCAAGGCAGCAAGCTCGATGGGCTGCAATTGCTTGACGCCATCAAGCAGGAGCATCCCGAGCTTCCGGTGGTCATGATCTCAGGTCACGGCAACATCGAAACGGCGGTCGCCGCCATCAAGCGCGGCGCCTATGATTTCATCGAGAAGCCGTTCAAGGCCGACCGGCTGGTGCTGGTGGCAGAACGCGCACTGGAGACGTCGCGGCTCAAGCGCGAGGTCAAGCAGCTAAAGCATCTCGCCCCGGTTCCGGCCACGCTCATCGGCAAATCGGTGGCCATTGTCCAATTGCGCCAGACTGTCGAACGGGTGGCGCCGACCAATAGCCGCATCCTGATCGTCGGCCCCTCCGGCTCAGGCAAGGAACTGGCGGCGCGCATGATCCATCAATTGTCGAGCCGGGCTGACGGCCCCTTCATCGTCATCAATGCCGCCGCGATCACGCCCGAGCGGATGGAGGTGGAATTGTTCGGCGTCGAGCAGTCCAACGGCTTGGAAGGCCGCAAGCCGGGCGCGCTGGAAGAGGCGCATGGCGGCACGCTGTTCATCGACGATATCGCCGATCTGCCGCGCGAAACGCAGAACAAGATCCTGCGCGTGCTCGTCGATCAGACTTTTCAGCGGGTCGGCGGCAGCACCAAGGTCGCGGTCGACGTGCGCATCGTATCGTCCACCTCGCGCAATCTCGAAACGCTGATCGCGGAAGGAAAATTCCGGGAGGACCTTTATCACCGGCTTTCGGTGGTGCCGATTCGTGTGCCGCCGCTGGCGGAACGCCGCGAGGACATCCCCGGCCTGATCGACTATTTCATGGACCAGATCTCGTTAGCCACCGGACTGCCGAAGCGTCGCATCGGCGACGACGCCATGGCCGTGCTGCAATCGCACGACTGGCCCGGCAATGTCCGCCAGCTGCGCAACAATATCGAACGGCTGATGATTCTCGCCGGCGGCGACCCGGACGCCCTGCTCGACGCCAGCATGCTGCCGCCCGACGTCGTGTCGATGGTGCCGAGTATGCCGAACGGCAATGGCGGCGAGCATCTCATGGGCCTGGCCCTGCGCGACGCACGCGAAATGTTCGAGCGCGAATATCTGGTGGCGCAGATCAGTCGCTTCGGTGGCAACATTTCGCGCACCGCCGAGTTCGTCGGCATGGAGCGCTCGGCGCTGCACCGCAAATTGAAGGCGCTGGGAATCGGCTAGTGCCCGCGGCCGTCATCCATACTCCGTTCGTTCCCGCGCAAGCGGGAACCCAGGGGCGACAAGCTCGGAATTTCATGCTTCTGGGTTCCCGCTTGCGCGGGGACGAACGGGTAAGAATCTGAGCCATGTCCCGCATCGCCTATGTCAATGGCCGCTACTTGCCGCGCGCGCAGGCCAAAGTCTCGGTCGAGGATCGCGGCTTTCAATTCGCCGACGGCGTCTACGAGGTCTGCGAGGTGCGAGCAGGGCGCTTGATCGACGAGCGGCGCCACATGGCGCGGCTCGATCGCTCTTTAAGCGAACTGCGCATCGCGCGCCCGATGGCACCGGCGGCGCTGGCGATCGTGCTGCACGAGACGGTCAGGCGCAACCGCGTGGGCGACGGCATCGTCTATGTGCAGATCAGTCGCGGCGCGGCGCGGCGCGATTTTGCATTCCCGCCGCGCGAGACGCGCCCGACCTTGGTCGTCACCGCACGTAGCAGTGACCTTGCGCGGCTTGAGCGGCTGGCGACCGAAGGCGTCGCCGTCGTCACCGTGCCGGATATCCGCTGGGGCCGCGTCGATATCAAGTCGGTGGCGCTGCTGCCGAACGTGCTGGCCAAGCAAGCCGCGCGCGATGCGGGCACGCACGAGGCCTGGCTGGTCGACGAGGCTGGCCGCGTTACCGAAGGCGCCTCGTCGAATGCCTGGATCGTTGCCCAGGACGGCAAGCTCATCACCCATCCGCTCGGGCCCGACATCCTGCCGGGCATCACGCGTTCGGTGGTGATCGACCTGATCAAAGCGCAGGGGCTGACTTTCGAAGAGCGCGCGTTCAGCATCGAGGAAGCCTATGCTGCGCGCGAAGCCTTCATCACATCGGCCAGCCAGATCGTCTTGCCGGTGGTGCGCATCGACGGCCGGCCGGTCGGCAACGGCGCCCCCGGCCTGATCGCCGCCGCCTTGCGCCGCGACTACCACCGCCACGCGGAAATCTCCTGACCGTCGGCTCGGGGCAAGCACCAAGATCGGCGCCGCAAGGAGGCCATCACGGCCGGCCCGCGCAGGGCCTCAGCAACCCACGCAATGGGCTTAAAATATAGCAATATCAATTGCTTGGCCAGGCATTAGCGAGCTTGGCTTGCGCCCGGGGACCGGCTGCAATCTAATAGCGGCCTCCTGCGCCTTAGACCGCTTCTGCGTGGGGCAAAGCGGCGCATGCAGCGGAATTCGCATGCGAAAGACTCGGGCAACGAAGGTCTCGCGCGCTAGACGCGAGCAAAAAATGGAACACGGCCATGGCAGCCGATCGTGCGCAAAATCTCCAAGACACTTTTCTCAATCACGTCCGCAAAAGCAAAATCCCGCTCACCATTTTTCTGGTCAACGGCGTAAAATTGCAGGGCGTGGTGACCTGGTTCGATAATTTTTGCGTGTTGTTGCGGCGGGACGGACACTCCCAGCTCGTCTACAAGCACGCGATTTCGACCATCATGCCGGGGCACCCGATCCAGCTGTTCGAAGGCGCCGAAGAGCCGCCGGCTGCTGCAGAGAAAACCGGATCCTGATTGGAACCACGCCGCCGCGATAAGCGCGCCGATCTCTTAAGCCCGACCGCGACGGGGCCTGAGACTGGCCGCGCCATCGTCATCGAGCCGTGGCTGAAAACTGCTATGGGCAGGGCAGGGCCCACGCGCCCATCGCCGGACCTGCGCACGCCGGAAGCCCGATTGGCGGAAGCCGCCGGCCTTGCGCGCGCCATCGATCTCAATGTGGTGCAGGAAGGGCTGGTGACGCTTCATTCCATCCGCCCCGCCAGCTACATCGGCAAAGGCAAGGTCGACGAGATTGCCGGGCTGGTGAAAAGTCTTGAAGCCTCTGTGGTAGTGATGGATTGCCCGGTCTCGCCGGTGCAGCAGCGCAATCTGGAAAGGACCTGGAACGCCAAGGTCATCGACCGCACCGGCTTGATCCTGGAGATTTTCGGCCGGCGCGCGCGCACCCGCGAGGGCGCGCTGCAGGTGGAGCTTGCGCATCTGACTTATCAGAAGAGCCGGCTGGTGCGCTCCTGGACCCATCTCGAACGCCAGCGCGGCGGCTACGGCTTTCTCGGCGGCCCCGGCGAAACGCAATTGGAAGCCGACCGGCGTGTGATCGAGGAGCGCATCGCCCGCATCGAAACCGAGCTCGACAAGGTCAAGCGCACCCGCGCATTGCATCGCGAGAGCCGCAAGCGGGTGCCTTATCCGATCGTGGCGCTGGTTGGCTATACCAATGCCGGCAAGTCGACGCTGTTCAACAGCATGACGCAGGCGACCGTGCTGTCGGCCGACATGCTGTTCGCCACGCTCGATCCGACGCTGCGGGCGGTCGATCTGCCGCACGGTAGCCGCGTGATCCTATCGGATACGGTCGGATTCATTTCCGATCTGCCGACCATGCTGGTGGCGGCGTTCCGCGCCACGCTGGAAGAGGTGATCGAAGCCGATATCATCCTGCATGTGCGCGACGTGTCGCACGAGGACAGCCTCGCGCAGTCGCACGACGTCGAAAAGGTGCTGGGCGAACTCGGCATCGCGGCAACCGATCCGCGCCTGATCGAGGTCTGGAACAAGATCGACCGGCTCGATCAGGAGGCGCGCGCGCGGCTCACCAATCTGGCCGAGCGGCAGCCGCCCGAACGCCGGCCGATACCGGTCTCGGCTTTGAGCGGCGAGGGCATCGACCGTCTGGTGGCGGCGATCGAGGCGCGGCTTGCCGAAAGCCGGCAGACGCTGGAGATCGCGATTAATCCTTCAGACGGCGCAGGGCTTAGCTGGCTTTACCGGCATTCCGAAGTGCTCGAAAAACATATGCGCGACGACGGCCAATTGGCGGTGACCGTGCGCGCCGATGCCGACAAGGCGGCGCGGGTGCGGGCGAAGTTTCCCGTTTGAGCCTTATTTTTCGGCCGCCTTGGCCGCGTCCCACAGCGCGTCCATCTCGGCCAAGGTGGCGTCCTTGGGGGTCTTGCCACGCGCGGCCAGCGCGCGCTCGATCGAGGCGAAACGGCGCTCGAATTTCAGGTTGGTCGCACGCAACACGCCCTCGGGGTCGGCGGCCATGTGGCGCGCCATGTTGACTACCGCGAACAGCAGGTCGCCGACCTCGTGGGCGGCATGCGCCGCGTCGCCGGCGTCGAGCGCGGCTTCGATTTCATCGGCTTCCTCGCGGATCTTGGCCAGCACGGCGCGTGGATCGTTCCAGTCGAAGCCGACCCGGCTGGCCTTGTCCTGCAGCTTCAAGGCGCGGGTCAGCGCGGGCAGGGCGACTGGCACGCCTTGCAGCGCTCCGCCCGGCGCCGCCTCGCCCCGTTCGGCCCTTTCCTCCGCCTTGATGCGCTCCCACAGGCCTTTAACGGCCTCGGCCGTGCGCCCTTGCGCATCGGCAAAGACGTGGGGGTGGCGGCGGATCAGCTTCTCGGTGATGGTCTCGACGACATCGCCGAAATCGAAGGCGCCTTGCTCCTGCGCCATGCGGGCATGGAAAACCACTTGCAGCAGCAGGTCGCCAAGCTCGTCACGCAGATCAGCCAGGTCGCCGCGGGCGATGGCGTCGACGACCTCGTAGGCTTCCTCGAGCGTATAGGGCGCGATCGTCTCGAAGCTCTGCTCGAGGTCCCACGGACAGCCGGTGCCGGACGTGCGGAGCGCCGCCATGATCTCGATCAGCCGGGCTATATCGCGGGAGGGCTTCACGGT
>CAYLMY010000051.1:0-14249 GCA_964384635.1 uncultured Undibacter sp.
CCGTCGAAGGCGATCTCGTATTCCTTCATGCCGCGATAGCCGAGCACCTCGATCTCGGTGCCGGTCATGCCCTTCACCGGAAACGGATTGGCGTCGTCGCCGCGCGGCTTTTCCGCCAGCAGCATGGACAGGCCGCGATGACCGGGCTCCTTCGGATTGGTGCGCACCAACAGGGTCATCAGGTCGGCGCGCACCGGATGCGTGATCCAGGTCTTGTTGCCGTAGATCTTGTAGACGTCGCCCTCGCGCACCGCGCGGGTCTTGATCGAGGCCAGGTCCGAACCGGTGTTGGGCTCGGTGAAAACCGCCGTCGGCAGCACTTCGCCGGAGACGATGCCAGGCAGCCATTTCTCTTTCTGCTCGCTGGTCCCGCTGCCGAGGATCAATTCGGCGGCTATCTCCGAGCGCGTGCCTAAGGAGCCTACCCCGATATAGCCGCGCGAAAGCTCTTCCGAGACGACGCACATGGACTCCTTGCCGAGCCCCATGCCGCCGAACTCCTCGGGGATGGTGAGCCCGAACACGCCGAGCTCCGACATCTGCGCGATGACATCGAGCGGGATGTAGCTGTTGGTGCGGTGCCAGCCTTGCGCGTGGCCGATCACTTCGCTGTCGGCGAACTTGCGCATCTCTTGGCGGATCGATTCCAGTGTCTCGTCGAGGCCGCATATGCCGACAGTGGCATGATGGCTCGCGCGCATCAGCTCGACCAGGCGGGCACGCCGCTCGGCGGTGTTGCCGGTGGCGAGTAAACTTTCAACCGCGGTGCTGATACGTGCCGCCACCTCTGCGACCGACAGGCCGAGGTCGTTCGGCCGCACCACCTCGCTTTGGCTCATCGGGATCCCGCCGATGATCTGAGCGAGATACTCTCCAACCCCGATGCGGACGAGATGCTCCTCCATTTCGCCCAGCGTGCCGGCGCCGGCCATGCGCTCGGCGTAAGACGCGAGCTGGCGCAGCGCCTCCACATAGGTGGCGATCCAGGCCAGCCCGTGGGTGGCGCGTTGCTCGCGGTCGACCAGGCGGCCGACCGTGTGGCCCTCGACCATCACGCGCTCGCGCACCTTGGCCGTGGCGTCCGCCAGAATGGCATCGGCGGCCGTAACCGCTTCGCGGGCAAGCCCTACCAGTTCGTTTTCCGCGCGGGGACGGGAAGCGGCAATCGGCATCAGGACCCTCGGTCAGGCAACGTCTGTGGTGCCGGCGTCTCAGACAATACGAGTGCGCTGCACAAAAGCAAAGTCCGCAGAACAAGCGGGATTTCCGGCCATTTCAGTGGCGGCGCGGTACCAAATTGCTACAAAATTAACCATTTCGGGCTTTCATCGCGGCGGCGCCTCCGCGCAAATCTTGCCACCGCGAGACTGACCGAATTCCATGCGCTTCAGCCTCCGTTTCAAAGGACTTTCACTTCCCTTCACGCAGTCGCCCGTATTCAACCGGCTGAGCCGGCTGCTGGCCTCGTTCTCAGTGCGCACCCGCGTCATCGTGCTGGCGCTGATCCCAGTGGTGGGATTCCTCGCCAACGGACTCACTTACGTCTCGGGCGAAGGCGATGTCGAAAACGCGTTCCAGACCGTCAAGCAAGCGCGCGCGCTTGCCGATGCCAGCCGCGATTTCAAGATTGCCGTTGGGGCGATGCGGATCGCGGTCAAGAACTTCACCACCGAGCCGCACACCCTGATCGACTCGTTCGGGCGCTCGCTGCAGCTCGCCAACAAGAGCCTCGACCAGATCGAAGCCTCGATCGGCGGCAAGCACGCCGACGATATCGCGGCGCTGCATCAGCAGCTCGACAAGCTCAAGAAAAACTTCAACCAGCTGACCTTGGAGCAGCGCACGCTCGGTTTTACGGAATCCGGCGGGCTGCATAGAGAACTGCGCGATGCCGGCAACAAGATCGAGACCGCCATCAACGAAAACATGACTTGGCTGGCTGACGCCGAGTCGAAGAGGCTGATGATCGCGCTACTGACCATGCGGCATCACGAGGCGGAATACCGGCTCAATCCGAGCGAGCTCATGCGTCAGGAGTTCCTGCTGGGGTATAAGGACTTCACCGATACTTTCGCGAACATCGACGGTACGCCGGAGATGAAGGCGAAACTCGAAAGCGAAGTGCAAGATTATGCCGACACTTTCGCGAGCTGGATCAGGGTCTCCGACCGAATTCATCCGATCCGCGCGCTGATCGATATCGACAGCCAGAACATGCTGCCGCGTGCGGACGCCATCATCGCGTCCGCGAACGCCGCCGCGGCGCAGGCGTCGGCGGCACTTGCGGCTTCGCAGCGCCGCACCCGCACCGGCATCATCGCGGTCGGCATCGCAATGGTCGCGCTCGGCCTCGGTTTTTCCTGGCTGATCGGCCGCAGCATCACGCGCCCGCTCAACGGCCTGGCCGACGTGATGAAGCGGCTGGCCGCCGGCGATACCAGCGCCCGTATCCCCGCTACCACGGCGCACGACGAAATCGGCGAGATGGCGCGCACGGTGATCGTGTTCCGCGACAACATGATCGAGCGCGAAAAGCTGGCCGCTTTCCAGGCCGAGACCAGCCAGGCCCAGGAAGTGCGCAGTTCGACGATTTCGCAGACCATCGCGCAATTCAAGCATTCGGTCGAAAACGTTTTGGGCAAGCTGCGCGCGGCGTCGATGAAGCTCGAAATGAGCTCGGCCGACCTCAACAAAGCCGCCGACACCATGTCGTCGGAAACCAAAAGCGCTGAGCAACGCGTTGGCGCTGCGTCCGACAACGTCACCGCGGCCGCGAGCTCGGTCGAAGAACTGGCGGCCTCGATCGGGGAAATCGCTTCGCAGGCCGCGAAGTCGACCGACGTGGCGGGGCGTGCGGTGTCGGAAGCCGAGCGCACCGTCACCACTATGTCGGACCTCGCCACCGCCGCGACCCGCATTGGCGAGGTGGTCGGCCTGATCCAGGCGATCGCCGGACAGACCAACCTGCTGGCGCTCAATGCCACCATCGAGGCCGCCCGCGCCGGTGAGTCCGGCAAGGGTTTCGCGGTCGTCGCGGCCGAGGTGAAATCGCTGGCCGGACAGACCGCCAGGGCCACCGAGGAAATCGCCGAGCAGATCGGCTCGATCCAGTCGGCCGCGGCGGACGCCGCGCAGGCGATCGAGCAGGTCAACGCCATCATCCGTGAAATGTCCTCCATCGCCACCACGGTGGCGGTCACCGTCGATCAGCAAAACTCGGCGGTGGCCTCGATCGCTGAGGGCGTCGGCCGCGCCTCGGGCGAGGCGCGCACTGGTGCCGAGGCGATGGTCCGGGTCGCCGGCGTCACCACCGATGCCCGCACCACCGCCGGCGACGTCAAGGCGCTGGCCGACACCGTCGCGATCGAGGCCGAGAGCCTGGAAGCGGAAGTACGGCAATTCCTCGCCAACGTGCAGGCAGCGTAGTTTTTCGCACAACACTCACGATTTTCGTCCCCGCGAAGGCGGGGACCCATAACCCCTTTCCGTCCGCATCTTAGCCGCAGGGGTTATGGGTCCCGGCCCTCGCTTCGCTCGGCCGGGACGACAGCAACGACCTTGCAAAGCTTGCGCCGATGGATGATTTGAAAGGCGGTCCGTCAGGAGCTGGTCTTTGCACATCCTCAAATCGTCATTGCGGATCATGGTCGAAGCTTTCCGGCACTTTAACGCCGATGATGGCTGGGCCATCGCCAGCCACATCGCGCTCTCCACGCTGATGGCGTTGTTCCCATTCCTGATCGTGGTCACGGCTCTGGCCGGCTTCTTTCTCGGCTCCAAAGAGCTCGCCGACGAGGCCGCGCGTTTGCTGCTGGAAGCCTGGCCGAAGGAAGTGGCCGGGCCGATCGCGCTGGACATCACCGGCGTCCTGACGAGCATGCGCGGCGACGTGCTCACTTTCGGCGTGCTGTTCGCGGTCTATTTTGCCTCGAGCGGCGTGGAAAGCCTGCGCATCGGCCTCAACCGCGCCTATAGCGCGCCCGAGCCGCGTGCCTGGTGGGTGCTGCGGCTGGAATCGATCTTATACGTGCTGGTCGGCGCGGTCGCGATCCTGGCGTTCGCATTCCTGGTGGTGCTGGCGCCGCTGATCTGGGAGAAGCTGGTGCGTTACCTGCCGCAGCTGGCACCGTTCAGCAACCTGATCAATTTCGCGCGTTACGCGGTGGCGGTGGTGGTGCTGGTGATCGCGCTTTCGATCCTGCACCGCTGGCTGCCGGCCGGAAGGCGCCGATTCGCCGACATTGCGCCGGGCATCATCGCCACGCTGTTGCTATGGCTGATCAGCGGAGCCGCCTTCGGGCGCTACCTCGCCAGTTTTGCGTTTGCCTATGTGTCGATGTATGCGGGCCTGGCCTCGGCGATGATCGCGCTGGTGTTTCTTTACGTTTGCTCGTCGATCTTCATCTATGGCGGCGAGCTGAATTCGGTGATCGCCAAGACGCGCGACGAGGACGCGTCAGCAAAAGGGCCTTAATGCCGATCGCAACTAGTCACCGAATAGCCAAGACTCAGGATTTGGGATCGGTTCGTTGCGATTGAGAGCCAATATTCCTTTTATGTTTCGTACGAGCGACCAAACAAACGCCCACAAGAGAATGAAACCACCAATAATGTGAAATAAAAGAGCGGCACCGACGAGCACATAAAGTAATCCGACCCAAAACGTTCTTATTTGAAAGGTATAGTGAGTTTTCATTGCAGATTCAGTTGACGGCGCTTGCAAGTGCGCAATTACAACGCCGATAAGTGCGGTAAGACCCGTGAAATATCCAACGAAATACAAAATGTAGACGGTGAACGCCAACCCGCGATCGTCTATGATTTGACCTTTGGCTTGAGTGGACTTCGGTATCTTCACGAAGCCTCCTGCGCTGCGCTGCAAAATCGGCTGATACTATGAAAGCAATTATGCCAGGGCAAGCTAAAATAACAACCACGCCATGTGCACAACCTATCGCGATCAGAAGACTTGGCGAAAACCCTCCCGATCTATTGGCGGCGACTGACGGCGCCCATCAAAGATTGGGTACAATACAGACGATGTTACGAGTCTGACAGGCCAATTTCACGTAACGGCTAGAACGGTGAGTTTGATCAAGTCGACGCGGCTTCGGTTTTAGTTTCTGATTGCTCAGACTTTTCGGCTGGCGTTTGCTTGTTTGCATCGCTCGACTTGACGTGTAGCTCGCTGTCCTGCGCCAAATACACGATCGTCAGCATCCTTTGGAAAAGAACGGAACGGGTTTGCTCAGGCAAAATATTAAAAGCCGCGTCAATAAATGGCTCTACTAATTCAATCCCATCAGCCTTCCATAAGCACCAGCAGCATTCCATAAACTGTTTTTCGGCTAGGTCGCCACCAGCAGCCAAGATTGGCTCAATCTCTTTCCTTGTCAGTCCTAATGACCGACTAAGCTCAGCGTATACAGCGGCCTCCCCAAACATGGCGTTCTCCTCATTTTTTTTCGCAACTCAAGCCTTAAATTCCTCCGCCATTTTTCTGTTGTTAATTCTACGGCTTCATTCGCCGTCAGTACAGGCATACTTTTGCTGCTAAACATGGGCGACAGAACAGCCCCAACCTAATCCTCACAGACGGCATGCAAGACCTCGTCATTAACGTAGTTTGATCCAGATCAATGACTTTTCTGTGCGTTCTAGTTCTTTTTTAATTCTTCGAAGAAGCCTGTTGCGTGAGGAGCTTCAGCTTCGGAGATGCGTAAGGCGCTCTTGGGCAGCGGGTCCAGGCCGCCCGAAAGCGTCCCTTCATAAGCGCGGCGAAATTTGGTGTGCCCACCGCCAAAAATAAAAAGGAGAAATCACCATGGCAACGACCGCATCCCTTAGATGTTCAACGAAATGCGTTCAGTGTGGCACGGCGTTGATTTTTCCCGAATGGTCCGAAAGCGTAAGTGACCGCCAAACTATCAATATCTGGCACTGCCCAATTTGCGGACATGAATTTGAAACGACCGATGACGTCGTTGAGCAAACGCCATCTGACGCTGAGCTTGTCGAAGAATTCCTGCCGGATTTATTGGTGGCATGAGCTTTTGCAGGTGACTAAGCGACGGAGTCCAGTTTAGTCGCCCGATGCTTCCTGCACGTCCTCGAGCGTCTTCAGACCGGGGCGCGGCGTGTTGACCAGCACCGCCATGTTGCCGGGCGGGTGCTGGTTCTTCCACATCTTCATATGCGCGAGCGGAATGTCCGCCCACGGAAACACTTCGCTCATGCAGGGGTCGATGCGCTGCTCGAGCACGAAGCGGTTGGCTTGGCTGGCTTGCTTGAGATGCGCAAAGTGCGAGCCCTGGACGCGCTTCTGCCGCATCCAGACATAGCGCGCATCGAAGGTGAGGTTATAGCCGGTGGTGCCGGCGCAGAACACCACCATGCCGCCGCGCTTCGCGACAAGACAAGAGACCGGGAAAGTCTGCTCTCCGGGATGCTCGAACACGATGTCGACATCGCGTTTTCCCGTGATGTCCCAGATCGCCTTACCGAAGCGGCGCGCCTCCTTGGTCCAGGCGTCGTATTCGGGTGAGCCGACCTTCGGCATCTGACCCCAACACTTGAAGTCCTTGCGGTTGATCACGCCCTTGGCGCCGAGATTGAGCACGTATTCGGCTTTCGACTCGTCGGAGACGATGCCGATAGCGTTAGCGCCGGAAGCGGCCACGAGCTGAATGCCGAACACGCCGAGACCGCCGGAGGCGCCCCACACCAGCACGTTGTCGCCGGGCTTGAGCGTGTGCGGCGCATGCCCGAACAGCATACGATAGGCGGTGGCGAGCGTGAGCGTGTAGCAGCCCGACTCTTCCCAAGTCAGATGTTTGGGCTTGTGCATCAACTGCCGCGACTGCACACGGCAGAACTGCGCGAACGAACCGTCCGGCGTCTCGTAACCCCAGATACGCTGCGAGGGCGACAGCAGCGGATCGCCGCCGTTACAATCCTCGTCGTCGCCGTCGTCCTGATTGCAATGGACGATGACCTCGTCGCCGACCTGCCAGCGATGCACCTTGCTGCCGATCGCCCAGACGATGCCGGCGGCGTCGGAGCCGGCGATGTGAAACGGATGCTTGTGCACGTCGAGGGTGGAGATCGGCTGACCGAGGCCGGCCCAGACACCATTGTAGTTGACGCCGCCGGCCATCACGAGCACCAGCACCTCGTCCTCGGCAACCAGCCAGGTCGGCACGACCTCGAGCTGCATGGCCTGGTCCGGCGGCCCGTGCCGCTCCTTGCGGATCACCCAGGCGTGCATCTTCTCCGGCACGTGTCCGAGCGGCGGGATCTCGCCGATGTCGTAAAGGTCCTTGAGCGGAGCGATGCTCCTCTTAGGCGCGGCGGACGGCATCTCACATCTCCTTGCGCCCCAATAGTGTGCCGCAGTTCATGCTGCGGCGCAATATTTCCTTGGGGCAACAATCGAAAACCCCGCCGCACAAGCGGTTTAAGGCTTTCTTCAAGCGGGCGCCGGTAACTTCGCAGCATCCTGAGCGCGAGGGCAGCGATGGCGAGCCACCAGATTTCAGCGGCGCGCGCGGCCGGCGTCCCGCTGGCGCGGCCGGTCGAGCTCGCCTGTTTTGCGCTCATCGTCGCCCATGCGGTCTATCTCGCCGCCTCCTATTGGCAGGGCGCCTGGCTGATCGGCCCGGACGGCCGCAGTATTTCCACCGATTTCGTCAACGTCTGGGCGGCCGGGCGGCTGGCGCTCGAAGGACAGGCCGCCGCGGCCTATGACTGGCCGACCCACAAGGCCATGGAGGTGCTGGCGCTCGGGCACCCGTTCCACGGCTATTTCGGCTGGCACTATCCGCCGACATTTTTGTTTGTGGCGGCAAGCTTGGCGCTGATGCCGTTTACCGCAGCTTATGTGCTGTGGACCTTTGGAACGTTCCCGGCGTATCTCGCAGCCATCCGTGCGATCGTCGGCGAACGCAGCGGCTGGCTGCTGGCGGCGGCGTTTCCGGCTGTGTTGTCCAATTTTGTCGTCGGGCAAAATGGGTTTCTGAGCGCCGGACTTTTCGGCGGTGCCCTGCTCTTCATCGAGCGGCGCCCGGTCGTGGCGGGCGTGCTACTCGGGCTGCTCACTTACAAGCCACACCTCGGTCTGCTGGTGCCAATCGCGCTAGTCGCGGGCGGATACTGGCGCGTATTCGTCACGGCCGGAATTGTTGCGGCGCTGATGGCGGCTGCGTCATGGGCAGCATTCGGCATCGAGGCCTGGCAGGCCTTCGTCGCCAATATCGGCCACACCTCGCGGGCCTTTCTGTCGGACGGCTGGGCCGACTGGCACAAATTGCAGACCGCGTTCGGCCTTGTGCGCTCGCTCGGCGGCAGCGAACCGCTGGCCTGGACGGTGCAGGCGATCGTCGCGCTCGCCGCGGCAGCGAGCGTCGTGTTTGTCTGGCGCAGCCGCGCCGCCCATGAGGTCAAGGCGGCGACGCTCAGCACGGCTGCGCTGTTGGCGACACCCTATCTTTACACCTACGACCTGGTGGTGCTGGCAGTGCCGCTCGCTTTTCTGTTCCGGCTCGCGCGCGCGCGCGGATTTCTGGCCTACGAGATGGCCGGCATCGGACTGGCCTGCCTGCTGGTGCTGATCTTCCCCTTCGTGACGGCGCCGGTCGGGTTCGGCGCCACCCTGATAGTGGCGATGCTGGTCGCGCGGCGGGCGCTGCCAATCCGTCACGTCCCCGTCAAACCCTGAGTCCACAATCGGACTAGAGGCAGTCGACGGGGCTGCCGCTTTTCTATTGAATGCCTCGATCCGCGGCAGCCGCCGGGGCATGGCCGCGATAGGAGGGGCACCATGGCGCTCGAGAGCATTATCATTCTCATCATCGTCGGCGCGATCGCGGGCTGGCTCGCCGGCCAAATCGTCAAGGGCGTCGGTTTCGGCCTGATCGGCAACATCATCGTCGGCATCGTCGGCGCCTTCATTGGCACCTGGGTCCTCAGCGCCCTGCACATCATGATCGGCGGCGGTATCCTCGCGGCTATCATCAACGCCACCATCGGCGCAGTGATCCTGCTGGTGATCATCGGCCTGGTGAAGCGGGCCTGACACCACCGGCGCAAGCCGACGGTTCCGACTATTTGGCTTGCCGGCCGGGCTAGCGCCCCGGGTGGCATGATGTTGCATTGCAACAACGCTTAAGCCACACTGGCGCCGTAAGGCGACCAATGCGCGACAAAACTCAACGCGACAAGCCTTGGATCTTCCGCACCTATGCCGGCCACACCTCGGCCGCGGAATCCAACGCGCTTTACCGCGGCAACCTCGCCAAGGGCCAGACCGGCCTGTCGGTCGCCTTCGATCTGCCGACGCAGACCGGCTACGACAGCGACCACGTGCTGGCCAAGGGCGAGGTCGGCAAGGTCGGCGTGCCGATCTGCCATCTCGGCGACATGCGGGAATTGTTCGAGGGCATCCCGCTCGGCACGATGAACACCTCGATGACCATCAACGCCACCGCGGCGTGGCTGATGGCGCTCTACATCGCGGTCGCCGACGAGCAGGGGGCCCCGCGCGCCGCCCTGCAAGGCACCATCCAGAACGACATCATCAAAGAATATCTGTCGCGCGGCACCTACGTGTTTCCGCCGGCGCCGTCGATGCGGCTGATCAAGGACGTGATCCTGTTCACCACCAAAGAGATTCCGAGATGGAATCCGATCAATGTCTGCTCCTACCATTTGCAAGAGGCGGGCGCGACGCCGGTGCAGGAGCTCGCTTTTGCGCTCGCTACTGCGATTGCGGTGCTCGACACGGTGAAGGCGTCGGGCGCGGTTGAGCCTGAAAAATTCGGCGAGGTGGTTGGGCGCATCTCGTTCTTCGTCAATGCCGGGCTTCGGTTCATCACCGAAGTCTGCAAGCTGCGCGCCTTCACCGAATTGTGGGATGAGATCACGCGCGAGCGCTACGGCGTCACCGATGCCAAGCAGCGGCTGTTCCGTTACGGCGTGCAGGTCAACTCGCTCGGGCTCACCGAGCAGCAGCCGGAAAACAACGTTGCGCGCATTCTGCTCGAAATGCTGGCGGTGACGCTGTCGAAGGGCGCGCGCGCCCGCGCGGTGCAATTGCCGGCCTGGAACGAGGCGCTCGGCCTGCCGCGGCCGTGGGACCAGCAATGGTCGCTGCGCATGCAACAAATTCTAGCATACGAGACCGACCTACTGGAATACGACGACATATTCGATGGTTCATCGGAAATTGCGCGTAAGGTGGCTGAGCTGAAAACTGCCGCCAAGGAAGAGCTCAAGCGCATCGAGGAGATGGGCGGCGCGGTCAAGGCGGTCGATACCGGCTACATGAAACAGCAGCTCGTCGAATCGAACACCGCGCGGCTGGAGGCGATCGAGCGCGGCGAGCAGATCGTGGTCGGCGTCAACAAATATATCGAGAGCGAGCCCTCGCCGCTCGCCGACGCCGCCGAAGCCATCCTCACCGTGTCGGAAGTAGCCGAGCGCGGGCAGATCGAAAAGCTGAAAGCCTGGCGCGCTTCGCGCGATAACATCGCAGTGAAGGCCTCGCTTGCTGGACTCAAGCGTGCAGCCAGCGAGGGCAGCAACATCATGCCGGTCTCGATCGACTGCGCCAAAGCCGGCGTCACCACCGGCGAATGGGGCTGGACGCTGCGCGAGGCCTTCGGCGAATACCGCGCACCCACCGGCGTCGGCAAAGCGATGCGCAACGACGTCACCGGGCTCGACGACATCCGCGCCGACGTCGACCGCGTCTCGCGCAAGCTCGGCCGCCGCCTGACGTTTCTGGTCGGCAAGCCCGGGCTCGACGGCCATTCTAACGGCGCCGAGCAGATCGCGGTGCGCGCGCGCGACGCCGGCATGCAGGTAGTTTACGAGGGCATTCGTCTCACGCCGGAAGAGATCGTCGATGCGGCGCGCAAGCGGAAGGCGCATGTCATCGGCCTGTCGGTGCTGTCCGGCAGCCATCTGCCGCTCGTCAAGGACATCGTCGGCCGCATGAAGAAGGAGGGCATCGACGTGCCGCTAGTGGTGGGCGGCATCATTCCGCCGGAGGACGCCGCCGAGCTGGAGAAAGCCGGCGTCGCCGCGGTCTATACGCCGAAGGATTTCGAATTGAACCGCATCATGGCGGATTTGGTGCGGATCGTGGAACGGACCCAAGCCGTAAGCAGCGCATAGGCTGCCCGCAACGACGCTTCGCCGCCAAAGCAACTATCAACCGGTCAAGCTTACCGGCCTTTACACGCCACCGGCCAGACCGCTTTGGCGTCAGCCGGCATGATCGCTCCCGCGCTTGTCTTGTAGGGAATCACGACCTTGCGCTCGCTAGCCGGCAATTTGCGGATCGCATTGCTGTCGAGCTCGCGGCGAAAGAAGAAGGCGACCGGATCGACGTGGTGGCCGTTCTTGATGTTCACGTTGCCGCCATCGACCGAATAGGCGCCACTCCCGTTCATATAGGTCGACATGTGCAGATGCGCGTAGCCATGTTTGCCGTAATAGCCGCCGACCGTGCCGGTATTGCCCGACGGGCCAATCACCTGGCCCATTTCGACTCGGTCGCCGACCTTCAAGGCTGTCATCTTGCTGAAGTGTTTGTATTTGGAAAATGTCCACACCTTCAGCCCGGTATCCTCCGGTGAATGCCGCACGAACACCTCAATGCCGATCAGCAATCCGCCCTGGCGCTTGTTGATAATGTTGCCGGGCGCGATCGCCATGATCGGCGTTCCGATCGGCAGCGACAGGTCGATACCGCCGTGTAGCCCGAAATTGGCCCATGACACCCGCTTGCTCCCATCATAGCGGGTGTGGTCGCCGAACGCCGACGCGATGTGCGGGCACTTGGCGTCCTTGGGAAAGATCGGCTTGAGGTCGGTATGAATTAGCCCACGCACATGAATTTCAGCGAGTGATTTCTCTCCGAATTCGACCATCAACTTGCCGCCGCCGCCGCGGCTGTGGCCCGATGCTTTCGCACATGCCGTCTCGTAGCCGCGGCTGCACAGCACCTTGCAGCTTGCCATGATGCCGCGGCGGCAATCGTCACCGAGTGAACCTGCGTGTAAAGCGAACGGCAACGTAAGAATAGCCACGCTCAAAATCACGAACATCAGCCGACTGGCCATAGGCACGCGAACCTCCCCTCCGTAGCCAACCAGTTTTGCTGTTTAGGGTGCACGCACGTGCGGATGATTCAAGTCGAAATCGCCGTCAATGCCTGCGCCAACTTCCCCGGGCTCACCGGCTTGGCGAAATAGAAATTCATGCCCGCCGCGCGCGCGGCCTCTTCATTGGCGGACTCGTTGCGGCCGGAAATGCCGATCACCGGCACTTCACCCGCCTTGCCCGGCAGCGCACGGATGGCGTGCGTCGCCGCGATGCCGTCGAGGCCCGGTAACGCCACGTCCATCAGCACCGCGTCGTAGCCGCCGCGTGTCGCCGCCTTTACCGCCGCCTCGCCGCTCTCGACGAAATCGACGCGGTGGCCGAGCTCGGTGAGGATCGTGTTCATCACCACGCGGCCATAGGGGTTGTCCTCGGCGCAGAGCAGGACGAGCGGGCGTGCCGGGACGCTGCGCGTTGCGCCCGGCGCGGCCGTGGGCCGCGCGTCGGAGCGCGCAACGAGCGCGCTGAGGCGGAACGTCGAGCCTGAACCCTTCCTGCTGGTGACCTTGAGATCGCCGCCCATGGCCTTGGCGATGCGCTTGACGAAAGAGAGGCCGAGGCCGGCGCCGCCGTAGCGCTGCGCGATCTCGGCGCTTGCCTGCGCGAACGGGCGGAACAGCAATTTCAATTCGCTTGCGCTCATGCCGATGCCGCTGTCGGTCACGGTGAAGACGAGGCGCACGCGGCCGCGCGCGGCCGGCTCGGCGGCGGCGCTGAAGCTGACGGTGCCGGCCTCGGTGAATTTCACCGCGTTGTCGGCGAGGTTTTCCAGCGCCGCGCGCAGGCGCAAGGCGTCGCCGGCAACAAGCGCCGGCAGGTCGTCCGCGATGGCGATCTCGGCCTCGACGCCCTTGCTGCCGGCGCGCGCGGCCAGCGCCTCGCCTACCATCTCGGCCAGCGCGCGCGGCGAGAACGGCTCCTTGCGCAAGGTGATCCCGGCGGCCTCGGCCTTGGCGGCGTCGACGATCAAGGTGGTGAGCGCGGCCAGGTGATCGGCGCCGCTCTTGATAGCATTCGCCCACTCCCTTTCGCGCTTGCCGAGGTCGGAGGAGGCGAGCAATTCGGCCAGCGCCACGATGCCGGTGAGCGGCGTGCGGATATCGTGCGCGATGCCGGCAAGCGCGGCCTCGATGGCGCGCGGCGTCCTGGCCGGGCGGCGCCGTATCTTGCGCTTTGTCTTGCGCCTGCGCTTCGCCATTGCTCCCCCGACCGAAGGATGAACCATGCCATGGAAGCTCGGCTCAATCGAGCCCGACCAGCCGGCGGATCTCGGCCGGCGTGGCGCCCGCCGCGCGCAGTTCGCGCAGGCCCGTGGCGGAGGTCGATTTCGACAGCTTGTTGCCGCCGGCGTCGAGGATGAGCCGGTGGTGATGGTAGCGCGGCGCCGGAAAGCCGAGCAGGGCCTGCAACAGCCGGTGCACGCTGGTGGCATGAAACAGGTCGCGCCCGCGCACCACCGCGGTGACGCCTTGGGCGGCGTCGTCGACCGAGACGGCGAGGTGATAGCTGGTGGGCGTATCCTTGCGCGCCAGGATGACGTCGCCCCAGGCGGCGGGATCGGCGGCGACGGTGCCGGTTTCGCCGGCAGGCCCCTGCCCACTTTCGCTCCAGGTCAGCGGACCGGCCCGCGCGATCGCCGCAGCCATGTCGAGGCGCAGCGCGTAGGGCTCAGGGCTCGCCATGCGCCGCGCCCGCTCGGCCAACGGCATGTGCTTGGCATCGCTGGGATAGAGCGGCACGCCGTCAGGATCGCGCGGCCATGGGGCTTTTTTCTCGCGCTCAACCACCAGCGCCGCGATTTCGGCGCGGCTCTCGAAGCTCGGATAGACCAGACCCATGGCATCGAGCATGCGAAGCGCCGCGCGGTAGTCGTCATAATGCTCGGACTGCCGCCATGCCGGCTTTTCCCATTCAATCCCGAGCCAGGCGAGGTCTTCGTAAATCGCCGCCTCGAATTCCGGCCGGCAGCGCGCTTCATCGATGTCCTCGATGCGCAGCAACAGCCGCCCCCCGGCCGCGCGTGCCATGTCGGCATTGAGCAGCGCCGACAGCGCATGGCCGAGATGCAGAGTGCCGTTCGGCGA
>CAYLMY010000051.1:14349-16339 GCA_964384635.1 uncultured Undibacter sp.
TTGTGCCGGTGGCGGAGAAAGCGGGCGCCTTCAGCCTGCGCCGGCGCGACGCGGGCTTTGCCGGCTTGTGCGCCATCGTCTGCGGGCAGCAGCTTTCGACAGCCAGCGCCGCCGCCATCCGCGCACGGCTGTTCGCCGCCTTCGATCCGTTTCACCACGACACGGTGCGCAAAGCGCGCACCGACAAGCTCAAGCGGCTCGGCCTGTCGGCGCCCAAGATCAAGTCGATCCGCGAGATCGGCAAGGCGGTCGCGCGTGGCCGCATCGACCTTACCCAAGTCGGCGAGATGGACGCCGACGCCGCGCATGCCGCGCTCACGGCGCTGCACGGCGTTGGCCCCTGGTCGGCCGACATCTATCTGTTGTTCTGCCTCGGCCATGCCGATGCGTTTCCGGCCGGCGACCTCGCGGTGCAGGAATCCGCGCGCATCGCTTTAGGCTTGCGCAAGCGTCCGGACGCCAAGGCGCTCACCAAAATGGCCGAAGCGTGGCGGCCCTGGCGCGGTGTGGCGGCGCATCTGCTGTGGGCCTATTATCACGTGGTAAAGAAGCGGGACGTAGTGCCGGTTCAGCCGGGTGCGCCGGCGAAGAAGCCGGCAAAGAAAAAAGCGGCGAAGAAGAAAGCAAAGAAAAAATCAAAAAGGAAACGCAATGGCTGAACTCGACGGCCCGCGCGTCGCGCCGCGCTCGGGTCAAGCGAAACAACTCGTGGTCTTCCTGCACGGCTATGGCGCCGACGGCAACGACCTGATCGACATCGGCCGCGCTTGGGCGAGCCTGTTGCCGGACGCCGCTTTCGCGTCCCCGCACGCGCCGCGGCCCTGCGGACAGGCGCCCACGGGACGCGAATGGTTTCCCTTGACGTTCCGCGATCCGGGCGAGCGCTGGGCCGGCGTCAATATGGCGGCGCCGGTGCTGGAGAGCTTTCTCGACGCCGAGCTGCAACGCCAAAATTTGCCGCCGTCGGCGCTAGCGCTGGTCGGTTTTTCCCAAGGCACCATGATGGCATTGCATGTGGGCTTGCGGCGGCAGGTACCCCCCGCCGCCATCGTCGGCTATTCCGGCATGTTGGCGCTGCCGGAAAACATCGATCCCGCCAGTTTCGCCGCCGAGATCAAAAGCCGCCCGCCGGTGCTGTTGCTTCATGGCGACCAGGACCCGCTGATCCCGGTGCAGGCCCTGTTCGAAGCTGCGCAAAACCTGGCGGCGCTGGAAGTGCCGACCGAATGGCACATCTCGCCCGGCGTCGGCCACGGCATCGACCAGGAAGGCTTGCGTCAAGGCGGGGAATTTCTCGCTCGCCGCTTGGCCGGCCGCTAGCTAAGGCCGCTTGCGGGTAAGCTACCGCAGCTACTTCACAATCCTGTCACGCTGCCCTATTACTAGGCCGTCAGCTGCGTAGCGGCAGCGCTCCAAGGAGGTGGAGGAAAGTCGCTTTGAACGTGCATGTATCGCCCAGTGGTTTTCCCGCCCTGGTGCTCAATGCGGATTTCCGCCCGCTGAGCTATTACCCGCTTTCGCTGTGGTCCTGGCAGGACGCGATCAAGGCCGTCTTCCTCGAGCGCGTGAACATCGTCGCCAATTACGACCGCGCGGTGCACAGCCCCTCCTTCGAAATGATGCTGCCGAGCGTGGTCTCGCTCAAGACCTTCGTGAAGCCCTCGACCCACCCGGCCTTCACCCGGTTTAACGTTTTCCTGCGCGACCGCTTCTCCTGCCAGTATTGCGGCGACCGCGACGACCTCACCTTCGATCACATCGTCCCGCGCTCGCGCGGCGGTCACACGACCTGGAACAACGTGGTGGCGGCCTGCTCGCCCTGTAACCTGCGCAAGGGCAACCTGACGCCGCGCGAGGCCAAGATGTGGCCCTCGCAGATGCCGTTCCAGCCGACGGTGCAGCATTTGCACCGCAATGGGCGGCTGTTTCCACCCAATTACCTGCACGAAAGCTGGCTGGATTACCTCTATTGGGACACCGAGCTGGAGCC
>CAYLMY010000052.1:0-16204 GCA_964384635.1 uncultured Undibacter sp.
AGTTCCGGTTTCTCGGCCGCAGTGAGCCCTCGACGACATTTTTCGCTCATCAGCACACACTCCCTATTTCTTCTGTTCAAGATAGGTGTTGCGTCGACCGGTTGAGACCACCCTCGGAAAGCGGACATTGCCGAGCTTCGAACCAAAAATTGCGAATCGGTCCAATCATCAAATCGAACGAGATCAACCGCACTAGTGCGATATCGCGGTGTGGAGACGAGATGATGCGGGTGATGCTCTACGAAGCAGCGCAGGTCATGCTGCTGCGTTCGGCAAAATGATCCTGGCTCAAGGCGTGGGCCAGGAAGATCGCCAGGCACCGCGGGATGAAGAAGGCGATCGTGGCTGTGTGTGCCAAAAACTCAAACCCGGACATAATGGTGATGAAGACCACCGAGGATCGCGTGGGACTCGATGTTCCCGATCCGCTGAACAGGGCGAAAAGCAGGGGCATCTTTATCCTGTCCTTTCCGAAAATCATATCCGGACACCCACAGCGCCTGGCTGTTCTCGTCGCTGGTGCTCGGCTGCAATGGCCTGCTATCCGGCTCCGGCAGCGTGATCGCCGACTTCGCCAGAATGACCGGTGGTCACTCCAGGTGACGCCGGGAACGAATCGGAAGGTCGCTACTGTCTGCAATGGAAAATCGGAGCTTGCTCGGAAGGCTTGCGCCAGCCGCCGCATCGCTGCTCGCGACCCGAAATCGGACACCATACCGATAAAGTTCGCACAGTCTGGATAGAACAGAGCCGCACCGATTTGGGAATCCCCAATCGATTCAGAAAATGCCGATCACGCTCTAGACTGATGATGATCCGGTTTTCGGCGCGGCTGATCGGCACTGACAGGCTGCACGCTCGGCGCGGCCATGCGGCTGTTATTGGACGTGGGGAGCCGGATCAATACGAAACTTGCGCGGTCGCAGCCTGTCCGGCCAAGCGGCCAAGGACCGTTGCGGTCAACAGACCGTTGCCGGACAGATAGCCCGCCGCGGTATCGCCTGACACGCCGGCTGCCGCGCCGCCGGCCGCAAAAAGGTTGGGAAACAATTTCCCATCCTGACGTTTGACGCGGCCAATCGCATCGATCGCAAGCCCGCCCTGCGTATGAAACAGTGCGCCGGTCACCTTGACCGCATGGAAGGGCGGCTCACAGCGTTGCTCCGGGGCGAATTGGCGCCCATAGCGGTCATGACCGCCCCGCGCTTTAAGGCTTTTGACCTCGTCCCACTCCGCGGCCAAGGCCGCGGCGGGCACGCGGATGGCAGCCGCGAGCTCCGCGATGGTCTCCGCGCTCAAGATCGCGCCCGCGCATTCGGCATCGCGGAAATCCGCGAACTGCCGCGCGACCGATGCGATGTACCCGTCGAACACATTCCACGCGATCTGGCCGGGCTGGCACAGAACGTCCGCGGCCTGCTCGGAATAGCCGCGCGATTCGTCACAAAAGCGGCGGCCCTCGCTGTTGATCTGCATTCCACCCTGCATGATCACCGCCCAAGTGATCAGGATATTATGCGGCGTTGCGACCGAGCCATGGCCCTGATAGGCGCCGAGGTGAGCAAGTTGAGCCCCAAGAGCATTACCCCACACGACGGCGTCGCCCCGGTTGCCCGGATGGCCGAAATAGAGCGCGTCGGCCATCTCCGGAATGAAACGGCGGACAAGATCCGGATTACCGCCGAAGCCGTTGCACGCGAGAATCAAAGCGTCGCAGCCGAACCGTTCGCATGTGCCGTCGCCGCGCAAGCTTTCTACGCCGCGGATACGGCCGTTCGGTTCTGCCATCAGCCGCTCGGCCACGCGTTCGGTCAGAATGATGATATCGTTTGCTTCCGCAGCGCTTCGCAAACGGTCGATCAGCTCCTGTCCGGTGCGGGTCGGCAAACCGTGCATCCGCATCGCCGAATGTCCCGGATAATTGAAGTTATCGACCACGTCGAACGGCAAGCCGTGGCGGTCCGCCAGCCATTCGACCAATGGAGCCGCGCCCTGCGCGACCGCCTCGACGACGGCCGCGTCGGCCTCGCCATGCGCTTTGCGCTGAATGTCGGCGGCCAGAAAATGCGGGCTGTCGGCCATGCTCTTGGCGCGCTGGAACCGCGTGCCGGCGGCTGGAATGAGCCCAGCCGACAGCGCCGTCGACCCCGACGGCACCGCGTCGCGCTCGATCAGCACGGGGTCGACGCCCGCTTCCTTCGCCGCCAGCGCCGCGCACAATCCGGCGGCACCGGCACCGACGATCAGTAGCGGCACCTGTGTGTCGAATTTCTCGTCGGTTGGAGCGATGACCGCGCTCATGACGCCGATATGTCACGCATCGCCTCGGCAATGGTCGTGATCCGGGCGACCGGGCGCAGCCCTTCGATCGCCGCCTGATGCACTTGCGGCGAGAACGCCGCGCAGCCATCCGCGAGCACGGTGCACTCGAGTTCGCGCACATGGGCATCGCGCACGGTGGAGGCGACGCCGCCGTTGGTAACGATTCCGCCGACATACAGCCGGTCCACGCCACACTTGCACAGCACCCATTCCAGCCGCGTCATGTAGAATGCCGAATAGGCGATCTTCTCCACCGCGATGTCCGCCGGGGCAAGCTCATCGACGAACTGCTGGCCCCAGGAACCGGGTGCGAAATCGCCCTTGCCAAGAAACGGCCGCAGTTTCTTCAGATGCGGCGAGATGATGGGCTCGCCACCACGACCAGGCACCAGGGTGAACAGCGTCGCGACGAGGAGCCCGCCCTTGTGCCGCATGGCGTCGGCGAGCGGCTTTAGCTGCGCTGGAAGCACCGCGATATCCGCGTTCGACTGACCGCCGCGCGCATAGGCGCCGTTCGGATGGAGGAAATCGTTCTGCAAATCGACGAGCAGCAACACAGTCGAGGCGAGGTTCATACACAGCGCTCCACGATAACGTTGCCGAGGTGATCGACGCGGCCGCGCAGGCCGCGATCGATGAAAATGGTCGCGTCCGGCTGCTCCAGCACCGCCGGCGCCTCGATCACCGCGCGCTCAGGCAGATCGAGCCGCGACCATACCTTTGTGTCGTGCCAAGCGCCGTCGAACCAAACCGGGCGCGCGCCCTTCGCGGCCTTGTCGAGCGAGGCATCGGGCCCCGGACCGAATGCGGATAGATCGAAAGCCGGGCGGCGGCCGATGGCGGCGGTGCGCAGCGAGACGATCCGCACCGGAATGCCTGGCAGCAGCCGGCCGAAGGCGGCCACATAAGCCTTGTCGAAGGCCGCGCGCACGATTGCTTCGCTGACGCCAGTGCCGCCGCTTGCGAGCGTGACCGGCAGCGGCACCGCGACCGTATGTGTCTGCCCGAGATAATGCATATCGAGTTCGAACTGGACGTCGATACGCTCGACCGCGATGCCGGCGGCCTCCACGACCGCCCTCGCCTCCTCGCCCGCCGCCATCATGCGCGCATCGAGCGCGCCGGCATCGAGGCCGTCGGCCAAGAGATTGATCGTCTGCACTTGGTCGTGGCGCAGGTCGGCGATGACACAGCCGAGCGCCGATGTGACGCCGGGGAAGCGCGGCACGACTGCGCATTTCAGGCCAATCTCTTTGATCATGGCGGAGACGTGGAGCGCGCCGCCGCCGCCGAACGGCATGGCGGCGAACTTGGTCGGGTCATGGCCGCGCTCGATCGAGACCAAGCGGATCGCGCCGGCCATGCGGGCATCGGCAACGCGCACGATCGCCTCGGCCGCTTGCATCAGATCGAGCTTCAGCGGCGCACCGACATAGGTGAGGATCGCGCGCTTGGCGGCCTCGACGTCGAGCTTGGCAAGCTTGCCGCCGATTGGCCGCGCGGCGTTGATGCGGCCGAGCATCACGTGAGCGTCGGTCAGTGTGGGACGGTCGTTGCCCTGGCCATAGCAGGCCGGCCCCGGCACCGAGCCGGCGCTTTCCGGCCCCACGTGCAACAAGCCGCCGCGGTCGACCGACGCGATCGAACCACCGCCCGCGCCGATGGTCGTAATCTCGATCATCGGCGTGCGGATCACCAGGCCAAAGTCAATCACGCTCTGCGCCGCCAGCGAGGCCTTGGCGCCCGCGACAACCGACACGTCGAACGAGGTGCCGCCGAGATCGCAGGTGATGATGTTGTCCTGCCCGCAGGCCCGCGCGATGGCCGCGGCAGCGATGACGCCGGCGGCCGGGCCCGACAGCGCCGTACGCACCGGCAGCCGCCGCGCAGTCGCCGTCGACATCACGCCGCCGTTCGACTGCACGATATGAAACTGGCCGGTGAAGCCGTTCGCGGCAAGCGCGCCCTCCAGCTTGGCGAGGTAACTGCCGACCACCGGCTGCAGATAGGCGTTGAGCGCCGTGGTGGAGGCGCGTTCGAACTCACGGATCTCTGGCAGCACCTGGTGCGAGGCCGAAATATGCTCGTTTGGCCAAACCTCTCGGGCGGCTTCCAGCGCGCGCCGCTCGTTCTCGGCATTGGCATAGGCATTGATGAAGAAGATGGCGAGCGCTTCCGCGCCTTTGGCGCGCAGGCCTTCCGCCGCCGCGCACACCGCCGCCGGATTGACGGCTTCGCGGATGGTGCCGTCTGCGAGCGTGCGCTCGCCGACCTCGACGCGCAGGTCGCGGTCGGCGATCGGCGCGAACTCGCCCCACAGGCCCCAGGTCTTGCGCCGATCGCGCCGGCGCATTTCCAGCACGTCGCGGAAGCCGCGCGTGGTGATGACGCCGATGCGGGGGCCCCGCCGTTCCAACAGCGTATTGGTGCCGACGGTGGTGCCGTGCACAATCGAGCCGAAGTCCTCGATTTTGCCGAGCGCGTTGAGGCCCTGCATGAAGCCGGCCGCCTCGTTGCCGCGTTCCGACGGCACCTTGGCGGTGCGAAAGCTGCGCGCGCCTGCGTCGAACAGAAACAAGTCCGTGAAGGTGCCGCCGACGTCGACGCCAACGATAGGCTTGGCCGCGCTCATGCCCGCGCCTCGTTGCGCAGCGCGGCGGTGGCGGCTGCGTCAACTGCGTCGTCGGCATCGACAACCACGCCGTAATCGCGCCACGCCGCTTCGCGCGAGACGTAACCAAGCCGCACGTCGCGCGCGACCCGCGCCGGCTCGCGCGTCAACGGATCGCCGAAACCGCCGCCGCCCGGCGTCTCCAGCCGCACGTGCTGGCCGCGCCTGATACGCACGTCGGTGATCTTGGAGACCAGCGGCGGCGTGCGCTCGCCCTGGTCGGTGTCGAAAAAGAAACGGTTGAGCGCCGCCGGCTTGCCGCCGTTGACGCCAAAGGGCGGATATTTTCCGCGCTCGCCAAGCAGGAACACGTCGGTGTCGCCTTCGTTGAGCGCCTCGATCTCGTAGATCGCGCCGAGCCCGCCGCGGTGGCAGCCGGGACCGGCGGAATCCGGACGCAGCGCCCATTGCGTGAACATAACCGGATAAAGCGACTCGAGGATTTCCGCCGGCGGAATGGTGGCGGTCGAGATCGGATTGTTGCCGTGGTTGAGGCCGTCGCCTTCCGGATTGCCGCCCAGGCCCCCGCCGAAGAAGCAGAACATCACCCAGCGCTTGCCGCCGCGCCGCCAGCCGGCGAGCGAGAGCGCGTTGATGGTGGCGAACGGCCCGCCATTGGCGCGCTCAGGCGCGGCCTTGGCGAAGGCGCCGAACACGGTGTCGATGACGCGCAGGATCGTTTCAGTATAGCCGCCGACTGGCTTCGGCGCCGACACGCCGAGCAGCGTGGTATCGGGGATGACGAAGTCGATCGGCGCCAGGCAGCCGGCATTGGCCGGCACGTCGGTGAACAGGTGCTTGAGCGCGACATAGCAGCACGCCACCGCGGTCGAGCGCGCGATGTTGAGCGGGCCCTGGCACGGCGGCGACGAACGCGAAAAGTCGAGCTTCATGCGATCGCCGGCAATTGTCAGGTCGAGCGCGATGCGCAAAGGCGCGTCGGTGACGCCGTCGTTATCGAGGAAGTCGTCATACGAATAGGTGCCGTCCGGCAGCGATTCGATATTGGCGCGCATCAGCGCCTCGGCACGTGCGGAGAGCGCGCTCATAGCCGCGGCCACCGTCTCGTCGCCGTATTCGTCGAGCAGCGCATGCACGCGCTGCTCGCCCAGCCCGAGCGCGTTGAGCTGGCCGTTGAGGTCGCCCCAATTCGACTGCGGCACGCGCGAATTGGCCGCGAGGATGTCGGCGATGTCCTGCTGGAATACGCCGCCGCTAATGAGCTTCACCGGCGGCACGCGGAAGCCTTCCTGGAAGCTCTCGGTCGCCTTGGCGTTGAAATTGCCGGGCACGTTGCCGCCGACGTCAAGCCAATGTCCCACCGAAGCAAGCCAGGCGAACACTTTTCCGCCGCGCATGACCGGGCGTACCAGACGGAAGTCGTTGAGATGGGTGCCGCCGTCGTACGGATCGTTGAACAGATAGGTGTCGCCCTCCTGCAAGCCGCCTTGTTCGCGCACTTTGTCGATCACCGCCTTGACCGCGAAGGCCATGGCGCCGACGAAGATCGGCAGGCCGGAGGTGCCCTGCACCAGCGTAGCGCCGGTCTCGGCGTGATAGAGGCCGTGGCAGGCATCGTGCGCCTCGGCGATGATCGGATTGAATGCCGAGCGGAACAGGGTTGCGTCCATCTCGTCGGCGATCTGCACCAGACGGCCGTTGAGTACGGCAAGCGTGACCGGATCGAGCGCGCGCATCAGCGCTGTCCCGATTTTCGGCCGGGCGCCGAGTCAACGCCGGCATATTGCTTGCCGCGTTCCAGCGTCTCGGGCGTGCCGATCAGGCGGTTGAGCGCGTCGAAGTCGAACATGCGCGGGCGGAACAGGTCTGTGCTGCCATGCGCTTTCAGCGAGTCGTAGAACTCCTCGGCCGCTTTGGCCAGCGCGCGCACGATGGCGCCGGGAAAGATGACGAAGGAAAAGCCGAGCGCCTCCAGTTCACTCGCCGGCAGCACCGGCGTCTTGCCGCCCTCCACCATGTTCGCCATCAGCGGCGTCGCCTTGCCCATCAGCGCGCCGATGCGGCCGAGCTCGTCGCGCTGGCGCGGCGCTTCGATGAACAGCATGTCGGCGCCGGCCTCGCGGTAGAGCGCGGCGCGGACGACGGCGCGGTCGAGGCCCTCGACGGCGACCGCGTCGGTGCGCGCGATGATCAGTGTCTCGGCCGAGTGCCGCGAATCGACCGCCGCCTTGATCTTGCCGACCATCTCCTGCGCCGACACCAGCACCTTGTCGTCGAGATGGCCGCAGCGCTTGGGGAAATCCTGATCCTCGAGCTGGATGGCGTTGGCGCCGGCACGCTCGATGAGGCGCACCGTGCGTTCGACATTGAGCGCGTTGCCATAGCCAGTATCGGCATCGACGACGAGATGGGCGCCGACGCGGTCGCAAATCAGGCCGACCGTCTCGATCACCTCGCTCATGCTGACGAGGCCGATATCGGGCCGCCCGAGTCTTGTATAGGCGATGGCCGCGCCGGAGACGTAGAGCGCCTCGAAGCCGGCCTGTTCGGCGATCAGCGCGGTGAGCGGGTCATAAATACCCGGCGCGATCAGGATCGGCGGGCGTGCCAGACGTTGGCGCAAAGTATCGGTCATGCGTCACATTCCCAGGTAAGTGCGTTTGAGCGCGGGATCGGCGCCGATGTCGGCGGCAGTGCCGGACATGACGAAGTGTCCCTCGGCGAGGATATAGGCGCGGTCGGCGACGTCGAGGCTCTGCACCACGTTCTGCTCGACCAGCAGAACGGAGACGCCGTCGTCATTGATGCGCGCAACCAGTGCGAACAGTTCCTCCACCAGCAGCGGCGAAAGGCCGAGCGAAGGCTCGTCGAGGATGATCAGTTTGGGCTCGGCCATCAGTCCGCGGCTGATGGCGAGCATCTGCTGCTCGCCGCCCGACAGCGTGCCGGCGAGCTGCGCGCGGCGCTCCTTGAGGCGCGGGAAGATCTCGAACACGCGCTCGCGGTTGCGCGCGCGGTTTGCCGCGGCGCGGGCATAGCTTCCGAGATCGAGGTTCTCGCGCACCGAGAGATTGGGGAAGATGCGCCGGCCTTCCGGCACTTGGATGAGCCCGCGCTTAACGATCACCGGCGGCTTCTCGTGCTCGATGGCCGCGCCGTCGAAGCGGATCGAACCGTTGCGCGCGCGCAGGATGCCGGAAATCGTCCGGTTGAGCGTCGACTTGCCGACGCCGTTGGAGCCGAGCACGGCGACGATCTCGCCGGGCTCGACGACAAGATCGACGCCGCGCAGCACCTCGGTTTCGCCGTAGCCAGCATGCAGGGCGTGAATGTCGAGCAGCGGGTCAGTCGCCATGCGCCGCTCCAAGCTTGGCCACCGCGCCGTGGCCGAGATAGGCCTCGACCACAGCGGGATCGGCCGCCACCTGCGCCGGCGTGCCGTCCGCGATGATGCTGCCTTCCGCCAGCACAAACACATGCTCGACCAGGCTCATCACCGCCTGCATCACATGCTCGATCATCATGATGGTGATGCCGCGCGCGGAGAGTCCGCGGATCACCGGCGCCACGTCGCGGATTTCCGAGGGGTTCAGCCCGGCCAGCACCTCGTCGAGCAGCAAGAGCTTCGGTTCTGTCGCCAGCGCCTTGGCGAGCTCGAGCCGCTTGCGGCCGGCGACGGTCAGCGTGCTGGCCGGCCGGTCAAGCATGTCGGCGAGGCCGAGCTCGCGCCCGACCTGCTCGGCGGCATGCAGCGCTGCATCGCGGGCGCGGTGATGCAGATGCGCGCCGACCATGATGTTCTCGCGCACCGACAGGCCGGCGAAGGGCTGCACGACCTGGAAGGTGCGCGCGATGCCGCGCCGCGCCAGGCGATGCGGCGGCTCGCCGGTGACGTCCTCGCCGCGGTAACGCACGGCGCCGGCGCTCGGCTTGAGAAAGCCGGAAATGATGGCAAACAATGTGGTCTTGCCGGCGCCATTGGGACCGATCAGCGCGGTGATGCGGCCTTCCATTGCCGACAGCGAGACGTCATTGACCGCCAGCAGACCGCCGAAGCGGCGTGAGACGCGCTCGACCGAAAGCAGGGGCTCAGCCATGGCTCGCCTCCTGCGCCACGGGGCGCGGTTCAGCGCGGCGGAGCCGCTTGCGCAGCTCGTCGAGGCCGCCGATCAGGCCGCGCGGCGTGAAGCCGATGACCAGGATGAGCACCGCCCCGTAGACGACGAGGTCGAGGCCGGGCGCGTCGCCGGCCACCATCTGGGCGGCTTCACCCAAGGATTTGACCACCAGCGCGCCGAGCAAGGGGCCGAACACCGTGCCGGCGCCGCCGATGATCGGCGTCAGCAGCGCCTCGATCGAGATCCAGGTGCCATAGGCGATGCCCGAATCGACAAACAGGAAGTATTGCACGTAGAAACAGCCTGCCGCCGCCGTGATGGCGCCGGAAACGACCATGGCGGCGAGCTTGACCGTGGTGGCGTCGACCCCGAGCGCGCGCGCTGCGTCTTCGTTCTCGCGCACCGCCGTCAGCCAGGCGCCGAAGCGCGAGCGCTCGATCAGGCGCGTGATGACGAGCGCCAGCGCGACCAGCGCCAGGATGACCCAGTAAAAGGCGGCGCGGCTCTGGAACTGCAGCGCCTGCGCGTGCAGGTCGAGCTTGATCAGCGTGCCGACGCCGGCGCCGGTGATCGGGGCGACGCTGGCGAGGATGCGCAGCACCTCGGCGAAGGCCAAAGTGACCAGCGCGAAGTAAGAGCCGCGCAGGCCGGAACGGAAGGTCAGTCCGCCGATCAGCGCACCGAGCGCGGCGCCGGCGGCGATGCCGAGGCCGAAGGCGACCCAGGCGTTGACGCCGTAGCGCACCTGCAAGATGGCGGTGACATAGGTGCCGGTGCCGAAGAAGGCCGCGTGGCCGAAGGAATACTGCCCGCCATAGCCGCCGAGCACGTTCCAGCCCTGGCCGGCCAACGCGATCATCAGCGCGACCACCAGGAAGTTGAGCGTGACGTTGGAATGCACGATGAGCGGCACCACCGCCAATAGCGCAATCACGACGGCGATGGGAGCGAACGCCTTCATGCCTTCGCTCCGAACAGACCTTGCGGGCGCACCAGCAGCACCACGATGAAGATGAGGAAGATGCCGATCTGGCCGAGCGACTCGCCGAGGAACAGGCTGGACAGGCTTTCCACCACGCCGATGACCAAGCCGCCGATCAGCGCGCCCGGCACCGAGCCCATGCCGCCGAGCACGACGATGGTGAAGGCGACCAGCACGAAGGCGTCGCCGGCGCTCGGATTGACGTAATAGGTCGGGATCAGCAGGCAGGCGGCGATGGCAACGCAGGCGGTGCCGAGCCCGAAGGTCACCGCATAGATATGCGCGACGTCGATGCCGGCGAGCTGGGCGCCCAGCTTCTCCTTGGCGACGGCGCGGATGGCGCGGCCGGTATCGGTGAAGCCCATGATCAGCCACAGCGTCAGCGCCACCACGAACACCGCGCCGAAGCCGACCAGGCGCGGCACGGCCAGGAAGGTGAAGCCGATATCGATGCTCTGGAAGGTGTAAGGCACGTCGATGGTGCGGGTATCGCCGCGAAACGCAAACAGCAGCACGTTCTCGATCACGACGGCAAGCCCGAGCGTCACCAGCAACATGTTGCGGTCATCGCCATGCGAGGCCGGCCCGATGACGAAGCGCTGCAGGCCGTAGCCGAGCGCAAAGAAGGCGGGCGCGACGATGAAAACGGCGATGTAGGGATCGATGCCGAGGACGTGAAAGGCGAAATAGGCCGCGAACATGGCGGCGGTGAGCAGCGCGCCGTGGGCGAAATTGATGATGTGCAGCACGCCGTAGATCAGCGTCAGCCCGAGCGCGACCAGCGCATAGACCGCACCGGTCAAGAGGCCGTTGAGGACGGCGGGGATCAGGATGGTGGGCGAGAGCACGGGCGCTACAAAGTTACGACCGCGGACGGCGCGACGGCGCCGCCCGCGGCCTGGACAGGTTCAGGAGATCGGGAAGATCGGCTTCGCGTTGGCAAACTTCTTCGGCAGGAGCACCTTGATGTCGTTATCCTGCACCTGCGTGTTGCATGGCACCGCGCCCTGGTTCTGGCCATTGACGAATTTCGTCGGGCCGTACGGCATGACGTGGCCGGACCAGGTGGAGCTCGCCAGCGACGCGATCAGCTTGGCGCGGTCGGGCGAAGCCCCGCGCTCCAGCGCATCGGCGACCAGGCCGACGCAAGAGTAGTTCAGATACACCTCGTAGGTGAAGAACTGGCCCTTGCCCTCCACCTTCTTCTTCAGCGCCTGCGCCTTGTCGCTGAGCGGGTTGAACCAGTGATTGCAGTCCATGATGCCCTTGGCCGCTTCCGGGAACTCCTTGACGAACTTGTAGGAGGACGCCGCGCCGCCGAGCACCGAATAGATGCCCTTCGGCCGCACATGCTGTTGCAGCATGGTGCGGGCGAGCAGGACGTATTCATTATAGTAGTCGGCCGGGATGACCAGATCGGGGTTCTGAGCCTTGATCTTGAGCACGATGGTGTTGAAGTCGCGCGTCGGGGTCGGATGCGCGATCGATTCCAAAACCTTGAAACCGTGCTGCGGCAGCTTCGCGCCGAGCAGCTTGGCGACGCCGGAGCCGAACAGCGAATCCTCGTGCACGATCATCACGGTCTTGGCCGGCTTGCCGGCGCCGTCATTGATCGCCACCAAATTGTCGAGCGCCGAATTGGCGATGACGCCGAAACCGGGACCGAAGCGGAAGGTGTTCTTCAGGCCACGCTTGATGATCGAGTCGGAAACGCCGACGTCGACCACGTAAGGCAGATCGTAGCGCGCGGCGGCCTGGGTGGTGGCGAGACAGATCGAGGAGGCATAGCCGCCGACGATGCAGGAGACGCCGGCCGAATTCATCTTCTCGACCTCGGCGACGCCGCCGGCGGGCTTCGACTGCGCGTCGCCGAGCATGGGATCGATCTTGGCGCCGCCCAGCGACTTGATGCCGCCGGCCGCGTTAATCTCGTCGATCGCCAGCATGGCGCCGAGCCGCCCTTGCGTGCCCGAATAGGACAAGGCGCCGGTCACCGGGTGCAGCACGCCGAGCTTCACCGGCGCGCCCGCCGCGCGCAGCACCGACGGCATGGCGATGCTGCCGGCGGCGGCAGCCGCCGCGCCCAGCGCGGTGGTGGCGAGAAACTGGCGGCGGCTGAATGGTATCTTCTTATTCGACATGATCGCTCTCCCTCTTGGTTTAGCGTGGCGGCGTAAGATCCGCCGGTTTGGCTTTGCTGTTCAACGTGCTTGCGGTCGAAATTCTGCCGCCGGGCTTGCCGGTGCGGCGCACGATCGGAGACCAGGCTTTGATATCGGCGGTGCCCGAGCGCACCAGATCGATCTCGAAGGCGTAACGGTCGGGCCGATAGAGCGCGTGCAAGTGCTCGACGCCGCGCCCGGCCTGGTCGTGCACCACGCGCACGAGCTCGATGAGCGGCGATCCGGGGCGCACGCCGAGCGCATGCGCGACGTCCGGAGTCGCCAGCCCGGCGCTGATGCGCTGGCGCGCGTGCTCGACCTTCACACCGGCGCGCTCGAGCAGATCAAGCAAGGGCCGCGAAGCGAGCTCCTGGTGGGTGAAGGTCACCGAAACGCTCTCGGGGACGTGGGTGGTGAGGTAGGAGAACGGCAGGCCGTCGACCGAGCGCACGCGCACCGAGCGCTGCAGCAACTGATCGGACCCAACGCCCAGCGCCTGCGCCACCGCGCCTTCCGCCGCCACGTAGTCGAAGGACAGCAATTCGACCGCCGTGCGCCGCCCCATGTCGGCGAGGTTGGCCAGCACGCCAGATATGTCGGCCGTGATCGGCGCCGGTGCCTGCTGGTAGATCACCCGCGTGCCGGCGCTGCGCCGCCGCTCGATCAGCCGCTCGCGTTCGAGCTCGCCGAGCGCGCGGCGCACGGTGACCCGTGACACGCCGTGAAACTCCGCCAATTCGTTCTCGGTGGGCAGCTTGGCACCGAAGCCGGCGGCGCCGCTCAAGATGCGGTCGCGCAGGACGAGATAGACCTGCTTCGCTTTCGCTTCGCCAAGCCAATACCGCAACGCCACGCTCCCCCTTCCCCGGCGCCGCCGAGGCACACACTTTACTTGGTATTTTTTAGCATACAATATTGCGGACCCTCGACAAGCCCGCCGAACCGGAGGCAAACCGACCGCGCAATGAGCGAGCCTCGGACCCTGATCGACAAGCTGTGGGCGGCGCACGAGATCACGCGCCGCGAGGACGGCGCCGCTTTGCTCTGGGTCGACCGTCATTACGTGCATGAAGGCTCTTTCCATGCCTTCAGCCAGATGAAGGCACGCGGCCGCGAAATCGCCGAGCCGGAACTGACCTTCGGCGTCGCCGATCATTACGTGCCGACGCGAGGGCGCGCGGCCGGCATCGCCGACCCCGAGATCGCGGCGATGGTGCGCAATCTCGAGGCCAACGCGGCGGAAAGCCACATCACGCTGTTCGGGCTGCACGATCCGCGCCAGGGCATCGTGCACGTGGTCGGCCCGGAACAAGGCCTGACCTTGCCCGGCCTGTTGATCGTTTGCGGCGACAGCCATACCTCCACTCACGGCGCCTTCGGCGCCTATGCGTTCGGGATCGGCGCCTCCGAAGTGGCCCATGTGCTGATGACCCAGACGCTGTGGCAGAGGAAACCGAAGCGCATGCGCATCACGGTCGAGGGTAAGACCACGCCGGGCGTCGTCGCCAAAGACATCGCGCTCGCGATCATCGCGCACATCGGCGCCAATGGCGCACAAGGGCACGCCATCGAATTCGCCGGCAGTGCCATCGCTGCGCTGTCGATGGAAGGGCGCATGACCCTGTGCAACATGTCGATCGAGGCGGGCGGACGCTGCGGCATGGTGGCGCCCGACGCCACCACTATCGCCTATCTCACGGGACGGTCCTACGCGCCCAAGGACGCGGATTTCGAGCGGGCGGTCGAGGCCTGGGCCGCGCTTGCCTCTGACGCGAGCGCGGCGTTCGATCGCGAGGTCACGCTCGATGCCGGCACGATCGTCCCGATGGTCACCTGGGGCACCACGCCCGACGACGCCCTGCCGGTTGACGGGCGCGTGCCGGATCCGGCGCGCGAAGCCGACGAAGCGCGCGCGCAATATATGCGCCTGGCGCTCGACTATATGGGCATCGCGCCCAGCACGAAACTGACCGACATCGCCATCGACCGTGTGTTCATCGGCTCCTGCACAAACGCGCGCATCGAAGACCTGCGTGCCGCTGCCGCCGTTCTTGCCGGCCGCGTCAGCAAGGTGCCTGGGCTAGTGTCTCCGGGTTCCTCGCTGGTGAAACGGCAGGCCGAGGAGGAAGGTCTCGATCGGATTTTCCGCGACGCCGGTCTGGAATGGGCGGACTCCGGCTGCTCGATGTGCGTCGGCATCAACGGCGATATCGTGCCTGCCGGCGAGCGCTGCGCCTCGACCACCAATCGCAATTTTCGCGGCCGGCAAGGGCGTGGCTCGCGCACGCATTTGATGTCACCGGCGATGGTCGCCGCCGCGGCGGTCAGCGGCTACCTCGCGGATGTGCGCCCGCTGCTCGTCGGCCGCAAACCATAAGGGCGCGATGCATGGAAAAATTCGTTCGCCTCACCGCCAAGGCCTGCCCGCTAATGATGCCAAATCTCAACACCGATCAAATTCTGCCGGCGCGCTATCTCAAATGGTCGCGCGCCAAAGGTCTCGGCGCCGTGCTGTTCCAGGACTTGCGCTTCGACGGTGACGGCAACGCGCGCGCGGACTTCCCGCTCAATCAGCCGTGCTGGCGCGGCGCCAGGATCTTGCTCGCGGGCCGCAACTTCGGCGGCGGCTCGTCGCGTGAGGCGGCCGTCTATGCGGCCTACGATCACGGGTTTCGCTGCGTGATCGCGCCGTCGTTCGGCGACATTTTCGCACAAAACGCGGTCAAGAACGGCCTGCTCACCGCCGTCGTTTCGGAAACGGACGTCGCCGAACTGGCTGCGGCGGTCACCTCCGATCCCGAGCGCCTGATCACCGTAGACCTCGACCGGCAGACGATTACATGCGGCGACCGCAGCTATTTCTTCGCGATCGATTCGATCAGCCGCAACCAGCTCATCAATGGCTGGGATGACGTCGATTTGACCGAGAGCTATCGCGATCAAATACTGGCGTTTACCGCCGAGGATCGAATTCGTCGCCCTTGGGCCGCGCCGGCGAGAAGGTGAGCAATTCGCTCTGGAGCTTTTGTGACAGGGAATTGATGGCCGGATTTGATCACACCCGCTGAATTTCTTGGGTTTTCTCTTTCCTTTATTTCATGGATCGCGGCCTAGCGAGAACGTCACCCACAGCGTTGGCCAATCATGCGTTGCGAAGTTCGGCCGCTAGGTTCCACTCTGGGTCAATTATCACCGAAGTGCGATGTCCGCGTTAGGTCCGCTTTCCCCTGATTGTGTTGCAAAAGTCGCCAAATGGCGTCTGTGGAATAGGAATTTGAAATAATCGAATCCGGCAGCGTACACTTTTGAATCTATGTTACGCATTGGAGCGCGATCTTGAATCAATCTTTCGCGCTGGGATGCTCAAAATACTTTTGCAACAATATCCCCTGAAAGCGGACATGCTCCGCTTACGACAGAGCTATCAAAAAAAGCGCGAGCTACTTGGGTGGACGGCCGCGAACAAAACTTTTTTCCAACGTAAAAATCATTTTTTGCAGAATCGACCGCCTATGAAATACGGCGACCAAAAATCATACGCGCAAGTCGATGCGGCGGCTAAACAGCAAAGCGGCAGATGAAACAGTACGCCGAGCGGTACGACATGGATTTCTTGGACCCCATCTAAGTACTTAGAATCTAATACAGATATGCCGCCAGTTGCTCTTTCCATCACGGGACAAACCGACATTGCCAACCTGCGCTTATACGGCTGCACGCAATCAGATATTCACCTACAGCAACTAGCGTAGGGTTGCGCCCGCCGAGATTCGACAAAAAAGGCTAGGTGTCGAAAAGGCTTCGATGGATTGGCTTGCTGGCGCATTAGCGTGTGAACGCTACTTGTTTTGTTGACACAGTGTTGACACGGGCAAATTTTGCCGGGCAGCCAAAAAATAAAAAACCACCAAGTCTTTGACTTGGTGGTTTAATTTGGTTGCGGGGGTAGGATTTGAACCTACGACCTTCAGGTTATGAGCCTGACGAG
>CAYLMY010000053.1:0-12292 GCA_964384635.1 uncultured Undibacter sp.
TTCACCCAGATGGGCGGCGAGGGCGCCAACTGGATCGGCGAGGCGCCGTTCTCCAAGACGCCGCATGTTTTTCAGAACCTGGGCGACGGCACCTATAACCACTCGGGCTATCTCGCCATCCGCGCGGCCATCGATTCCGGCACCACCATGACCTACAAGATCCTGTTCAACGACGCGGTGGCGATGACCGGCGGTCAGGCCAATGAAGGCGGGCTGAACGTGCCGCAGATCGCCCGCCAGGTGGCGGCCGAAGGCGCCAGCCGCGTGGTCGTGGTCACCGACGAGCCGTGGAAATACCCCAAGGACACCGACTGGCCGCGCGGCCTCACCGTGCATCACCGCGACGAGCTCGACGCCGTGCAGCGCGAGCTGACGACGGTGCCCGGCGTCAGCGTGCTGATCTACGACCAGACCTGCGCCGCCGAGAAACGCCGCCGCCGCAAGCGCGGCACCTTCCCCGATCCCGACAAGCGCGTGGTGATCAACGATCTGGTCTGCGAAGGCTGCGGCGACTGCGGTGTCAAGTCGAATTGCGTGTCGGTGCAGCCTTTGATGACCGAATGGGGTCGCAAGCGCGTGATCGACCAGTCGAGCTGTAATAAGGACTACTCCTGCCTCAAGGGATTCTGCCCGTCCTTCGTCACCGTGCACGGCGCCAAGCTCAAGAAGGGCGAGAGCGTTGCCGAACCGTCCGATTGGCCGGCGCTGCCGGCCCCCAGCCTGCCGCTCACCAATCATCCTTACGGAATCATCGTCACCGGCGTCGGCGGCACCGGCGTCGTCACCATCGGCGCCATCATCGGCATGGCCGCGCATCTGGAAGGCAAGGGTGCCGGCGTGATCGACATGGCCGGTCTGGCGCAGAAGGGCGGCGCCGTCTTCAGCCATATCCGCATTGCCAATACGCCCGGCGAAATCCACGCCATCCGTGTCGCCGCCGGCGGCGCCGACCTAGTGCTGGGCGGCGACATCGTGGTGCTCGGCAGCAAGAAGGCGCTGGGCGCCATCAAGCCGGACCACACCCGCGTCATCGTCAACACCGCGGAATTCCTGCCCGGCGATTTCACCCGCAATGCCGACTTTTCATTGCCGACCGAACGGCTCAAGCGCGCCATCACCGGTCACGCCGGCCGTGAGCGAAGCCATTTCATCGACGCCGGGCGGCTGGCCACCGCACTGCTCGGCAATTCCATCGGCGCTAACATGTTCATGCTCGGCTACGCCTATCAGCTCGGCGCGCTGCCGCTTTCCGCCGAGGCGATCGAGAAAGCGATCGAGATGAATGGCGAGGCGGTGCCGATGAACATCGCCGCCTTCCGCTACGGCCGCCGCGCCGCGGTCGATCCGGCTGCGCTCGAAGCGCTGATCGAACCGCGCGGGGCGGAGGAAAACGACTCGCTCCGGCTCTCACAGTCGTTCGATGAGACGGTGGCGCGCCGCATCGACTTCCTCACCGCCTATCAGAGCGCGCGCTACGCGCGGCGCTACCACGACTGGGTCGAGAAGGTGAGGGCGGCCGAAGCGAAGAAGGCGCCGGGTCAATGCGGGCTGGTCGAAGCGGTCGCGCGCTATCTGTTCAAGCTGATGGCTTACAAGGACGAATACGAAGTGGCGCGGCTCTACACCGACACCTCGTTCGCCGAGCGCGTGAAGTCGACCTTCGCCGGCGATCACCTGCGCCTCGAATTCCATATGGCGCCGCCGCTGCTGGCGCGGCGCGATCCCGTAACCGGCGAGCCAAAGAAGATGTCATTCGGCCCCTGGCTGCTGAAGGCGTTTGCCGTGCTGTCGAAGTTCAAGTTCCTGCGCGGCACGCCGCTCGATCCGTTCGCCTATTCGATCGAGCGCCGCAGCGAGCGCCAATTGATCGCCGACTACGCGGCGCTGCTGACGGAGATCGTCGCGGACCTCAACCCCGCCAATCACCCGACCGCGGTGGCGCTCGCCGCCATTCCGGAAAAGATCCGCGGCTTCGGCCCGGTCAAGCAGCGCCATCTCGCCGCCGCCAAGGCCGAGGAGGCCGCCCTGCGCGAGCAATTCCGCAGCGGCCCAGCGCCATTTCTCAAGGCGGCGGAATGATTTAATCACGCATTTGCGACCTTTTACCAAGCCGCGAAGGCTTGACCGCACTCCAGCGGTGTTTTCATATCGAGACAAACAAGTCTGCCCGCGCAAGGGCGGCGAGGGGTTTTTGGGCCGCATAGCCAAACGCGGCCAAACGGGAGGACATCGCTGTGGCGCCAAACGCCGCCGCGTCGGCGGATACGTTTCCCAAGCTATTGATTCGAAACGCCCAATTGTATGGCGCGCGGCCGGCAATGCGTCACAAGGACCTCGGCGTCTGGCAGACCTGGACCTGGGCCCAGGTGCTCGAGATCGTGCGCGCCTATGCGGTCGGCCTCAACCGGCTCGGCCTCAAGCGCGGCGAGACCATCGCCATCGTCGGCGGCAATCGGCCGAAGCTCTATTGGTCGGTGATGGCGGCGCAGATGCTCGGCGCGGTGCCGGTGCCGGTCTATGCCGACGCGGTGGCCGACGAACTCGCCTTCGTGCTGGCGCACGCGGAAACGCGCTTTGCCGCCGTCGAGGACCAGGAGCAGGTCGATAAGATCATGTCGGTGATGGAGCGTCTGCCCAAGCTGGAAGAGATGGTCTACGACGAACGCCGTGGGCTTCGCGACTACGATCACAGCCATTTGCATCCGATGGACGAGATCATCGAGGAAGGCCGCAAGGCGCTCGCCGATCCGTCGGTCGCCGCCTGGCTCGACGCCGAGATCGCCGCCGGCAAGGGCCCCGATCCTTCCATTATCCTTTACACCTCCGGCACCACCGGCGCCTCCAAGGGCGTGGTGCTGACCGGCGAGCGCTCGATCAAGGCGGCATCCGACACCGTCGCCTTCGACAAGCTGAACGAGAACGACGTCGCGCTCGCCTATCTGCCGCTGGCCTGGGTCGGCGACCATTACCTGAATTTCTGCCAAGGCCTGGTCGCCGGCTTCTGCACGGCCTGTCCGGAAAGCCCCGACACCGCCATGGTCGACCTGCGCGAGATCGGGCCGACCTTCTATTTTGCGCCGCCGCGCACGCTTGAAGCGCTGCTCACGCGCGTGATGATCCGCATGGAGGACGCGGGCTTCCTCAAACGCAAGATGTTTCATTACTTCATCGGCGTAGCGCGCCGCTATGGCGAGCGCATCCTGAACAAGCAGCCGGTGCCGCTCAGCGGCCGGCTGCTCTATTGGCTCGGCGAGCTTCTGGTCTATGGCCCGCTCAAGAACGTGCTGGGCTTCTCGCGCGTGCGCGTCGCCTACACCGCGGGCGAGGCGATCGGACCCGACCTGTTCGCGTTCTACCGCTCGATCGGGCTGAACCTGAAGCAGCTCTACGGCCAGACCGAAGCCTTCCTCTACGTCACCGCGCAGCCGGACGGCGCTATCTATTCCGACACCGTGGGTCCTGCCTGTCCGAACGTGGACCTACGCATCACCGAGAACGGCGAGGTGCTGTTCAAGTCGCCGGGCATGTTTGCCGGTTATTTCAAGGACGACGCCAAGACCGCCGAGGTGATGACGCCGGACGGCTATGTGAAGACCGGCGACGCTGGCTTCATCGACGAGAAGACCGGGCAACTGAAAATCATCGACCGCGCCAAGGACGTCGGCAAGCTCAACGGCGGCACGCTTTTCCCGCCCAAATACATCGAGAACAAGCTCAAGTTCTATCCCAACATCCGCGAAGCGGTGGCCTATGGCGACAAGCGCGACTTCGTCGCGGTGATGATCAACATCGATCTGACCGCGGTGGGAAGCTGGGCCGAGCGCAACAACGTGGTCTACGGCTCCTATCAGGAGCTTGCCGGCCACCCCCAAGTCTACGACATGATCGAGAAAAATGTCGCTGAGGTGAACCGCTCGCTCGCGCAAGACAAGGTGATGGCGGGCGCCCAGATCAGGCGCTTCCTCATCCTGCACAAAGAGCTTGACGCCGACGACGGCGAACTCACGCGCACCCAGAAGGTGCGCCGCGGTTTCGTCGCCGAGCGCTACGCGCCGCTGGTCAAGGCGCTCTATGACGGCTCCAAGGAGGCCGATATCTCGACCGAAGTTACGTTCGAGGACGGCCGCAAGGGTGTTATCAGCGCGCGCGTGAAAATCCGCGACATGAAGATCGAACCGGTGCCCGCGCCGCTGGAGAAAGCGGCATGAGGGCGCCGGGCGGCTCAGAAGTCGCAGTCGGCGACGTGCTGCTCTCGGTGGAGGGCGTGTCGCTGTCGTTCGGCGGCGTCAACGCGGTGAGCGACGTCTCCTTCAATATCCGCAAGGGCGAAATCCGCGCCATCATCGGGCCGAACGGGGCCGGCAAGACCTCGATGCTCAACGTCATCAATGGCTTCTATCAGCCGCAGCAGGGCCACATCACCTTCAAGGGCGAGACGCGGTCCAAGATGCGCCCTTACGAGGCCGCCCATGGCGGCATCGCGCGCACGTTCCAAAACGTCGCCTTGTTCCGCGGCATGACCGCGCTCGACAACATCATGGCCGGCCGCTCGCTCAAGATGAACAAGAACCTGTTCTGGCAATTGCTGCGCTACGGGCCGGCCATGACGGAAGAGGTCGTGCACCGCCACCGGGTCGAGGAAATCATCGATTTCCTCAAGATCCAGGAAATCCGCCGCACGCCGGTCGGCCGGCTGCCATACGGCTTGCAGAAACGCGTCGAGCTCGGCCGGGCGCTGGCCATGGAGCCGGAATTGCTGCTGCTCGACGAGCCCATGGCCGGCATGAACATGGAAGAAAAGGAGGACATGTCGCGCTTCGTGCTCGACGTGAACGACCACTACGGCACCACCATCGCGCTGATCGAGCACGACATGGGCGTGGTGATGGACTTGTCTGACCGTGTGGTGGTGCTCGACCACGGCATAAAGATTGCCGATGGCACGCCCGACGAGGTCAGGAACAATCAGGCGGTGATCGACGCCTATCTCGGCGTGGCGCATTGAGGGCAATGCGATGCACCTCCTCTACATGATTTTCATCGACCCCTTCGTGCAGATGGGCAGCGCGCCCGATCTGCTGGCGCAGACGCTGTGGGAAGGCCTGGTCGGCGGCATGCTCTATGCGCTGATCGCGCTCGGGTTTGTGCTGATCTTCAAGGCTTCGGGCGTGTTCAATTTCGCGCAAGGCATTATGGTGGTGTTCGCCGCACTCACTTTTGTCGGCCTACATGACGCGGGCCTGAACGCCTTCCTCGCGCTCGCACTGACCATCGGTGTCATGTTCGTGCTGGCCTTCGCGATTGAACGCGCCGTGCTGCGCCCGCTGGTCAACCAGGCCGACATCATCCTTTTCATGGCGACCTTCGGCATCACCTATTTCCTCATCGGCTTCGGCGAGTTCGTGTTCGGCGGCGACCCCAAGGTGATGGCGACCGAAGATTTGTTCCTGCCCAAGGGCTCCGTCACCTATCACGCGCTCGGCGGCATCGTGCAGTTGCAGAAGCTCGACATGGCCGCCGTGATCGTTGCCTCGGTGATGGTGGCGGGGCTGGCGGTGTTCTTCTCCAGGACCCGCATCGGCCGCGCGCTGCGCGCTGTCGCCGACAGCCACTCGGCGGCGCTCTCGGTCGGCATCTCGCTCGAGCAGATCTGGGTGGTCGTCTGGTTCGCCGCCGGGCTGGTGGCGCTGGTCACCGGCATCTTCTGGGGCGCGCGCTCCGACGTCTCCTTCGCGCTCGAAGTGATCGCGCTCAAGGCGCTGCCGGTGCTCATCCTGGGCGGCTTCACCTCGATCCCGGGTGCCATTGTCGGCGGCCTGATCATCGGCATTGGCGAGAAACTCGGGGAGTTCTACTGGGGGCCGCTGGTCGGCGGCGGCACCGATGCCTGGTTTGCTTATGTGATCGCGCTGGTGTTCCTGCTGTTCCGTCCGCAAGGACTGTTCGGCGAGCGCATCATTGAGCGCGTGTGAGGACGCAAAGATGTTTTACCGCGAGGCCGGCCAGTTCAAGACCGACTACGCCAGCGACCAGGCGGTCTTCCCGATATTGCAGGACCGCATCGGGCTCGCGATCATTTTCGCCATCGCGCTCGCCATTCCGCTGACCGAGAATGACTTCCTGATCAACGCGGTGATGATCCCGTTCCTGATCTTCACGCTGGCGGCGATCGGCCTCAATTTGCTCACCGGTTATACCGGCCTGCTCTCGCTCGGCACCGGCGCCTTCATGGGTGTCGGCGCCTACGCCTGCTACAAGCTCACCTCGATCTTTCCGAACGTGAATATCATTATTTGGATCATCACCTCCGGCTTTTTCGCGGCGGCGGTCGGCGCCATCTTCGGTCTGCCGTCGTTGCGCATCAAAGGCTTCTATCTCGCGATCGCGACGCTGGCCGCGCAATTCTTTCTCGAGTGGTGCTTCACCCACATCCCTTGGCTTTACAACTACAACATCTCCGCCGCAATCGAAGTTCCGCAGCGCGAGCTGTTCGGCATCATCGTCACCGGTCCACGCGCCACCGCCGAGACGCGCTACTACATCGTGCTTGCCATCGTGGTGGTGATGACCTGGCTGGCGTCCAACCTCGTGCGCGGGCGCATCGGCCGTATGTGGATGGCGGTGCGCGACATGGACATTGCCGCCGAGCTCATGGGCATCCGCCTGCTGCCGACGAAGCTGCTCGCCTTCGCTGTGTCGTCGTTTTACTGCGGCGTTGCCGGCGCGATGCTGACGTTCCTGTGGTATGGCGCCGCGGAAGCCACCGTCTTCAACATCAACCAGAGTTTCACCATCCTGTTCATGATCATCATCGGCGGTCTCGGCAGTCTGCTCGGCTCGTACCTGGGCGCGGCACTGATCTATATCCTGCCGATTGTGCTGCGTTTCGTGCCGGAAAAGCTCGGATTGCCGCTGCATGCGGCGACCGTCGAGCACGTCACCTTCATGATCACCGGGGCGCTGATCATCTTCTTCCTGATCGCCGAGCCGGCCGGCCTGGCCCGGTTATGGCAGGTGGGCAAGCAGAAATTGAGGGTGTGGCCGTTTCCGTACTGATGGTGCAAGATAGGACCCAGTTTCCGACCGCGGCGGGCTAGGCTGCGGATCCGAAAGCGCCTCCTGAAAAATATGGGGGCGGATAGAGAAACCAGAGGCGCGCCATCGCCGGCGCGAACCAAAGGGAGGAATGAAATGAAGGCAAGAAAACTGCTTGTTGCGATTGCCTGTGCAGGTCTGGTGACGGGCGCCGTGCTCGTCAGCAAGGCCCAGGCAGAAGACACCATCTATGTGCCGCTATTCACCTATCGGACCGGTCCTTACGCCAATTCCGGTATCCCGATCGCCAACGGCATGCACGACTACCTCACCATGCTTAACGAACGTGACGGCGGCATCGGCGGCGTGAAGCTCACCATCGAGGAATGCGAAACCGGCTATGTCACCAAAAAAGGCGTGGAGTGCTGGGAATCGATCAAGGGCAAGAATCCGGCGGTCGTCAATCCATTTTCGACCGGCATCACGTTGCAGCTGATCCCGAAAGCGGCGGTCGACAAGATCCCGGTCCTGTCGATGGCCTACGGCTTGTCGGCCTCGGCGGTCGGCAACGACTTCCCCTGGATCTTCAATCCGCCGGCCACCTATTGGGACGGCATGTCGATGATCCTGCGCTACATCGGCGGCAAGGAAGGTGGCCTCGACAAGCTCAAGGGCAAGACGATCGGCTTCATCTATCTGGAAAGCGGCTATGGCCGTGAGCCGATTCCGCTGCTGCAGCAGCTCGGCAAGGACTATGGCTTCAACGTGAAGCTCTATTCCGTGGCCGGCAAGGAAATGCAGGACCAGTCGGCGCAATGGCTCGCCGTCCGCCGCGATCGTCCGGCCTGGATGATCATGTGGGGCTGGGGCGCCATGAACCCGACCGCGGTCAAGCGCGCGGCCGAGAACGGCTACCCGATGGATCACTTCATCGGCATCTGGTGGTCGGGCTCTGATGACGACGCCCGCGCCGGCGGAAAGCAGGCCAAGGGCTACCTGGCGATGAACTTCAACGGCCTCGGTGCCGATTATCCGGCCATGCAGGACATCAAGAAGCTCGTCGTCGACAAGGGCAAGAGTCAGGTCGAGAAGGACAAGTTCGCGGAGAACTTCTACAACCGCGGCGTCTTCAACTCGGTTCTGATCGCGCAGGCGATTGCCAATGCGCAGAAGATCACCGGCAAGAAAGTGGTGACCGGTGTGGACGTTCGCCGTGGTCTCGAGACGCTCAACCTCAACGATGAGGCCTGGTCCAAGCTCGGCTTCCCGAAATTCGGGACGCCGATCCACGTGACCTGCACCGACCACAACGGCCATAGCGCCGCCTATATGCAGCAGTGGGACGGCGCCAAGTGGGTTCGGGTCTCCGATCTGATCCAGCCGATGAAGGACAAGGTCATGCCGTTGCTGCAAAAAGCGGCGGCCGACTACGTCAGCAAGAACACCGGCTGGCCGAAGCGCACCGAGGCTTGCGACAAGTCGTCGTAAGCTGACGAAAAAGCCCCCCGTCCTGAGGAGCGCTGAAAGGCGCGTCTCGAAGGACGAGGGGCGGTCTGACTAAACGCCCTCATCCTTCGAGACGGCGCTCATGCGCTTCCTCAGGATGAGGGCGACCTTAATGGAGATTGCGCGATGTCCGCCGTCGAGCAAACGAGCCCAACGCCCGTCGCACAAAGCGAGCACATCCTCGAAATCAACAATATCGAGGTGATCTACGATCACGTCATCCTGGTGCTCAAGGGCGTGTCACTGGACGTGCCCAAGGGCGGGATCGTGGCGCTGCTCGGCGCCAACGGCGCCGGCAAAACCACCACCTTGAAGGCGATCTCCAATCTGCTGCATGCCGAGCGCGGCGACGTCACCAAAGGCTCGATCATGTTCGAAGGCGCCGAGGTGCAGGATCTCTCGCCGAACGAACTGGTCCGCCGCGGCTGCATCCAGGTGATGGAGGGCCGCCATTGTTTTGGCCATCTCACCATCGAGGAAAATCTGCTCACCGGCGCCTTCACGCGGCGCGACGGCAGGGCTGCGATCAACCGCGACATCGACCTCGTCTATTCTTATTTTCCAAAGCTCCGCGAACGAAAAGATTCGCTTGCCGGCTACACCTCGGGCGGCGAGCAGCAGATGTGCGCTATCGGCCGCGCGCTGATGTCACGGCCGAAAGTGATTTTGCTCGACGAGCCGTCGATGGGCCTCGCCCCGCAGCTGGTCGAGGAGATCTTCGACATCGTCAAGAACCTCAACGAAAAGGAAGGCGTCTCGTTCCTGCTGGCCGAGCAGAACACCTACATGGCGCTGAAATTCGCGCGCTATGGCTACATCCTGGAAAACGGCCGAGTGGTGATGGACGGCGACGCCAAATCGCTGGCCGAGAATGAGGACGTGAAGGAATTCTACCTCGGCATTTCCGGCGGCCGGCGCAAGTCGTTCCGAGAGGGCAAGCATTACCGCCGCCGCAAGCGCTGGCTGGCGTAGCTTCTGTCATTCCGGGACGGTGCGAAGCACAGGGCCCGGAATCCATAACCCCGGTCTGTATTTATGGATTTCGGGTTCGCTCGCTTCGCTCACGCCCCGGAATGACATAGGTTTTTGTCATGCCTGAACACTACGATCCCCTCGAAATCCGCGTTCCGGTCCTGCGCGAAAGCGAGGAATTCGCGAACCTGCCGAAGATCGTCGCGCTTGCGATGAAGGCACCGGGCTGGGCCAAGCATCTCGCCGGCATCGACCCGAAATTGGTGAACTCGCGCGCGGCGCTCGCCAAATTGCCGATACTGCGCAAATCCGACATTGCGGCGCTACAAAAAGAGAACCCTCCGTTCGGCGGTCTCAACGTCACGCCGGCGGGCAAGGCGCGCCGGCTCTTGATGTCGCCGGGGCCGCTGTTCGAACCGGAAGGCGGCGGCAAGGATTGGTGGGGCTCGGCGCGCGCGCTTTACGCCGCCGGCTTCCGCGCCGGCGACATCGTGCACAATTCCTTCGCCTATCACCTGACGCCGGGCGGCTTCATCCTGGAGGCGGGGGCACATGCGCTCGACTGCGCTGTTATCCCCGGCGGCGTCGGCAATACCGAGCAGCAGCTCGAGGCCATCGCCCATTACAAGCCGGCCGGCTATGTCGGCACGCCGGATTTCCTCAAGATCCTGCTCGATACCGCCGAGAAAACGGCTAAGGACGCTTCGTCGATCAAGCGCGCGCTGGTGTCGGGCGCGGCGCTGCCGGCCTCGCTGCGCGACGAGCTCGGCCAACGCGGCATCGCGGTGCTGCAATGTTATGCCACCGCCGAGCTCGGCGTGATCGCCTATGAAAGCGATGCCCGCGAAGGCATGATTGTGAATGAAACCGTCATTGTCGAGATCGTGCGGCCTGGCACCGGCGATCCCGTGCCGGAAGGCGAGGTGGGCGAGGTTGTTGTCACCTCGTTCAATCCCGATTATCCGATGATCCGGCTTGGCACCGGTGACCTCTCGGCGCTGCTGCCCGGCTTATCTCCCTGCGGACGCACCAATAATCGCATCAAGGGCTGGATGGGCCGCGCCGACCAGACTGCCAAAGTGAAGGGCATGTTCGTGCATCCCAAGCAGGTCGCCGAGGTCGCCGCGCGCCATCCCGAGCTCAGGCGGCTGCGCCTCGTAGTCGGCCGCGCGGGCGAGCAGGACACCATGACGCTCATGGCCGAATGCGACGCGCGCCAGGCTTCGTTAGAGACCGCGGTCGCCGCCACTTTGCAGTCGGTCACCAAGCTTAAAGGTAGCGTCAAGCTGGTCGCGCCCGGCGAGCTTCCCAACGACGGCAAAGTGATCGCGGACGAGCGCAAGCTATGAGTCCTGCCAGTGCTTCCAATGCCAGCGGCCGCATCGGCGTACTGCTGGTCAATCTCGGCACGCCCGACGGCACCGGCTACTGGGCGGTGCGCCGCTACCTGAAGGAATTTCTTTCCGACCGCCGCGTGATCGAGGAGAACCGCCTGAAATGGTGGCTGGTGCTCAACCTCATCATCCTGACCGTGCGCCCCGGCCGCAAGGGCCGCGACTACGACAAGATCTGGAACAGGGAGCGCGATGAATCGCCGCTCAAGACCATCACGCGCTCGCAATCGGATCAGCTCGAAGAAATTCTCGACAAGGTCGACAAGCGCATCCGCATCGATTGGGCGATGCGCTACGGCAATCCATCGATCCGCTCGCGGCTCGAAGCGCTCTCCGATCAGAATTGCGAACGTATCCTGCTGGTGCCGCTCTATCCGCAATACGCTGCCGCCACCACCGCGACCGTCTGCGACGAGGCCTTCCGCGCGCTCGCGACCATGCGTTTCCAGCCGGCTCTGCGGGTCGCGGCACCCTATTACGCCGAGCCCGCCTATATCGATGCGCTCGCCGCTTCGCTCACCGCGGCGCTGGCCAAGCTCTCCTTCAAGCCGGAGGTCATCATGGCGTCCTTCCACGGCGTGCCGGAGGACTACGTCGAAAAGGGCGACCCTTACGTCCAGCATTGCGCCGAAACGACGCGGCTGCTGCGGCAGAAACTTAAGCTCGACGAGGAAAGCCTGATCATGACCTTCCAGTCGCGCTTCGGCAAAGCCGAGTGGGTCAAGCCCTATACCGACGCCACCGTGAAGCGGCTGGCCGAACAGGGCGTGAAGAACCTCGCGATCATCAACCCGGGTTTTGCCGCCGACTGCCTGGAGACGCTGGAAGAGATCGCCATGGACAATGCCGAAAACTTCCACGCGGCTGGCGGCGAGAATTTCGCGGCCGTACCCTGCCTCAACGATTCCCCCGGTGGCATGGCGGTGATCCGCGACATCGTGCTGCGCGAGCTGAAAGGCTGGGTTTAGGCCCCTTTAGCCGCGGGCGGGCGCCGGCAACGCCTCGTTAACCATGCCCCTTTAACGTCCGTTAACCACTTCCCGCCGGTTCCGCGGGCGTGCGCCTATGCGCGCGCCCTGCACGGGACCGGCTCAAGGAGGCCGAGGACCGGACGTGCAGTGCCTTCGCCACCAATGCCCGCCGTGGGCTGCCTGCTTGCTGCTCGCCGCCTGCTTGGCGTTTGGCTGCCAGGAGGCGACGGCGCAGACGGCGCTGGTTTTCCCCGATCCGCTCGCACCGCAACTCGCCAGCGATCCGAACAACCCGCCGCGGTTCGAACAAGCCGACCGGCCGGCCCAGAGGCAAACGAGGTTTCAGCCGGCCATTGCGCCGCCGGCATCGGGCGCCGGCACAACGGGCTTTGATTCCACCAACGCCCGCAAGAA
>CAYLMY010000053.1:12392-16118 GCA_964384635.1 uncultured Undibacter sp.
TCCGGGCTCCCCGCCGGTGGAGGAGATCCGCCCGATCCGCAGGCCGCCGAAGAAGCGCAAGGCGCATGAGGAACCCGAAGACCCTTATGCGCCGCTCGGTATTCGCGCCGGCGCGTTCGACTTTTTTCCCGCGATTGAACTAAGCGGCGGCTATGACACCAATCCCGGACAGTCGCAGAATAAAAAGGGCGCATGGCTCTACACCGTGGCGCCGGAACTGAAAGCACGGTCGAACTGGTCGCGGCACGAGCTCAAGGCTGACCTGCGCGGCAGCTATACCGGCTACAGCCCCGACCAGACGCCGACGCTGAGCCGGCCTTACCTCAACGGCAGGGTCGATGGCCGCATCGATGTCACCCGGCAAACGCGCGTCGATCTCGGCAGCCGCGTGCTGGTGTCCACCGACAATCCCGGCAGCCCGAACCTGCAAGCCGGGCTCGCCAAGCTGCCGATTTACACAACCTTCGGCGGCAACGCCGGCCTCGGCCACCGCTTCAACCGCTTCGAGTTGTCGATCAAGGGCGATGCCGAGCGCACCGTCTATCAGAACTCCAAGCTGACCGACGGCAGCATCGCCAGCAACGAGGATCGCAACTACGACCAGTACACCGGCACGCTGCGCGGCGGCTACGAGTTATTGCCCGGTGTGACGCCGTTCGCCGAGGTTAGCGCCGACTCGCGGGTGCATGACCTCGAGACCGACGTCGCCGGCTTCCAGCGCGACTCCAAAGGCCTGACCGGCAAAATCGGCACGACTTTCAAGCTCACGAGCCTTCTCACCGGCGAAATCGCGCTCGGCTACACCAAGCGCACTTACGACGATTCGCGGCTCAAAGATCTCACCGGCCTGATCGGCGATGCCTCGCTCATCTGGACGGCGAGCGCGCTTACCACGGTGAAGTTTACCGGTTCATCGACAGTGGGGGAATCGACGCAAGCCGACGTCTCCGGCGTGCTCTACCGCGACGTCGGCCTGCAGGTTGATCATGCGTTCCAGCGCTGGCTGATCGGCAGCGTGAAAGCCGGCTTCGGCGACGACGACTATGTCGGCTCCGTGCGCGAGGACAAACGCTATTCGGTGGGTGCCGGGCTGACCTACAAGTTCAACCGCGACCTCCAGCTCAAGGGCGAATTCCGCCAGAACTGGCTGCATTCGAATGTCGCCGGCAACAATTATGCCGAGAGCGTGTTTCTGCTCGGTCTGCGCGTGCAGCGGTAACGCGAGCGGTCACCGGTTATTTTTCGCCGAGCAGGCGGCGCAGCTCGGCGCGGAACTCCGGCGCGACGTCGGGGCGTTCGAGCGCGTAGGCGACGTTGGCGGCGAGGAAGCCGATCTTGGAGCCGCAGTCGAAGCTGCGGCCTTCGAATTTAAGGCCATAGAACGGCTGTGTTTTGGACAGCGCCAGCATTGCGTCGGTGAGCTGGATTTCGCCGCCGGTGCCCTCCGACTGGTTCTCCAACAGCTCGAAGATTTCCGGCTGCAAGATGTAGCGCCCGGTGATGCTGAGGTTAGACGGCGCCTCTGCTGCCTTCGGCTTCTCGACCATCTTGGTGATCGCGAACGCCTTGCCCTTGGTGGCGCCAACACCGACCACGCCGTACATGTGCACCCGGTCTTTCGGCACTTCCTCGACTGCGATGATATTGGCGTTGGCATCGAGCGCGCTGGCTGCGTCGATCATCTGGGCGAGACAGCCGCGCGGATGCTGCACCAGCACGTCGGGCAAGAGCAACGCGAACGGCTCATGGCCGACCAGCTCGCGCGCACACCAGACCGCATGGCCTAAACCCAGCGGCGACTGCTGGCGGGTGAAGCTGGTAGTGCCCGGTTCCGGCAAGTCCTGCGACAACAAGGCCAGGTCCGCCTTCTTGCCGCGCTCCACCAGCGTGAGTTCCAATTCGAACTGGCGATCGAAATGGTCCTCGATCACGCTCTTGTTGCGGCCGGTGACGAAGATGAAATGCTCGATGCCGGCCTGGCGCGCTTCATCCACCACGTGCTGGATGAGCGGCCGGTCGACGATGGGGAGCATTTCCTTCGGCATGGCCTTGGTTGCCGGCAGGAATCGGGTTCCAAGGCCGGCGACGGGGAATATGGCTTTGCGGATGCGGGTCATGGAGAATCGCGGCGGGTTATTGTCTGCAGGGGAAAAAGCACGGGCAGGCCCGCGGGTCCAGATGCAGATTGCGCTAAGCTAGACCATTAACGTCCCGGAAACGAGTTCGGGGCACCCATTGGGGGCTTGCGCTGGGGGCAGTATAGGCGAGGGCCGGCACCGGCATGCGAAAAGCCCGATCCTGTCTCATCGCCGCGGCTCTGATAGCGGCCGCCAGCGGCGTTGCGGCGGCGCAAAGCGGGCGCCCTGGCTATGCCGGCGTCACCGCAACCATCCCGCCTGTCCAGCCGAAGGGCGCGTCGAACGCGCCGCCCTGGAGCGGCAAGTCCGGCGGTTCCGGCGATCCACGCATGAGCGCGGAAGCGATTCGCGCCGACGCGGCGAATTTCCATCGCTGCATCGAGCGGCTGTGGCCGCTGGCGGCGCGCCGCCATGTCTCGCGCGCGACTTTCCAACACTTTACCGCCTCGCTCACGCCCGATCTGCGCATCATGGATCTGCTCGACAACCAACCCGAATTCGCCAAATCGATCTGGGACTATCTCGATTTGGTGGTAACCGACGACCGCATCGAAAAAGGTCGCGCGCTGCTCGACAGGTACCGAGCTACCTTTGGCGCGGTGGAGCGGGCCTACGGCGTCGACCGTAACATCATCACCGCGATCTGGGGCGTGGAAAGCAATTACGGCATGCAAGGCGGCGACCGTCCGGTGCTGCGCTCGACCGCGACGCTTGCCTGCGTCGGCCGCCGCCAGAGCTATTTTCGCGAGGAGTTTCTCGCCACGCTGGAGATTCTCCAGCACGGCGACGTGCGGCCGGACCGGCTGGTGGGCTCCTGGGCCGGCGCCTTCGGGCCAACCCAATTCATGCCGACGGCGTTCAAGCGCTACGCCGTCGATTTCGACCGTGACGGCCGCCGCGACGTGGTCGACTCAGTTGCCGACATCATCGCGTCGACTGCCAACAACCTGAAGAGGGACGGCTGGATCGCCGGGCAAACCTGGGGCTACGAAGTGGTGGTGCCGGCAAACTTTAATTTTATGCTGGCCGATCATCGCCGTACGTTGCCGATCCGGGAATGGCAGCGCCATGGAATTACGCGCCCTGGCGGCAAGCCGTTCCCGCGGCCGGACGATTCCGCGTTCCTGCTGGTGCCGGCGGGCGTGCAGGGACCGGGGTTCCTGATGCTGCACAATTTCCGAGTCATCATGAAATACAACCCGGCAGAAGCCTACGCGCTGGCGATCGGCCATCTCGCCGATCGGCTGCGCGGCGGCGGCCCGTTCGTGCAGCACTGGCCCCGCTATGAGCGGATTTTGTCGCGCGACGAGCGGCTGGAGCTGCAGCAGCTTTTGGCCCGGCGTGGTTACGACGTGGGCGAGCGGGACGGCCGGCTCGGCGCCAAGACCCGGGCGGCTATCCGCGCGTTCCAAGTCCGAAATGGCAGGATCCCCGATGGCTTCGCCTCGACCGTCGTCCTTGACCAGTTGCGCGGCCGTTGAAGGTTAACAAGGCCGGCGGACCACCTTCGAGTTGACATTTTTTGCGCGCTATTGACCCATGGTGGCGGGCGGCGCTGCCGGCTTTTTACGGCCGCGGTCCCCGTCGG
>CAYLMY010000054.1:0-16029 GCA_964384635.1 uncultured Undibacter sp.
CGGCGGAGGAGCGCATGGCGCGTTTTCTGATTTTTCTCGGGCTGGCGCTGGTGGTGAGCGGCTTGCTCTGGCCTACTCTCACCAAGCTCGGCCTCGGGCGCCTGCCCGGCGACATCGCGTTCACGCGCGGCAACAGCACGATCTATGTCCCGATCATGACCTCGATCATCCTGACCATCGTGCTCAACGTGCTGCTGTGGACGATCGGGCGCTGAGCAACCCGCTACTTCTTGCACTCGCCGATCCGCTTGGCATCGATGGTTTTGTCGGCGGTGAATTTCATGGTGGCGACCTGAATGGCGACCTTCATCAGCCCGCTATAATGCTGCGGCGAGTGAAAGGTGAAGGTGGCGCCGATGTTCACCGTGAAGCCTTGCGAACCGCATTGCAGACGAAGGGTGAGATTGTCCTCCGTGCGCTTGTAATCGAGCGCCTTGCAATGCTGGCGTAAGGTCTCATTGAACACCACGGCCTTGCTCGGCTGCCTCGCCTCTTCCGCCGTCATGCAGCGGGTCGAGGTTTCGCTCTTCGCCGGCCGCCCGTTTTCGCTGCCGGTCTCGGTCTCCTGCCAAAGGCCGGGCTGCAGCGCGACTTCGGCGCGCGCAGGCGGCGCGGCGAGGAGGCAAGTCCCGGTAATGAGGACGCAGACGGGGCGCGGCAGTGTAAACATCAATTCCCCTCGCGTTAGGCGCCCGGCAACGAATCGGCACCGGCGCGATCATACCGGTGGCGTCTTGCCACTTGATCACCATATTTATTGTATATACAATAAATACCGATGAAAATCACTTTCGATCCCGTCAAGCTTGCACGGACCTTGCGCGAACGCGGGCTCGATTTTGCGGAGGCGTAGGATGTCTTTGCCGGCGTCAAACTCGAATATCCGGACGAGAGGCAGGATTACGGCGAATTGCGGATGATCACCGTCGGCTACTTGCGAGAGCGTATGGTGGTCGTGTGCTGGACGCCGCGCTGCCAAGACCGGCACGTCTTTTCGATGAGGAAAGCCAATGAACGTGAAAAAGCGAAATACGGCGCAGAGCTTGAAGCGCGTCGGCAGTGACATGAAAAAGGTCGATGCCTATGTGCTCACCCGGAAAGATTACGAGGAGATTCCGGAACTGACGGATGAATGGTTTAAGCGCGCCGATCTTTATAAAGGCGGCAAACTGATCCGGCGTGGGCGCCCGCCCTCGGCCAGTCCCAAGCAATCCACCAGCCTACGGCTCGATCCCGACGTGATCACTTATTTCCGCCGCGGTGGCCGCGGCTGGCAGAGCCGCATCAACGCGGCGCTGCGCAAAGCGGCGAAGTTGCCGGAGAAGAAGAGGAAGAAGGCGTGAGTGGGGGAAATCGTATTGAGCAATCTTGTTCATTGGTCTCACAAGTTACGGCTTGACAAGCCGCCATTGTCGTCCGGCGTTGCTTCAGGTTGTCCATACTGTATATCAAAACGCAACCGGCGACCATTAGTAGGCCAAAGGATTATGTTTCTAACGTCAGGGGATTCAGGGCATTTTGGTACACGCATCGAAGACTACCACACCACTGCCCGACTAGACCAATTTCTTGTAAAAATGGACTGTGAACAGAATGCCGAGGTGGCTCGAATTGTTTCACCTTCAAATGACTTATATTTGATTGAACCGGTTCCCCCAGTACCCGTTTGGATGTTGCCATTATCTGTCGAGGACGCGCTTTCGATTCATGAGAATATGCTTAGAGGTATTGAACGCGCTGACGCTGTTTCAAAAACTGACTGGTTAAAAGAACTTTGTTATCCGATTGTAGCCTGCTGTTGGTTACGTCGCCTTCCGGTTTCGGGACAAGAGATTTGGCAAATGTTAACGGCCCATGATATCCTAGAAGAACATAAAGTCGCATTTCTAGAGCTATATGACTTCGGAATTAGCCTCCTGGTCCGCACTCAAGGCCGTCCCGCTGTAAAACGGAAACGTATGCAACCATTCTCGCACGGAAAATATTTAACTGACCATCAACGGAACTTGTGGGTCACTCATTTCGGGCACGACTAACGCTTCCTCACATCCTAAACACCCCAAACCGCGTCGCGTGCACTGGCGCGTTGAGGGCAGCGCTGAAAGCCAAAGCCAGCACCCGCCGCGTCTCCGACGGCGCGATGATGCCGTCGTCCCACAGCCGCGCGGTGGCGTAATAGGGATTGCCCTCGGCCTCATACTGGTCGCGGATCGGCGCCTTGAATTCCTCTTCCTCCACCTCCGACCAAGAGCCGCCCTCGGCCTCGATATTGTCGCGCTTGACGGTTGCCAGCACGCTCGCCGCCTGCTCGCCGCCCATCACCGAGATGCGCGCATTCGGCCACATAAACAAAAAGCGCGGGCCGTAGGCGCGCCCGCACATGCCGTAATTGCCGGCCCCATATGAGCCGCCGACGATGACGGTGATCTTCGGCACAGCAGCGCAGGCGACCGCCGTCACCATCTTGGCGCCGTCCTTGGCGATGCCGCCGGCTTCGTAGTCCTTGCCCACCATGAAGCCGACGATGTTTTGCAAGAACAGCAGCGGAATGCGGCGCTGGCAGCAGAGCTCAATGAAATGCGCGGCCTTCAGCGCGCTCTCCGAGAACAGGATGCCGTTATTGCCGAAAATGCCGACCGGCATGCCGTGGATGTGCGCGAAGCCGGCGACCAGCGTGGTGCCGTAAATCGCCTTGAACTCGTCGAACTCGGAAGCATCGACCAGGCGCGCAATCACCTCGCGCACGTCGTATTGCTTCTTCAGGTCGACCGGCACCAGCGCGTCGAGCTCGGCAGTGTCGAGCGCCGGCTCGCGCGGCGCCAGCAGCGGAATATCGACGGTCTTCTTGATGTTGAGATTGGCGACGATGCGGCGCGCGAGCGACAGCGCGTGATGGTCGTCCTGCGCCAAATGGTCGGCGACGCCCGACTGGCGCGCATGCAGGTCGCCGCCGCCTAAGTCCTCCGCGCTCACCACTTCGCCGGTCGCGGCTTTGACCAGCGGCGGGCCGCCGAGGAAGATGGTGCCCTGGTTCTTGACGATAATGGTCTCGTCCGACATCGCCGGCACGTAAGCGCCGCCGGCCGTGCAGGAGCCCATCACCACGGCGATCTGCGGAATGCGCATCGAGGACAGGATCGCCTGGTTGTAGAAGATGCGGCCGAAATGCTCGCGGTCGGGGAACACTTCCGTTTGCGTCGGCAGGTTGGCACCGCCCGAATCGACCAGATAGATGCAAGGCAGCCGGTTCTCGCGCGCGATCTCCTGGGCGCGCAGGTGTTTCTTTACCGTCATCGGATGATAGCTGCCGCCCTTGATGGTGGCGTCGTTGGCGACGATCACGCATTCGCGGCCCTCGACCCGGCCGATGCCGGTGATCACGCCGGCGGCGTGGATGGTGCCGTCATACATGCCGTTGGCGGCAAGCGGCGACAGTTCCAGGAACGGCGCGCCGGGATCGATCAGGTTCATCACGCGGTCGCGCGGCAAGAGCTTACCGCGCGCCACATGGCGTTCGCGCGCCTTCTCGCTACCGCCCAAAGCCGCCTCGGCTCGCCGCGCCTGCAGTTCGGCGGTGAGCGCACGCATGCGCTCGGCATTGGCGCGGAATTCGGCTGCGTTTCGATCAATCTGAGAGGCGAGAATCGCCAAGGCCCACTCCCCGGATGGGCGGAAAGGTGCCTTGGCAACGCTCAGAAGGCAATGGCGCGGCCTTTCGAGGCGGCGGCGTCTTGCCTATGGTCGTGCCCGCGCCAGGCACGCATGAGCCAAGCCGACGCCCCGGAGAGACCGCCATGCAAGTCGATCCCGCCAACTACAAGGATCTGAAGCTCAAGCTCGACGGCATCGTGCCACCGGGACACGGCTTCCATCGCAACGTCTTGCTCGAGGCGCTTTACGCCTCGCTGCCGCGCGACCCGCAGGTCAAGGTGCAGATCTACAACGCGGAGATCGTGCCCGGCGGCTACACCAACTGGCATTGCCATAACGGCGCGGCATTCTTCGTCGCGTTGCAAGGCTTGTTCGAGGCGCATTTCCAGGAGGGCGTGTTGGTCAAGGCCAAGGCCGGCGACTGCTATTCCGAGCCGATCGCCAAGTTCCACCGCGGACATAATCCGCATCCCGAGCTGCCCTATCTGTGCATCGGCTTATGCTTCACATCGCCCGACCGCGAGCACATGACCAATTCGGTCGAGCGACCGTGGTAGCGGTCATCGGGGACAGGACGCATTCATACCGTCAACGGCTTCGCAACCGATGATAGACTGGCCGACGCCATGTCCCACCGCAACGATGTCAGCGCCGGCATCCTGGCCTTTCGCCGCAAGCGCGGCCTAGAACTGCTGCTGGCCCATCCGGGCGGTCCCTATTGGCGCCACAAGGACGCGGGTGCCTGGTCGATCCCGAAGGGTGCGGTCGAATCCGGCAATCTGCTGGTCTGCGCCAAGCGCGAGTTCAACGAGGAAACGGGGTTGACCGCAGCCGGCGACTTTATCCCGCTCAAGCCGATCCGCCAGAAGAGCGGCAAGACGGTGCACGCCTTCGCGCTCGAAGGCGATTTCGATCTGTCCGGATTCACCAGCAACGAATTCGAGATGGAATGGCCGCCGCGTTCCGGCGAGCAGCAGAGCTTTCCGGAGGTGGACCGCGTCGCCTATTTCAAGCTGGCGACGGCGCGGCGCAAGATCCTGCCGGCGCAGCGGCCGTTCATCGAGGAGCTGGTGCAACGCCTGCGTGGAGACGCGTCACCCTGAGGTTATTATTATTTTGCGCATGATCTGGTCCGAAAGCCGGTTCCCTCCCCCAAAATCAAGGACATTCGTTTCGGGATCACGCGTAGGCTCAGGATGACGCGCTCCCTCCCACGCACTTACGCCCTCACCTCCTGCCGCTGGAAGGCGACATAGCCGCCTACGAACAACAGGATGCTCGCTGCAATCAGGCCGACGATCTGCGGCCAGGCCACCATCACGCTTTGCCACAGCGGCAGCGGCGCACCCATCACCGCGCCCTGCAGCTGACTGAGATAGACCGGGCCGAGCGCGCGGGTGGTCGGATGCAGCAGCGCCAGCACCGACTCGCCGTAAAGCGTGGACGGCGAGACCCGCGCCAGCATTTGCGCCGTGGTGACCAGCAGCGCCTGGTCGTCGGCCGGCACGAAGGCTTCCGCAATGGCCGGCGCCAGCGCCGGCCAGATCACGGTGAGGAACAGCCACAGCCCGAGCGTCACCAGCGCGGCCGTCGCCGGCGAACGGAACACCACCGAGAACAACATGGCGAGCGCCAGCCAGACGCCGGCATAGGCGATGGTGACGGCGAGGAAGATCAGCGCGCGTCCCATCTCAGGCCCGCCCGGCGGCACGCCCAGCAGCAGCAAGCCGAGCCCGATCACCAAGAGCCACAGCACGATCAAGCTGATGGCGAGCGTGGTGAGGCCGGCGATGAATTTGCCGAACAGCAGCGCGTCGCGGTAGATCGGCTGCGACAGGATGCGCGACAGCGTGCGCCGGTTGTGCTCGCCGTTGATCGCGTCGAAGCCGAGCCCGATGGCCATCAATGGCACCAGGAAGCCGAGGAACGACACGAACGACGGCAGCGGATCGCGCGCGGTAGTGAACAACCGCAGGAACAGGAACGGATCCTGCGCGGTCACGTCGCGCACCTGGGTGATGGCGGCATAGACCGCAGCGAGCGCGGTCAACACCACCAGCCATTCCAGCACGCGCATGCGCGCGCTGGCGAGATGGTCGGAGAGTTCCTTCAGCACCACGACGCCGAGCCCTTGCCAGGGAGAGCCTTCACGCCGCATGACGGGCCTCCTCCTGCACGTTTTGGAAATAACGGGTATAGATTTCTTCGAGGCTGGGCTGGTCGAGCGAGAGCTGCTTGAGCCGCCCGCCCGCGGCCACCACCGCGGCCGCCGCCTCCGCCCGCAGATCGCGGTCGCAGGTCATGCGGAAGCGGCCGGGCGCCGGCGCTTCCACGCTGCGCACGCCCGGCAGCGCGGAGAGCCGCTTGGCGATGCCGTCGCTGCTTTCGGCCTCCACCTCCACGGCGAAGCCGCCACCCAGCACGTGACGGCCGAGCTCGGGCACCGTACCCATGAGCGCGATCTTACCGGCATTGAACAGCGCCACCCGGTCGCACACGCTCTGCACGCGGTCGAGCAGATGCGAGGACAACAGGATGCTGACGCCGTGGGCCTTGAGGGAGCGGATCAACTCCAAGAGCTCGATGCTGGCCTGCGGGTCGAGGCCATTGGTCGGCTCATCGAGGATGGCGATGCGCGCGTCCTTCATGATGATCTCGGCAAGCCCGAGCCGTTGCCGCATGCCGCGCGAGAAGGTGCCGACTTTCTTCTCCGCCACGTCGGCAAGGCCGACGCGGGCAAGCGCGGCGGCGATCTTTTGCTTGCGCTCGGCTGAGCGCATGCCCATCAGCCGCGCGGTGTAATGCAGGTTATCGGCGGCGGTCATATTGTCGTAGAAGCCGACCGTGTCCGGCAGATAGCCGACCAGACGTTTGACCGCCAAAGGCTCGCGCATCGGATCATGCCCGAATACGCGAGCCTCCCCGGAGCTGATGTCGCTCAAGCCGAGCAGCATCAGGATGGTGGTGGTCTTGCCGGCGCCGTTCGGCCCCAGCAGGCCGAAGATTTCGCCGGCGGCGACTTTGAAGTTAACGCCGTCCACGGCCGTCGCCGTGCCATAGCGTTTGGTGAGGCCGCGGGCCTCGATGACGGGAATGCTCATCGCCGGCCGAAGCGCACGACGGCGCCCACCATGATCAAGAGCGCGGCACCGATGATGCCAACGCCGGCAACTCCCCACATGGTCGAGGTCGTCACGGTAACGCGGAAATTCGCCGTGCCGTTTTCGCCGTGGGTGGAGGCGGTGAGCGTATTGACATAGTCGCCGGCGATGGCTTTGGCCGGCGGACGGATCAGCGCCTGCACTTCCTTGTGCTGGTTGGGCGCAATGCGCTCGACGGCCTTGGGCTCGAAACTGATCTTCCAGCCGGTCGGCGCGTTGGCCGACAGGTGAATGTTCTCGGCCGGTGCGGTGCCGGTATTGCTCACGACCACCGGAACGGTGCTCTCTTTTCCAGCGGTAGCGCTGGCGCTGAGCAGGCCTTCACGGCCGGCCAATGTCAGCTTGGGCTGGCCGGTGATGTCGAGCGCGACGTCGGTTGAGGCATCGGCGCCTTCGGCGGCGACTTTAACTTTCACGGGGTAATGCCCGGCATCGACGGTGCTGGGCGGGCTCACCTTCAGCTTCACGTCTTTCGACTTGCCGGCGTCGATCGGCACGGCGGTCAGCTGCTGGCTGCCATAGGCTTCGGTGAACGAGGTATCGAAATTGCGCGGCGCGTCGGCGGCGAGACTGACCAGCAGCTTCTTGCCGCTGTCGTTCTTGACGGTGAGCGTGTATTCGAAGCTCGAGCGCGAGGAGCCGCGCAGCTCCGGCAATTGCGGCTGCACCGAGAGCTTGGCCGGCAATTGCTTGGCGAGCGTCACCGCCACCGGCAGCGCCACATTCGCGGTCGGGCCTTGCGCATTGATGGTCAGCGTATGGGTGCCGATCTTGGCGTCCTTCGGCACGTCGAGCCTGAGATCAAGCGAAACGCTGTCATCGGTCGCCGGCATGGCGGCGGCGACCGGCTGGCCGCCGCCGAGCAGGCTCGCGGTCCAACCCGCGGGCACGCCGGTGATCGAGAGCGCGAGCCGCTCGGGCGCAAGCCCGTAATTGTGCAGCTTGAGGCTGACCGTGGAGGTGGTCCCCGGCTGCACCGAGACCGCCGGATAATCGGTCAGCAGAAAAAGTCCCTTGACGTCTTTGGCGGTATCGGCGGCGAAGGCAGGAGCAGCGAGCGTGAATAATGCGACAACGAGCGCAAGCAGACGATGTGTCATGGGCAATCCCCACCTGGAGCCGCGAGCGGCCCCGACAGAATCGTCACCCCCTAAATGAAAGCACGGCCAGACGCCGTGAAAGACGCCGCTGTGTTGCTCACAATCTTGACAAAATTTTGAACGGACCCCCCCTCAAATGGGCGCAATTTCGATCATTGCGAAAATGTAATCCCGCGCACCAGCGGCCAATCGGGCTCGTTATGGCGCATTATCCAGGGCTCTTTGAGCGCGGCGTCGCGCCATTGTGCCCAGGCAGGCAGGCCCATCACCGCGGCCATATAGGCGCGCGCGGGCTTGCCGACTGGTAGGCCAAAATTGTGCAGCCGCGCCACCACCGGGGCATACATGGCATCGGCGGCGCCGAAGGCGCCGAACAAAAACGGACCGCCCGTACCGAAGCGGGCGCGGCAATCGCTCCACAACGCCTCGATGCGGGCGACGTCGGCCATCACCTCATCGCTTTGCGGGCGCGGTTTCGGCGGCAGCCACATATTCATCGGGCAGGCGCGACGCAGCGCGGTGAAGCCGGCATGCATTTCGCTCGCCGCCACCCGGGCATGGCTGCGCGCGCCGGGGTCGGATGGCCACAACCGTGCGTCGGGGAATTTCTCCGCCAGATGCTCGAGGATGGCGAGCGATTCCCAGATGTGCGCGTCGCCGTCGATCAGCACCGGCACTTTGCCGGCCGGCGAATATTGCAGTACTTGCTCGCGGCTGCCTGGCTCGTAGAGCGGGATTACTTTTTCGTCGAAGGCAATCCCGGCAACCCGCATGGCGATCCACGGCCGCAGCGACCAGGAGGAATAGTTCTTGTTGCCGATGATCAGCGTGAGCGTCATGGCCGCCCCTCGTCATTCAATGGGCGTCGGAAATTGCGGGGCGCGCTGACGCAGCGCAAGCGAATTCTTGTGATGGCGGCGAGCAGGCCGGTGAATGGATGTCACGCCTTCTTCGGCTCGTTGTGCTCCCCCGGCATTTCCTCCGGTAGCTCGACCGGGCCGCCGGCCTTCTTCCAGGCACCGAAGCCGTCCTTGATATGGGCGACGGGTTTGAGCCCCATGCGCTGCGCGGTCTGGGCGGCCAGCGCCGAGCGCAAGCCACCGGCGCAGAAGAACACGAATTTCTTGTCCTCGGCGAATTTCGGCTTGTGATACTGGCTCTGCGGGTCGATCCAGAATTCCAACATGCCGCGCGGGCAATGAAAGGCGCCCGGCACCCTGCCCTCGCGCTGCAATTCGCGGATGTCGCGGATATCGACCAGCACCACGTCGTCGCGGCCGGCGAGCTTGATCGCATCCTCGACCGGCAGCGTCTCAATTTCGCGCTCGGCGGCGTCGCAAAGCGCCTTGTATCCGGTGGTGATGGTCTGCGGCATTGCTGGCCTCCTGTCCATTTATGGTGACAGAGGCAACGCGGCGGCTCAAGCCGGCGGCGAATGTATGCAGGGTATTCTGCGAAAAAGACCGTGCCTTTACGGGCTCGCCATTCCCATCAAAATGGCGATCGCGGCCACGACCAGCACGGCCGCTGACACAGCTACGGCGGTGATGAGCTGTTCAGCCCGGTTCCCGTCGAGATGGGCGTCTTCGTTGTCGGCCGGCCCCGTTGGTAGTCGCGGATACCGGAATAGGCCTTCGAGTGCCATGGGTCGATTCCCTCTCTGAGGCATCGCTTCAGATGGTGCGCGAGAACGCGAGAACGCTGACGCGGGCTCGGGCGCACGAATCGCCCTGTACGGACGCAGAATAGTGCCGTCATGAATTTGCAACAAATGCGGGATGCGGGCGGCGCGCGATTCGCGCGGCCGGCAGGTCTAGGGTGCGGCGGCCGGTCCCGGAAACAGGGCGGTGGTTCGCCCGCTGATCCGATAGACGAGTAAACCAAGCCACTCATGTACAGCGCCGTCGAGGCCCGCCAGGCCGCCGCCGAAATGGCGGGACAGCGACAGATTGAGTGTTGGCCGGCTATGCCAATCGACCGGATAGGCATCGACCGGGAAGCCGATGCGCCGGAAGCAGCCGATCGCGCGCGGCATGTGTTTCGCCGACGTCACCAAAAGCCAACGCTCGCCCGCCTTGGGCTTGACCAGTTCCTTGGTAAAAGTGGCGTTCTCGAAGGTGTTGCGCGCGCGGGTCTCCAGCAGCACGCGGTCGCGCGGCACGCCGAACGAATCGAGCAACGGGTAGAGATAGTCCGCCTCGCGACCGGCGTCCCCGAACAGACTGGCGTCGCCGCCGGAATAGACGATGCGCGCCTTGGGATAGTCGCGCGCCAGCTTGGCAATGACGGTGACGCGCTCGGCGCTACCGCTGAGCTGCGGCGCTCCATAGGCGCGCGACAGCGCCGGGCCGATGGCACCGCCCAGCACGATAATGCCGTCCGGCGCGCCACGCGATGGATCCCAGGGCGGGAAACGGCTCTCCAATGTGTGATTGAGAATGCGGCCAACCGGCAAAAAGCCGCCCAGCGCCATCAGAACAAGACTGATAGCCATCAACATAACGCCGGCGCGGCGCCAGCGCGTCAGCAGCAGCGCCAGCCCGATCAGCGCAATCGCGAACAGGAAATTTGACGGCAGCAGCAGAAAGGCAATGGTCTTGGACAGAATGAAGAACATTATCTTTTCTTCTTCCAATCCTCGTAGCGTTTCTTGTTCTCTTCGTTAGGCGGGTAAAGTCCGGGGAGCTTGGCGCCCTTCTCCACCTCCTGCACCAGCCAGGTTTCCATGCGCTCGTGCTCGGTCCCTTCGTTGGCGACGAAGTCGACCAGCGCGGCCGGGATCACCACCGCGCCGTCGTCGTCGGCAACGATGATGTCGTCGGGGAAGATGGCGCAGCCGCCGCAGCCGATCGGCTCGTTCCAGCCGACGAATGTCAGCTGATTGACCGAGGCCGGCGCCGCTACCCCCGCGCACCAGACCGGAAGGCCGGTGCCTAAGACGCCGTGTTTGTCGCGCATCACGCCGTCGGTGATGAGTGCGGTGACGCCGCGCTTGACCATGCGCATGCACAGGATATCGCCGAAGATGCCGGCGCCGGTCACGCCCAAGGCGTCGGCCACCACGACGCAGTTCTCCGGCATGGCCTCGATGGCCGCGCGGGTGGAGATCGGCTTCGACCAGCTCTCCGGCGTTGCCAGATCCTCGCGCACCGGCACGAAGCGCAGCGTGAAAGCCGGCCCCACCACGCGCTTGCCGGCAAAACCGAGCGGCATGGCGCCCGCCATCCAGGAACGGCGGATGCCCTTCTTCAAGAGCATGGTGGTGATGGTGCCGGTGGTGACGTTTTTCAGCATGTCGAGAACGGCTGACATGGATATTCCTCGGCCAAACGGGCACGCAGCATAACAGCCGGCCGGTGCTTTATCTCCGAACCGTCGCAGCCAGCGTTCATGACTGCGTTGCTGGCGCGGAAATCTAGGCTATCCTCGCGATCAGGGGAACCTGCCGGGGGTCACCATGGATTATGTAACGCTGGTCGGATTTCTTGCCGCGGCGCTGGTCATCGCTACGCTTTCAATGCGGACCATGGTTCCGCTCCGTATCATCGGCATCTGCAGCAATGTCGCTTTTGTCACTTACGGCGTGCTGTTCGGCAGCTATCCGACGATCGTACTGCACAGCATCCTGTTCCCGCTCAATATCTACCGGCTGCGGGAGATGCTCAACCTCGTAAAGCAGGTCAAATCGGCCAGTCAGGGCGATATGTCCATGGACTGGCTCAAGCCGTTCATGCACAAGCGGGCGATCACGGCCGGCGAGAATCTGTTTCGCAAAGGCGACGAAGCCGATCGCATGTTTTTCGTCGTCTCCGGACAGCTGCATCTGCAACAAATCGATATCGACCTCTCGCCCGGCGCCCTCGTCGGAGAACTCGGGATGCTCGCACCTGCGCGCGCGCGAACGTAAACGCTCGTTTGCACGCAGAACGGATCGGTATTGGAAATCACTTATGACAAAATCGAGGAACTGTATTATCAAAATCCGCAATTCGGATTCTATTTCCTCCGCTTGTCGACCGGGCGCCTGTTCGAGAATATCGCCAGGCTTGAGCGCACGCTCGCCGAGCGCGACCAGGAAATTCTGCAGCTACGGGCGGCGGTCGCCTAGCGCATCACGCGGTCGTCAGCCCGAGGCGTTCGTCGCGACGGCGCAAATAGCCGACCAGCGGAATAGCGAGCAGCACCATCCAGGCCTTGCCGATGATTTGGCCGAGCAGGAAGTCGAGCGAGCCGAAGGCGAGCCAGAGAAACACGATCGAGTCGACCACGAGGCCGGCCATGCTCGATGCCACCACCGCCGCCACCAGCCGGCGGCGGGCGAGCGGGGTATAGACCGCGAAATCGGCGAACTCCGACAGCAGGAAGGCCGTGGCCGAAGCGACCACCAAGGACGGCGGCGCGACGCCGGCCGAGATGGCGGCGCCGGCGATGATGGCGGCAATGCCGAACTCGACGCCGAGGCGGCGCTGCACCAGATCGCGCAGCACCAAGGCGGCGCCGATCATCAGCACGCCGGACGGCGCCATGATGCCGGGCGCCACCGGCACCAAGCAGGGGCCCTTGCCGGAGCAGACCGTGCCGACATGACCGATCATCCAGTTGGCCGCCGGAATGGTCAGACAGAACAGCGCGAGGAAAACGGCGCCCTCGATGTTCCTGCGATTTTCATTTGAGAGCGCGCTCATGGCGTCTTCTGCCGGCTCCTGAACTTGGCAAAACCTTGCGCCCGCAACTGGCAGGCCGGGCACGCGCCGCAGCCGTAACCCCAGTCGTGGCGCTGCGTGCGGTCGCCCAGATAACAGCTATGGGTTTCCTCGACAACGAGATCGAGCAAGGCTTGCCCGCCCAGCTGCTCGGCCATGGCGAAAGTATCGGCCTTGTCGATCCACATCAGCGGAGTATGGATGGTGAGACGCTTGTCGAGCCCAAGCGTGAGCGCGACCTGCATGGCCTTCACGGTGTCGTCGCGGCAGTCCGGATAGCCGGAATAATCGGTCTCGCACATGCCGGCGATGAGATGGCGGGCGCCGCGGCGATAGGCGAGCGCGCCGGAAAAGCAGAAGAAGATCAGATTGCGTCCGGGCACGAAGGTGGTCGGCAGGCCGTTGTCGGCGATCTCGATGGCTGTGTCGCGGGTGAGCGCCGTGTCGGAAATGGCGGCGAGCGCATCGAGCTTGATCACCTGGTCATCGCCGAGCCGCGTTTTCCAGTCGGCATTGAGCGCGGCGATGCATTCCCGGATGCGCGGCCGTACGTCCAGCTCGACCGCGTGGCGTTGGCCATAGGCGAAGCCGACGGTTTCCACATGCGCGAACCGCGTCAGCGCCCAAGCCAGGCAAACGGTGGAATCCTGCCCGCCGGAAAACAGCACGAGGGCGGTGTCGTTGGCGATGGTCACGCGCTGATCTTTAATCCCACTTCGGCGACCAGGTCCAATCGACAATGCGGCCGTCGTGGTGGGCAAGCCCGTAGATGTCCTGCATCTCCTCTTCGGACAGATCGAAATCGAACAGCGCGAAGTTCTCCTCCAGCCGCTCTATCCTGCTGGTGCGCGGGATCACCACGATGCCTTGTTGCACGAGGTAGCGCAGGCTCACCTGCGCCGCGCTTTTGCGGTGCGCCATGCCGATGCGCTCGAGTATCCTGTTGCCCGTGGCGCCGCCGCGGGCGATCGGGCTATAGGCCACCACCGCCATGCCGTGCGTCTTGCAGGCGGCGATCACCTTGTCCTGGTTGAGAAACGGATGGCACTCGATCTGATTGCAGACCACCGGCTCGGGCGACAGCTTGATAGCCTCTTCGAGCAGCGCCACGGTGAAATTCGACACCCCGATCGCGCGCACATAGCCTTCGCGCTTCATCTTCGACATGGCGCCGAGCGTCTCGGCGAGCGGCACGCGCGGGTTGGGCCAGTGGATCAGCAGCAGGTCGATGACGTCGAGCCGCAGCCGCGCCAGGCTTTCCTTCACTGAACGCTCGAGGTCATGCGGCGTTAGCAGCGTCGGCTGCACCTTGGTGGTGACCGTCACCTCGGCGCGCTTGCCGGAATTTCGCACGCCCTCCCCCACCTCGGCCTCGTTGCCGTACATCTGCGCGGTGTCGATGTGGCGGTAGCCGATGCGGATGGCTTGCTCGACCACCCGCGCGGGATTGCGTACCGACCAGGTGCCGAGCCCGATGATCGGGATCTTAAAGCCCTTGGCTTCGACCGCCTGCATCAAGCCGCTACCCATTTGCGGCTCACGCCGCGTCCCAATGCGGCGCGTGCGGCGGATTGACCACGCGCATATTGGTGGCGTTGAGCTTCTTTAACTCGGCCATCTCGGCGTCCGACAGCGTGACGTCGAACACCTCGAGGTTCTCCTTCATGTGCGCGGGCGTCGCGGTACGCGGGATCGAGCAGACGCCGAGCTGCACCAGGTAGCGCAATGAAACCTGCGCGGCGCTCTTGCCGTGCGCCTCGCCGATGTGCTCGATCACCTCGGCGCCGGGCACTTTGCCACGCGCGATCGGCACATAAGCGACCACCGCCATGCCGTGCTTCTTGCTGGCGGCCAGTACTTTGTCCTGGTTGATGAACGGATGCATCTCGATCTGGTTGCACACCAGCGGCTCCGATGTCACCGCCCAGGCCTTGTCCAGCATCGTGGTGGTAAAATTGGCCACGCCGACATGTTTGGCAAAGCCGTCCTTCTTGGCCTTGCACAGCGCGCCGATCGAGGTCTTGAACGGGATGTCCTTGTTGTTCCAGTGGATCAGCAAGAGGTCGACATAGGGCAGTTGCAGGTTGGCGAGGCTTTCATCGAGCGACTGGCGGAACTTGTCCGGCTCCAGGTGCGTCTCGCGCACCTTGGTGCAGATTAGCACTTCCTCGCGCTTGACACCGGACTGGCGCAGGCCCTCGCCGTTCTCCTTTTCGTTGCCGTAGAACCATGCGGTGTCGAGATGGCGGTAGCCCATCTGCAGCGCGGTCTTGACCGCCTGGACGCAGATATCGCCCTTCAAGGTCATGGTGCCGAGACCGATCATGGGAATGCGGGCGCCATGGGCTTCAACGAATTGCATGGGTGTCTCCTGAGGCTACCGATAGGCGGGCTGGCGGCGGGGGCTGGAGAATGCCCGCTCCCCGGCGCGCTGCCAACCGGGTCCGCGCGCGCCGCCACACGGAGCCGCCGGCGCGCCTGGAACTGCACGAGACGGAAAGAGCCGAAAATATTTTTGGGCCCGGCCGGAGCGGACAATACTTTGCGCGCAAGCTATTGGCTCCAGTTCTTACATTGGAATAATTCAAGACTAGAAAAAAGCTATTGCATCAAAGGCCTTTAATGCTTTTGTGAGGGCTGGTCTTTATGAGGAACGTCTATGCGTCGCATTGTTCTCGGCCTGGCCGCCCTTCTCTTCCTCGCGGGCGCCGCCGCGCGCGCCGACGATCTCACCCTCACCCTCAAGGATCACCACTTCACGCCGGCCGAGCTCAAGGTTAAGGCCAACACGCGGGTGATGATCACCGTGGTCAATAACGACGCCACGCCCGAGGAATTCGAAAGCAAAGCCTTGAAGATCGAGAAGGTAATACCCGGCAAGTCCAAGGGCATTGTGCGCGTCGGGCCACTCAAGCCCGGCCGCTACCCCTTCGTCGGCGAATACCATGAGGACACCGCCAAGGGCGTGGTGATCGCGGAATAGATAATGCTCGGCGCACTCATCATCGTCTTTCGCGAAGTCATTGAAGCCGGCCTGATCATCGGCATCGTGATGGCGGCGACCCGCGGCGTCATCGGCCGCGGGCGCTGGGTGACGTTCGGCGTCATCGCCGGCATGCTGGGCGCCACCATCGTCGCCTTTTTCGCCGGCGCCATCTCGCAGGCCTTCGCCGGCGCCGGCCAGGAGCTGTTCAATGCCAGTGTGCTCGCAATCGCCGTGATCATGCTGATGTGGCACAACGCCTGGATGGCGCGCCACGGGCGCGAGATCGCCGCCGAGATGCGCTCGGTGGGCACCGCGGTGAGCGAAGGCGCCAAGCCGCTGACCGCGCTGGCGATCGTGGTGGGGCTGGCGGTGCTGCGCGAAGGCTCGGAAGTGGTGCTGTTCCTGTACGGGATCATGGCCTCGGGCAC
>CAYLMY010000055.1:0-15757 GCA_964384635.1 uncultured Undibacter sp.
CGACCTCGCGCACCATCTGCGCGCCCATGTTCTCGAACTTGTCCTCGAGCTCGATTTCCTTGGCCACCGTCACGCCGTCCTTGGTGATGCGCGGGGCGCCGAAGGATTTGTCGAGCACGACGTTGCGGCCCTTGGGGCCGAGAGTGACCCTCACCGCATTGTTGAGAATGTCGACGCCGCGCAGCATGCGGTCGCGGGCATCGACGGAAAATTTCACTTCCTTGGCAGACATTGTTATTTGCTCCGATGTTGACCCTCATCCTAAGGAGGCGCCACCGGGTCCGCGCATTGCGCGGCCCGATGATAAACTCCGCGCCGTCTCGAAGGATGAGGCCATGATGATTCATTGCCCTCGTCCTTCGAGACGCCGCGCGGCTCGCGCGGCTCCTCAGGACGAGGATCGCGCTTAGGCGGCCTTTTTTCTCTTCACGGCGCCGCCTTCGATCACGCCCATGATGTCGCTCTCCTTCATGATCAGGAGATCCTGGCCGTCGATCTTGACTTCGGTGCCCGACCATTTGCCGAACAGCACGGCGTCGCCGACCTTCAGATCGATCGGGATCAGCTTGCCGTTCTCGTCGCGGCCTCCGGGGCCGACGGCGACGATTTCGCCTTCGCTCGGCTTCTCTTTGGCGGTGTCGGGAATGATGATGCCGCCGGCGGTCTTCTCCTCGGCATCGATGCGCTTGACGACGACGCGGTCGTGAAGCGGACGGAACTTCATGGCAGTCCTCCTAAATTATTGAAACGTCTAGATTTTGGGCAGCTGGCGCGGTCCCCCCTGGCCAGCCCCCGTGGCTGAGATGGCGCGCGTATTTTGGCTCGCAAGGGGTCGCCGAAAATTTTTTAGCACTCATTGGCACGGAGTGCCAACAACATAAAAAATCCAACGGGCTCAATGGTTAACGCTGGGGCCGCAACTGCGGCGCGGGCACACAGGTTGATCTGGCCCGTGACCGTCCGTGCCGCGGCAGGGTTGTTAGCAACCTCACCAGGATGCTGCTAACGCCTTGATTTTAAACAACTTGTTTACCTTTTCGGCTTGCAATGGGCGGTGCCGGAAACGGAAACTTGAAGTCCGACAGACGGAGGGCTTGAAATGGTTTCGACGGTTTCGAATGATTTCGTAAAGCAGGTCAACGGTTACGGCCTCACCACCGCGCACATCCTGTACCGGCGTCCCGATCACCGCTGGCTGCTGCAGTCCTACGTCTGGCAGGCCTATGACATGTTTCCCGAGTTTCCCGAGCTGCAACGCTTCCTGGCGTTCTGGCAGGAGAAGCTGGAAGGCCCGCTGCACTCAGTGCAAGTCGCACATTGCAAGCTGATCAAGCCTGCCGAGCTGAAGCCGATCAACGGCGAGTTCCGGCTGCATTAGAGCCGGGCGCTCTGCCTTTTCGCGGTCATTGCCGCGCGGCGCGCTGAATCAGTTCCTCGACCTGCGGCAGCATGCGTCCGACCAGGATGGCATAGCCCTCGGCGTTGAAATGGGCGCCGTCGCGGGCACGGTATTTGTGCGGCGGCAATTTCCATTCGACGTAGAGCGCGTCATTTGCTTTCGCGAGTTCGGAGAAATTCAGGCCGCCGGTGCCGACCAGCAGCACCTGGATGTGCCGCGCGTGCAGCGCGCGAACGATCTCGGTGAGCCGCGCGCGCACCTGCGCCATGGAGGCGCCGCTGCGGCGGTCATTGATGCCGAATTCGACGATGCAGATATCGGTGCCGGGGTCGATCGCGAGATCAAAGCGCTTGAGCGCATGCGCGGCGGTGTCGCCGGCAATACCGGCGTTCTTGACGATGACGTCGTAGCCCTTCTTGCGCAATAGCGCCTGCAATTGCGCGGGATAGGCCTGGTCGCGCGGCACCAGCCAGCCGGAGCTGAGACTGTCGCCGAAGGCGACGATGTGGATCGGAGCGGCGAGGGCGGCGCCGGTTGCGCACAGTAATGCAACGGCGCAGAGAAATATCAATCGCAATCGCAAATGCATGTCCGAGGCCTATCGAACGCCGGCATTAAAGTATCTCGTTTTCGTAATCCAGATTGATAATCCAGAGCGGCAATCTGCGATAGTAAGTCAATCGGAACGCCGTAGGATTTTTTATATACATTTCTTCATTGGAAATTAATGGGGTCAAATTCACAATTTGGAATAATCGAACCGGCTTCCAAAGCCGGGCCCGAGTGAGGGATACGTGACTGAGATTCCGGTACCAACGCCATCAGCAGAGAAGATGCAGCAGTCCGCGTTGGCGGCTGATCTCGTCTTGTTGGCTTCCGAACGCACGTCGGAAAAACGCGTCGAATTGCTGCGGCGAATTACCGACGCTTACATCGAACAAGCCGATCGATGGACCTCGGCAGAGCAGTATCTCTTCAATGAAGTCGTGACGACGCTCATCGATAAAATCGCGGGCGCTGAAAGGGCCGCGGCATCGGCGAAACTGGCCAAATTGCCAAAACTCACGGACGGGCTTGCGCAAAAACTTGCATCGGATAGCGACATCGAGGTGGCGCGGCCGATCATTCGCGACTATGCCGGGCTCTCAGAGCGTATTCTGATCGACGTTGCCAAGACGGGGTCGCAGGCACATCTGGGCGTCATTGCAGGCCGGCCGGTGGTGACGCCGCCGGTCAGCGATATCGTCGTTACGCGCGGCGGCAGCAAAACGGTGCGGACCCTGGCCGCGAACCAGGGCGCGCAATTCTCGACCGCGGGCATGGACAAGCTCATCGCCAAAGCGGAAGCCGATAGCGATCTGCAGACGCTTATTGTCGAGCGATCCGATTTGTCGCTTGTTGCAATTGGTAAGTTGCTTCCATTGATTTCGGACGAATTGAGCAATCGGCTGCGCGGCGTGGCCGTCGAAGTCGATGAATCGATCGTGCGCGAACACCTCGCCGCGTGGACCGAAAATCGTCAAAAAAATGTCAAACGCACCGATGCCTATATCGATGGCATCCGCAACGGCGACCTCAACCGAAACGATGTCATCTATGAATTGGTGACGAGTAAGCGGTTGCTCGACGCGGCGACCGTGCTCGCCGCGATTGTGGGCCTCGATCGCGATTACACCTTCAATCTTTTGACTTACGGACAGATTCATTCAGCGCTGTTGCTGCTAAAGGCGGCGAATCTGTCTTGGCCTACCGCCGACGGATTTCTGAATCTGCGGATCGCAAAAATGGGGCTTCCTGACGTTGAAAAACTACCCGACCGCCGCGACTACGTCGCCATCGATGCGGCGACTGCCCAGCGTGTCGTTCGATTCATGAAGGTCCGGCGCGCGGCGGCCGCTAATTGAGCACCCCCACGATAGCGCCGAGGAGGCAGGTCGTCAGCGTGCCGGAGACGATCGACTTGCCGCCGAGCGAGATGATGTCGGCGCGCCGCTCCGGCGCCATCACGGTCAGCCCGGCGATCATGATACCGAGCGAACCGAAATTGGCAAAGCCGCACATGGCGTAAAGCATGATCAGCCGTGAGCGCTCATCGAGCGCGTCGGCCGGCAGCTTGGCGAGCTCGAGATAAGCGATCAATTCGTTAAGCACGGTCTTGATGCCCATGAGCGCGCCGGCGGTCGCGGCTTCGCTCCACGGCACGCCCATCAGCCAACACACCGGCGCCATGACGTAGCCGAGCAGGCGTTGCAGGGTGATGGCGCCGCCGGCGACCTCCGGCAGCAGGCTGAGGATGGCGTTGGCCAGATGCACCAGCGCGACCAGCACGATCAGCATGGCGACGATATTGAGCAGCAGTTCGAGCCCGGCCGCGGTGCCGCGCACGATGGCGTCCATCGTATTTTCGGCGACGCGGCCAATCTCGATCTCGCCGATGTCGGTCTGCTCGCCGCGCGCGACCGGTACCATTAGCCCGCTGATCAATAGCGCCGCTGGCGCGGCCAGGATGGAGGCGACCAGGATATGGCCGGCGACGTCGGGAATAACGTCGCGCAGAATCGTGGCATAGAGCACGAATACGGTGCCAGCGATGCCGGCCATGCCGCCGGTCATGACCATGAACAATTCGCCGCGCGAGAGCCTGGCGAGATAAGGCCGGATGAACAGCGGCGATTCCACCATACCCAGGAAGTTGTTGGCGGCGGTGGACAGGCCGACCGCGCCGCCGACGCCGAGCGTGCGTTCGAGCGCCCAGGAGAAGCCGCGCACGATCGGCGGCAAGATGCGCCAGTGAAACAGCAGCGTGGTCAGCACGCTCATCACCAGCACGATCGGCAGCGCCTGAAAGCCGAGCACGAATTCATTGGCCGGGCTGGTCACGGCATATGGCGGGGGGCCGCCGCCGGCATAACCGAACACGAAACTGGTGCCGGCGATGGTCGCCGCGCTCACTGCCTCGACCGCGCGATTGACGAGTGCGAAACCGGCCTTGATCTGCGGGATTTCCAAAAGCAGCACGGCGGCGGCGAAGGTCAAGGCCAGGGCCGCGCCCGCGCTCTTCCAGTCGACCGCGCGCCGGTTCTCGCTGATCAGGAAGGCAAAGGCGATGAGGCAAAGCGCGCCGAACGCCGATTGCAGGTGGTCCATCGTCTTATCCCCCACATGGCAGTGGCTAAGTTGTAGTGCTTGTTGCCAAGCCCCGCCCGCTGGTGAAAATGCATGTTGCCAAGCTCAAAGCAACGGGAGGCCCTCTTGAGCCGCATCCGCTTCGATTTCGGTAACCTCAGCCTTGACGCCGAGCTGCTCGACACGCCGACGGCCAAGGCGATCGCGGCGGCGCTGCCGCTCTCCTCGTCGGCACTGACCTGGGGCGAGGAGGTCTATTTCGACGTGCCGGTTTCGGTTGCGCGCGAGCCCGACGCGCGGGCGGTGATCACGCCGGGCGAGATCGCCTATTGGCCGCAGGGCACGGCCATCGCGATCGGCTTCGGCCGCACGCCGATCTCCAAGGGCAAGGAGACGCGGCTGGCCAGCCCCTGCAACGTGTTTGCCAAGGCGCTTAGCAACGTGAAGGTGCTGGCGCGGGTGAAGACGGGGACCAAGGTCGACGTGCGGGCGCTCGATTGACCCTCATTGACCGGGTTGCCGCCGGCGGGCGATGAGGAGCCAAACCAGCGCGCCGACAACGGCGACCGCGACCAGATAGATCCAGGCGTTGCCGCTGCCGTTCCAGACCTGGTCGCCGGTGACCACCAGGAGCGTGGTGATCGGCAGGATGCCGAGCCCGGTCGTCCACAGGAAGGTCCACCAGGAAACCGGCGAGAGACCGGCGGCGTAATTGATGACGTTGAACGAGATCAGCGGCATCAGCCGGCTCACCAGCAGCACGCCGATGCCCTGCCGGCGCGCCCAGCGATCGACCGCGTCGCGATGGCGCGCGTTCATCAAGGCGTCGACGAATGGCCGGCCGAACCAGCGCGCCAGCGCGAAGGCAAGGCTGGCGCCGAGCATGGCGCCGGTCCACGTGATGGCGACGCCCCAGACCGGCCCGAACAGCATGCCGTTGGCGAAGGTGACGAACTCGGCCGGGAACGGCACCAGGCTGTGCGCGACCATCAGGCCGATGGAGGCCGCCACCGCCCAGTGACCCCAGGAGCGGATTTCCGCTTCGATGCCTTTGGGCGTCGGCGCAAGATCGACGATGTTGCTCCACCAGGCGAGGACGCCGAGCGCGACGATGAGCAAAAACGTCAGCGCGGTCGCCGTGCGCCGGAGGCCGATCCGCTTCGAGGCAGACGCGTCGCCCAAATGAATTCCCTATTTCGAAACGGGAGCCTATATCAGCCCCGCCCCACGAACGGCATCTTGTTCGCCATCACCGTCATGAACAGCACATTGGTGTCGAGCGGCAGGCTCGCCATGTAAACCACGGCGTTGCCGACGTGCTCGGCCTCCATGCGTGCCTCGATTTTCTTGCTGCCGTCCGGCTGCAAAATGCCTTCGCCCTTCACCATGCGCTCGGTCAAGGGCGTCGCCGCGTTGCCGATGTCGATCTGGCCGCAGCAGATGTCGTAAGGCCGGCAGTCGAGCGAAGTCGATTTGGTCAAGCCGGTGATGGCGTGCTTGGTCGCGGTATAGGCGACCGAGAACGGGCGCGGCGCGTGCGCGGAGATCGAGCCATTGTTGATGATGCGGCCGCCGCGCGGATCTTGCGCCTTCATGATCTTGATGGCTTCCTGGGTGCACAGGAACATGCCGGTCAAATTGGTCGCGACTACGTTTTGCCAGGTCTCGTAGGGCAGGTCTTCGAGCGGCACCGGCGGGGCGCCGATGCCGGCATTGTTGAACAGCACGTCGAGGCGGCCGAAGGTCGATTTGACCTTGTCGAACAGCGCCAGGATCTGCTCGCGCTTGGACACGTCGGTGGGCGCCACCAGCGCCTGCGAGCCGGCCGCATTGACCTCGGCGGCGGTCTGGTCGAGCGGCTCCTTGCGCCGGCCGGCCAGCACCAGATTATAGCCGGCCTTGGCGAGCGCGACCGCCACCGCCTTGCCCACGCCGGTCCCCGCGCCGGTCACCAGCGCGACTTTTGCGGATGCAGCCATCGGCTTTCCTTCCCGAGAGGTTTATAGAGCGACCGCCATATCATAAAAGCGCCGGCGCGCCACCAGCGTGTGGGATGCGGTTCGGGAAAGCGGCTGCGCGGTCAGCTCGCCAGCGCGGTCGGCTCGCTGTACTCGACAGGCTTGAAAGCGCCGGGTGAGCGCAGCCTGGCGGTGATCTCGGCGGCGGTCACCGCCTTGCCGAAACGATAGCCCTGCATCGAATGCACGCCGGCCGCGCGCAGGAACAGTTGCTGGTCGGCGGTCTCCACGCCCTCCGCCGTCACCTTCATGCCGAGGCCGCGGCCGAGGCCGACCACCGCGTGCACGATGGCCGCGGCATCGGCGGCCTTTTCGATCGAGCGCACGAAGCTGCGGTCGATCTTGAGCTTGTCGAAAGGGAAACGGCGCAAATAGAGCAGCGAGGAATAGCCGGTGCCGAAATCGTCGAGCGCGACATGCACGCCGAGCTCCTTGAGGCGGATCATGGCGGCTTCCGCGGTATCGACATTGCCGAGCAGCACGCTTTCGGTCAGCTCCAGCTCGAGCCGGGTCGGGTCGAACTCGGTCTCGTTGAGGATGCGCTCGACCGTGCTGCAGAAATCCAGGCGGCGGAACTGCAGCGGCGAGACGTTGACTGCCACCGTCAGGTTCGGCCAGGCCTTGCCGTCGAGGCAGGCGCGGCGCAGCACCCAGGCGCCGAGCTCGATGATGAGGCCCGAATGCTCGGCCACCGCGATGAATTCGGTCGGCGGGATTTCGCCGCGCGTGGGATGGGTCCAGCGGCAGAGCGCTTCGACGCCGACCAGGTCTTCGCCGCGATTGTTGACGATCGGCTGGTAGAGCAATCGCAGGCGATCGTTCTCGATCGCCTCGCGCAGGTCGGCCTCCATGAGCTTGCGGTTGGACAGGTTCGCGTCCATGACCGCATCATAAAGGCAGGCGCGGTTGCGGCCCTCGTTCTTGGCGCGATAGAGCGCCATGTCTGCATAGCGCATGATGTCGGTGGCGCCGGCGCAGTTCTTGTCGATCACCGCGATGCCGATGGAGGCGCCGATCACGATGTTGTGGCTGCCGATTGCGTAGGGCGCGCAGATGGCGGCGATCATGCGCTGCGCGAGCGCCATCATCTTGACGGTGTCGTCGCCGATCCCGGAGATCACCGCGAACTCATCGCCGCCGAGGCGCGCCACCAGGTCGTCGCCGCGCAGCGTGTGCGACAGCCGCAGCGTGACGTTGCGGATCAGCTCGTCGCCGACGTGGTGACCGAGCGTGTCGTTGACGTCCTTGAAATGATCGAGGTCGATGTAGAACACGGCGGCCGGCGAGCGCCCATCGCGCACCTCCTCGATGACCGCTTCCAGCCGCTCGGTGAAGAAGATGCGGTTGGGCAGGCCGCAGAGCGGGTCGTGCATGGCGAGATGGCGCAGCCTGGATTCGCCGGCGGCGATGGCAGCGGCGGTGCGCCGCATGTAGCGCAGCACGAAGGCTGCGAGCAGTGCAAAGCCGGCAAGCGCGACCGCGATGAAGGGAATGACGCTGTGCACGATCTCGGCGCCCGGCTGCTTCGGCGTCCAGGCGAAGCGCGCGATGATGTTGCCGTGCGGTCCGGCGAGGTCATAGGCAAAATCACCGGCCGGCACCGGCTCGTCGCCGCCGAGCCTGCGCAGATGCGTCAGCTGCAGTTGCCCCGCGATGTGGGCAAGCTCGTCGCTGTCGATGAATTTCACCGCCAGCAGAATTGGCGCCGTCTTGTCGAGCCACGCGGGGATGCCGTCAACCGGGCCGACCGCGGCCGCCGCCAGAACCGCCGGCCGGTCCATGAAGCGGCGGATCACGGCAGCCGTCGGGTGGACGCCGCCTTCGGTGAGGCTCGCGTTGTTCAGGTTGATGGCGCCCTGCAGGGTCGGTTCGCGGCCGCGCATGTAGTCGATCACCGTCTTCATGGCGGGCCAGGCGGCGGCGAACCAGGACGGCGGCGCCGGGGAACGGTCGATCAGTGAAAAGACCGGCGTGTCCGCGGTGTCGAAGACAAAGACGTAGTCGTGATCGAAATAGGTCTCCAACCAAAGCCCGGCGCGCTGCTCGGTCCAAGCCGGGTCGAAATTGAGGCGGATGTTGCGGATTGCTGCGTCGGAGGAGGCGACGCTTTCGACCTCGCGCAGCACGCGCGCGCCGAGATTGTCGAGCGCGCGCGAAAGCAGTTGCTTCTCGTGATCGACGGCAACCTCGTCGGCGCGCTGGGCGGAGGAAAGCACGGCGACGACGATGCAAAGGATGGCGACGGCCACGATCACGCCGATCGGGACCACGACGCTCAAACGCGCGCGGTCCCAACTCGTATACGACCGTTCCTCGGCAACGCGCGGGCGAGCGGGCAACGTCCAAGTCCCCTAAAGCATCCTACTTATTGGACTTTTAGGCGCCGACCATGAGCCGGAAAGCTTGCAATTCGCTTTGCATTTTGCCCATTGGCCGCGCCCGGCAGCCCGCCGCGGCGGCAATTCACGCGGTGCCGTTAATCGAAGGTAAACGGGTAGCTTAGAAGTGTCCGCATAGGCGGCGCCGGCAGTCGGGCAGGGCTTGTATTTAGCCCGGGCTGCGATAGGGCGGGCGCGGGATCGCCGTATGGGCGTCGCGCAGCGCCTTTGACCAACGCTCGCGCAAGTCTTGGAAATAGGGCTCGCCCGGCTCGATGCGGTAGTTCAGCTCTGCGTTGCAGGTATCCCGGCGCACCACCAGGATATCGATTGGCAGCCCAACGCCGAGATTGGAGCGCATGGTGGAGTCCATGGAGATCAGCCCGCTCTTAAGGGCGTCGTAAAGATCGGTGTCGAAGTTGATGGCGCGGTCGAGCACCGGCTTGCCGTATTTGTGCTCGCCAATCTGCAGATAGGGCGTGTCGGTGGTGCATTCGATGAAATTGCCGGCCGAATAGATCATGAACAGGCGCAGGCGGCCGCCCTTGATCTGGCCGCCGAGCAGGAAAGCGACGTCGTGATCCACTTCGGCCGCGGCGAGCGCCTTGCCCTCGGCGTTCTGGATGCTGCGGACCACGCGACCGATACGTTGCGCGGCCTGAAACATGGTGGGCGCGTTCAGCAGCGTTTCGATTTCACCGGTCTCGTGATTTTGCACGCCTTCGGTGAGTGTCGAGCGCACCGTCTGGCTGAGCGACAGGTTGCCGGCGGAGGCGAGCGCCATGATGCGCTCGCCCGGCTCGGTATAGACGTTTAGCTTGCGAAAGGTAGAGACGTTGTCGAGGCCGGCATTGGTGCGCGTGTCCGCGATCATCACCAGACCGTCGCGCACCAGAATTCCGCAACAATAGGTCATGGCTCGGCGTTTCTTTCCGTAGTTGACGGCCGCCAGGTTATAGCGGCGCGCGGGCGGCTCGGGCAATGACTATAAATTTATGCGCTAGCTCTGTGCCTGCTGGCGGGCCTGATCGACGTGCACGGCGACTTTCAGAGTTTCGCCGCCGCCGCCGAACCGGGTTCCGCGTACCGGAGCGGCGCCGAGATAGTCGAGGCCGACTGCCACCCGCACATGGGCGTCGGTGGTCGAAATCCCGTTGGTCGCATCGAAGCCGACCCAGCCGAGATTCTCGACATAGATTTCCGCCCAGGCATGGCCGGCCTCCTGCGCGGTGACCCCGTCGACGCGGTAAAAATGGCCGCCGATATAGCGCGCCGGAATGCCGAGCCGGCGCGCCGCCGCAATGAAGATATGGGTGAGATCCTGACAAACGCCGCGCCGCAAAGCGAAGGCTTCCGCTGCGGTGGTGGCGACGTGGGTCGGATCGGTGTCGAAGGTGATCTCGCTGTTGAGCCCGCCCAGCAGCGCGTGCATGAGCGCCAGCGTATCGTGGCCGTTGCCGGCGCGCGCGCTCTCGGCGAATTCGACTATTGCGGCGTCGGCATGCGTGAGCGGCGTCTCGCGCAGGTAAAGCCCCGGCGGAAAACGCTCGAGCGCGCCGCGCACCACGCCATGGGTATCCTGGGTCTCCACCTCGCCCTCGACCGCGACCGACAATTCCCCGAACGGGCCCTCGGCGGTGAAGGAATGGGTGATGTTGCCGAAGGCGTCCTCGTGCTGGTGCAGCAGGCAATCCTGCGAGAGTTCGAGCCGCCAGCTACACACATATTGACCGTCGTGGTTGCGCGGGGTCTTGCGCAGCAGCTGGGTCACGCCGGCGGGCGGCGTGTCGTAGTGGTAGGTGGTCGCGTGCGAGATGCGAAGTCGCATGGGGTTCCGCGCTGCTGACGGGAAATCCTAACACGGGCCGCGGCCGATGGGCGGCCCGCTCATGTCAGGAACTGTTGGGTGATGGCGGACCCGAGCTGGTTGTTCTCGGTGATGAATTCGCCGATGAATTCGTGCAGGCCGCGCTGGAAGATACCGTCCATGCGGCTGTTCTGCAGCCTGGTGCGGATGCTGCGGGCTTGGCGCTGGGCCGGGCCCTGGCGGCCGTAGGCGGCGGCGACCTGGTCGAGATTGCGCACGATCGCCTCGTAGCAGGACGCCAGCGAGCGCGGCATTTCCTCGCGCAGGATCAGCAGGTCGGCGATCAACCAGGATTTCAGGCTCTCGCGGTAGACCCAGTGATAGGCGGTGAGCGCGGAGACTGAGCGCAGGATCGCCGCCCACTGGAAATAGTCGAGCGGGCCGCCGACGCGCGCGTGCTCCGGAAGCAGCAGGTGATATTTGACGTCGAGGATACGCGCGGTGTTGTCGGCGCGTTCGAGATAGACGCCGAGGCGGGAGAACCAGTAGGCGTCGTTGCGCAGCATGGTGCGGTAGGCGGAGCCGTCGTAGCGGAGCGAAGCCTCCTGCACCCAGCGCAGGAAGCGCGAGAATTCCTCGCGCGAGGTGGGCCCGTTGCCGTAGCGTTGCAACTCGAGCCAGGTGCCGTTGATCGCCTCCCACATCTCGACGGTGAGCGCGGTTCGAACGCTACGCGCGTTGCTGCGCGCCTGCTCGAAACAGGAGCGGATCGAGGAGGTGTTGACGGTGGAGAAGGCGAGGAAATCGGTGACGTTCTCCTCGTTGGCCTCCTCGTAGGCGCGAAAGAAGGCGGCCGAGCAACCGGCGGTGGCGACCGCCGATTCCCATTCGTTGGTTTCGCCGACATAGGCGAGCGGCAGCGCGGAGAGCCGCTGGGTGGCGTCGAGGATGCGCGCGAGATATTCCGCGCGTTCCACGTAGCGCGAGAGCCAGTACAGGTTATCGGCGGTGCGCGAGAGCATTCAGCAATTCCCGTGGCCGTCCCCATGGTTCGAGACGCCGCGCTGCGCGCGGCTCCTCACCATGAGGACGGGAAAGGCATCCCTCATCCTGAGGAGCGGCCGAAGGCCGCGTCTCGAAGGATGAGGGATTATTGTGTGAGCGCAATTTCTCATCCGGCCAGCACCCAAGTGTCCTTGGTGCCGCCACCCTGGCTGGAATTGACCACCAGCGAGCCTTCCTTGAGCGCGACCCGCGTGAGGCCGCCCGGCACGATGCGAATGCGGTCGCCGCCGGTGAGTACGAAGGGGCGCAGGTCGACGTGGCGCGGGGCAACGCCCGCCTCGACACAGGTCGGCGTGGTCGACAGCGCGAGCGTCGGCTGCGCGATGAAATTCTTCGGCGCGGTCTTGAGCTTGGCGCGGAATTGCTCGAGCGCGACCTTGCTGGCGGTGGGGCCGATCAGCATGCCGTAGCCGCCGGAGCCGTGCACTTCCTTAATCACCAGTTCGTGCAGATGATCGAGCACATAGGCGAGGTGCTCTTCCTCGCGGCAGCGCCAGGTCGGCACGTTCTTCAGGATCGGCTCCTCGCCGAGATAAAATTTCACGATGCCCGGCATGAAGCTGTAGACCGCCTTGTCGTCGGCGATGCCGGTGCCCACCGCGTTGGCAAGCGTGACATTGCCGGCCTGGTAGGCCGACATCAGGCCGGGCACGCCGAGCGTGCTGTCGGGCCGGAAGGTCAGCGAATCGAGGAAGTCGTCGTCGATGCGCCGGTAGATCACGTCAACCCGGCGTGGCCCTTGCGTGGTGCGCATGTAGACCAACTCGTCCTTGACGATGAGGTCGCGGCCCTCAACCAGCTCGATGCCGAGCTTGTCGGCCAGGAACGAGTGCTCGTAATAGGCCGAGTTGAACACGCCCGGCGTGAGCAGCACCACGGTCGGCTCATGCGCCGCCGACAGCGGTGCGACCGAGCGCAGCGTGGCGAGCAGTTCGTCCGGGTAGTTCTCCACCGGCGCGATGCGATAGCGCGAGAATAATTCGGGAAACAGCCGCATCATGATCTCGCGGTTCTCCAGCATGTAAGAGACGCCGGAGGGCGTGCGCACATTGTCTTCCAGCACGTAGAAGGTATCGGCGTCGACGCGCACCACGTCGATGCCGGCGATGTGCACGTAGATGCCATACGGCACTTTTTGTCCGCTCATTTCCGGACGAAAGGCCGGATTACGGAAGATCAGGTCGTCGGGCACCACGCCGGCGCGCAGGATCTCGCGCGCGCCGTAGACGTCGGCGATGAAGGCGTTGAGCGCGTTCACCCGCTGGGTGAGGCCGGCCTCGAGCCGACGCCATTCCACGCCGGCGATGATGCGCGGGAGAACGTCGAACGGGATCAGCCGCTCCTGCGCCTCGGCCTCGCCATAGACCGCGAAAGTGATGCCGATGCGGCGGAACAAAAGCTCGGCTTCGCGCCGGCGGTAGTCGAGCACGTCGGGCGGCACCTCGGCGAGCCAGCGCGCGAGCTCGCCATAGGCGGGACGCACGCCGCCGTTTAGTCCCTTCATCTCGTCGAAGGCGGCTATCATTTCGGATCCCCAGCTCGCCACCGGTTACGACAACGCGCTTGCCCTGAAGGCCTCGTGCCCTTTCCTGACTGGAGCGGTCCCTCAAAGGCGGCCGCCCTCTGCTTGAGGGTTGCAAGCTTCGGGCCAAGCGAAAACCCCGGCAAATCACCTATTGGCGCATGGGCCGGCGGCCCCCACCGCTCGTGGCTGCCTATATTTTAGGCGAAAATCGGTGGACGAAAGCGGGGCCGCAGCGGGCGCCGCTTGAGCGGCCATTGGCTTAACGCTTAAGTGTTCGAAAGCCGGCAAGGGTGTCATCCGACATGACTGCGCTATCGATCGTCACCGCGGGGCTGCTGGTCATCGGCGATGAAATCCTGTCCGGCCGGACCAAGGACAAGAACATCGGTTATGTCGCCGACTATCTCACCGCCAGCGGCATCGACCTGAAGGAAGTGCGCGTCGTCTCCGACGACGAAACGGCAATCGTGTCGGCGCTCAACGCGCTGCGCAACGCTTACGATTATGTCTTCACCACCGGCGGCATCGGGCCGACCCACGACGACATCACCGCCGACTGCGTCGCCAAGGCGTTCGGTGTGGGAATCGACTATCACCCCGAGGCGGTGGCGATCCTGAAGGAGCGCATGGCCAAGATTGGCGGCGAGCTCAACGAGGCGCGCCTGCGCATGGCGCGCATTCCCGACGGGGCTGAGCTCGTCGTCAACAAGGTCTCGGGCGCGCCCGGCTTCTGGATCGGCAATGTGATCGTGATGGCGGGCGTGCCGGCAGTCATGCAGACCATGCTCGACGAGGTGGCGCCCAAGCTGAAGACCGGCGCCAAGCTGTTGTCGGTCACCATCCGCGCCGACGCCAAGGAAGGCGACGTCGGCACCGAGCTGGGCGCCATCGCCAAGGCGCATCCGGAGACGCTCATCGGCAGCTATCCGTTTTTCGACGAGAAGCTCGGGCCCAACACCAATATCGTGGTGCGCGCGCGCGATCCGCAGAAGCTCAAGGCGGTGAAGGCGGCGGTAGAAGACATGTTGGTGAGCGTGCACAAGCAGCTCGCCGCCGCCGCGCGGTAAAAAAATGCGAATGCCGCTACCACACACTCCGTTCGTTCCCGCGAAAGCGGGAACCCAGTACTTCTATCGCGCGCGTCAATATTTGCGCTGGGTCCCCGCTTTCGCGGGGACGAACGGGAATGGTTGCTGATGGCCAAATCCGAGCCGCCGCCGTCCCCCGAAAAAATCTTTCCCGTCTCCTGGGACCAGTTTCACCGTGACTCCCGCGCGCTGGCCTGGCGGCTGCACGCGGCGGGGCCGTTCGAGGCCATCGTCTGCATCACCCGCGGCGGGTTGGTGCCGGCGGCGATCGTGGCGCGCGAGCTCAATGTGCGCATCATCGAGACCGTGTGCATCTTCAGCTATCAGAATTACCACAACGAGGGCGAGCTCAAGGTGCTCAAGGGCATCGCGCCGGAGGTGAGCGCGATGCGCGCGAAAGGGCAGGGCGTGCTGATCGTCGACGACCTGGTGGACACCGGCAAGACCGCGCGGGTGGTGCGCGACCTGCTGCCGGCCGCGCATTTCGCCACCGTCTATGCCAAGCCCATGGGGCGGCCGCTGGTCGACACCTTCATCACCGAAGTGTCGCAGGACACCTGGATCTACTTTCCCTGGGACACGGGGCTCGCCTTCCAGCCGCCGATCCGCGAGGGCGGGGATTGATCGCAAAACGCTCCCGGATCGGCTAATATGCGCCCCCTGAACGGAGGACCGCCATGACCGCCGCCGTCGCCCGCAAGGCCAAACCGGAAGACTTGCGCTCGCATCACCTGCGGCCGGTCGAGATGCCGTGGCAGAAGACGCGCTTTCCCGGCTGCGAGGTGAAGCCGCTGCTGGTCGACGCCAAGAGCGGGCTCGCCACCTTGCTGTTCAAGATGGCGCCGGGCGCGGTGCTGCCGGATCATGAACACGTCTTGATCGAGCAGACTTACGTGCTGGAAGGCTCGCTCGCCGACAAGGAAGGGACCGATGCCGGCGTCGAGGTGGGCGCCGGCGAATTTATTTGGCGCCCGGCGGGCAGCCGGCACACGGCCTGGTCGCCGAAAGGCGGCACCTTCATCGCCATCTTCCAGATCCCCAACAAGTTCTACGAGGCCGACGGCCGCGTGACCGACGCCGCCGGCAAGGATTGGGACGAGGTCTGGGGCGCGTTATTACCGAAATAGACGTTCGCGCCGCGCGTGGGCTGATCCGCGCGTTCGGCGCGGAGGTGCGAAGCGTTGCGTGCGCAAGCCGGTCATCGCCGATCTGCGCATGTTAAGAGGCCGATCTCGGGTAAACCCGAGATCGGATGCGGACGTGGCGGAATGGTAGACGCAAGGGACTTAAAATCCCTTGGGAGTAATCCCGTCCGGGTTCGAGTCCCGGCGTCCGCACCAAGTTTTGTTCA
>CAYLMY010000056.1:0-3805 GCA_964384635.1 uncultured Undibacter sp.
GCCCGCCAGCTCATCCTGTTCACCGGATTGCCCGACACCGGGTTCTTGTCCTCGCCGGCGTAAACGAAGCCGTGCTTCTCGTAGAAGCGGATGGCGCGGGCATTGTCCTTGTTGACCATCAGATCGAGGCCCTTGGGCGACAGCCGCTTGGCTTCGTCGAGCAGCGCGTCCGAGACGCCCGAGCCCCAATGCTCCGGCGCCACCACGAGCTGGTCGAGATAAAGCGTCGCCGGATCGACCGTGACGAAGCCGACCAGCGCACCATCGCGTTCGGCCACCACCACGTGGGCGACCGGCACCAACTCTTGCAGCCAGCGCTCGCGCCACCAGGCAACGCGCGCGTTGAAGTCGATGTGCGGAAAGTGATGGGCCCAGGTGCGCCGCCACAGCTCGATCGCCGCGTCCTCGTCGGCGGCGGCGTAGGGGCGCAGCGTCGTGTCGCCGGCCATGTCAGGCACGCCGGCCGGGATATTTTATCCGCACCTGGCGAGCGATCGCAACGATGCCGGCGCGGTCGCATGTGGTCGCGCCGAGCGCGATGGCGCGGCGGCGCTCATAGGAGGTGAGATCGTAGTGCGGTGCGGACGTCTTGGGCGGCCCCTGATACGACGTGCGATGCAAGCCCAATGCGGCCGCGAAGCGATGCAGTTCGTCGATCTCGTCGGCCAGCAGGTGGCACCACTTGCGACCCTGCCACTGCCAGATCGCCTCATCGACATAGACGGCCATCGGCTTGGCTCCGCTCACCGTTCCGTCAGCTTGAACTCGATGCGGCGGTTCTTGCGGTAGGCGTCCTCGGTGGTGCCGGTGTCGATCGGCTGGAATTCGCCGAAGCCGGCCGCCACCAGCCGCTTGGGCGTGACGCCCTTGCTGATCAGGTATTGCACCACCGAGATCGCGCGCGCCGCCGACAGGTCCCAATTCGAATTGAATTGTCCGCCGGGTGTGATCGGGCGCACGTCGGTGTGGCCGTCGACGCGCAGCACCCAGGGAATATCGGCGGGGATCTGCTGCTCGAGGCCGATGAGCGCGCCGGCCACCTTGTCGAGCTCGGCGTCGCCTTCCGGCTTGAGATCCGCCTTGCCGGTGTCGAAGAACACTTCCGACTGCAACACGAAGCGGTCGCCGACGATGCGCATATCGGGCCGGTTACCGAGGATTTGACGCAGCTTGCCGAAGAAGTCGGAGCGGTACTTGGTCAGCTCCTGCACCTTCTGCGCCAGCGCGATGTTGAGCCGCTGGCCGAGCTCGGTGATGTGGCTTTGCGCCTGCTTGTTTTTCTGCTCGGAGGCGTCAAGCGCGGTTTCGATAGCGGCGAGCTGGCGGCGCAGCGCCGCGATCTGCTGGTTGAGCACTTCGACCTGCGCCAGCGCGTGCGAGGAAATCTTCTTCTCGTTCTGGAGCTTGTCGGTGAGCGTAACAGCCTTGCCTTGCACCGCTTCGACGCCGGCGCTGACGGTTTCCGCGATGCCCTTGAACTTGTCGCGCTCGCCTTCGGTGGTGGAAAGGGTGGCGCTCAATTGCGCCAGCTGGCTCTCCAGATCGGCCTTGCCGGTCTTCTCCAGCGACAAGAGGTTGGTAAGTTCGGCGATTTGCGCGTTGAGACGCTGCAGCGCGGTGTCCTTGCCGGCCACTTCCTGCTGCAGATAGAACTGCACCACCACGAACACGGTGAGCAGAAAGATGATGCCGAGGATCAGCGTCGACAGCGCGTCGACGAAACCCGGCCAGTAATTCATGCCGCTTTCGCCGCGGCGCATTCGTGCAAGGGCCATTACGCTCGCTGCTCCAACTCACTCCGCTCGTCCCCGCGAAAGCGGGGACCCAGCGCGGGTTTGCTATGTCGCTCCTGGATTCCCGCTTGCGCGGGAATGAGCGGAGCCTGTGGCAACGCGGTCCCGATGTTACCGGTTCACGTTCTCGCGCACCATGATCTCCAACAGCCGCTTGATCTCGCGCTGCTGCTCGGCTTGGCTGTCGACCCAGTCGCGGATCATCTGCTGCTCGGAGCGCATGTGGTGCACCAGGCCCTGGATCGCCTCGGCCAGGTTCGACATGGCGGCGGAGGAGGCCTTGCTGCCGCCGGTGTCGTTGATCGCGTCGCGCAGGCGCTCGATCGCGCCGCGCACTTCGCCGGCGCCGGCGGCAGAGGTGATGGGCTCGGCGGCCTGGTCGTAGACCGTGGTGGAGAGCCAGTCCTCCAACTCGGTGTAGAAGCGGTTCTGCGCCTGGCTCGATTGCAGATCGAGAAAGCCGAGTACCAACGAGCCGGCCAGGCCGAACAGCGAGGACGAAAAGGCGATGCCCATACCGCCGAGCGGCGCGGCGAGGCCTTCGCGTAGCGAATCGAACATGGAGCCGGCGTCGCCTGTTCCTTTCAGGCTCTGGATGACGCCGCCGACCGAACTCACCGTCTCGATCAGGCCCCAAAAGGTGCCGAGCAGGCCGAGGAACACCAACAAACCGGTCATGTAGCGCGATAGGTCGCGCGCCTCGTCAAGGCGGGTGGCGATCGAGTCGAGAATGCCGCGCAGCATCTGCGCCGAGATCGCCATGCGGCCCATGCGCGATCCGAGGATCGCCGCCATCGGCGCCAGCAGCACCGGCGGCCGCTCGACGGCGAGGCCCGGATCGGCGAGGCGGAAATTATTGACCCAGGCGATCTCCGGATAGAGCCGGATCACCTGGCGCAGCGTCAGAATGATGCCGATCACGAGGACGGCGATGATGAGGCTGTTGAGGCCGGGATTGGCCATGAACGCCACCTCGATCTGCTTGTACAGCAGGAAGGCGACCAGCCCGCCAAGCACGATGAACACCAGCATCCGGAACAGGAAGATGCGGGGCCAAGACAGTTTGAGCGGATCGAGTTCTTTTGCCATGCGGATAAGAGCTAACAGCGGCCCCCGGGTTTGCCCCGCAATATGGCACAGACCCGTGACAAGGAAAAAGCTGTTGTGCCGGAGAGAGAGCTTAAAACGGCCGATTGAGTTAAAATTACGGTCGGTTAGGCGCGGCCGGCCTGCTTGAGCACGAGCAGGAGCTCCTTGTGAATGGCCTCGTTTCCGGCCGCAATATGGCCCTTGGCCAGCATCTCCTCGCCGTCGTCACAATCAGTGACGAAGCCGCCAGCCTCGCGCACCAGGATTAATCCTGCCGCCATGTCCCAGGGCTTGAGGTCGCGCTCCCAGTAGCCGTCGACCCGGCCGGCCGCCACCCAGGCGAGATCAAGCGCCGCGGCGCCGAAGCGGCGCAAGCCCGCCACTTGGGCTTGCATCAAGGTGGTTTCTCGTGCCCCCAGCTTGAGATCGCCGCGGCCGATATGCGGCAACCCGCAAGCGACGACCGCGTCGGCCAGCCGCTTGCGGGCGGCGACGCGGATGCGCTGCTCGTTGAGGAAGGCGCCCTTGCCGCGCTCGGCGGTGAACATCTCGTCGGTGGCGGGATTGTAGATGAGGCCCGCCACCACCGTGCCCTCGCGCTCAAGCGCGATTGAAATCGCAAATTGCGGAATGCCGTGCAGGAAATTGGTGGTGCCGTCGAGCGGGTCGACGATCCAGGTGTGGCTCTTGTCGGCGCCTTCGCGCATGCCGCCTTCCTCGCCGAGGAAGCCGTAGCCCGGGCGCGCCTTGGCGAGTTCGGCATAAAGCGTCTCCTCGGCGCGGCGGTCGGCGGCGGACACGAAATTAGCCGGGCCCTTGAGCGAGACCTGCAAATTCTCCAGTTCGCCGAAATCGCGCTTGAGCGCTCGCGCGGCCTTGCGCGCGGCGGCGATCATGACGTTGAGGAGCGCGGAGCGGAGCAT
>CAYLMY010000056.1:3905-11819 GCA_964384635.1 uncultured Undibacter sp.
CTCGCCAGCCATTTCTTGGCTTCCTTCTCGGCGACCTCGCGTACTTCCGGCGTCTGCTTGGTGGCGAACAGGTCGAGCTCGGGATCGCCGGCGCCGCCCGCCTTGGCGATGATGTGCCACTTGATCGCTTCGGTTGGATCGGCAGGCATGCCGCGCCCGGCCATCAGCACGCGCGCCAGCCGGTTCTGCGCGATCGGACTGCCGCGATGCGCTGCCTTCATAAGCAGTTGAGCCGCGGCTGCTTCGTTCTTCTTGACGCCGGTGCCGTTGAACTCGGCGATGGCGTATTCGACCATGGCGTCGAGATTGCCGGCAACCGAGGCTTCGCCCATCAGCCGCATGGCCTCGACGATGTCCTTCTTCACGCCGCGCCCCTGCTCATACATGGTGGCGAGCGCGTATTGCGCTTCCGGATTGCCGGCGGCGGCGGCCGCGCGGAATAATTCGGCGGCGCGCTTGAAGTCCTGCGGGAACTGCTGGCCCTGCAGATAGAGCAAGCCGAGATCGTATGCGGCGGCCGGATGGCCGAGCTTGGCGGCCTCGCTCAAGAGCTGAGCCGCCGCTTCCAGATTGCGCGCGCCGGCGCGGCCTTCGAAATTAAGCATGGCGAGCGCGAACATGGCGTTGCGGTCGCCGTGGCCGGCAGCGAGCTTGTACCATTCGGCGGCTTTGGCGTCGTCGCGCGGCACGCCGTAGCCGTGCGCGTAAAGCTCACCGAGCAGGGTCATGGCGACGGGATCGTTCGCTCGGGCGCGCTTGGTGGCTTCGGCGAAGGCGGTGAGATAATGGCCGCGCTGGTAGGCGCCGTAGGCGAGATCGTTATTGGGATTGTTTGCGGCGACGGCCGGCGGCGGCTCCGGCATCGGAATCTTGGCCGGTTGCGCGATGGCCGGCGCGGCGAGCGCGACGACGCTGAGCGCTACGATCGTGAAGCGCCGCGCGGGCGTCATGCCGCCGTCTCCGGCAGGCGCAACAGCTCAGCGCTGCGGACAATCGTCGCCGCGACCTCACGCGGTTCGCGCCAGAGCCAGTCGCCAAGCGCGACGAAATCGGCGCCGGCCTTCACCAGCGGCACTATTTCATCGATCGACGCGGCATAGCCGACGCATGGAATTTCGAACACTTCCGCCCACCAGGCGACACGCTCCTCGACCGCGGCAAAGGCTGGGCGCGCACCGGAAGCGTCAGGCTCGCCGAACATGACGTAGTCGGCGCCGGCTTCGGCCGCCACCATGGCGTCATGGCGGCTATAAAGACCGCCGCAGCCTGCGATACGCTCAGGCTTGAAATGCTCGAGCGCTTCGCGCAACGCGTCGATGCCGGTAAGATGGGCGCCGTCGCAGCCCGCGCGCGCGACCAGATCGGCATGGCCGTCGAGCAGCAGTGCCGCGCCTTTGTCCTGCACCACGGGCGCCAACGCCTTGGCGCGATTGATCAGGCTGCGCTCGTCGGCCTCGGCCAGACGCAACAGCACCGCCGCGACGCCGCCGGCGGAAAGCGCGTCGGCGACGTTCGCGGAAAACGCGGACGCGTCCACGGTCGGCGGCGTGATCAGGTAAAGGCGCGGCGCCGGGCGTGGCTCGGCTCGTTTCGGTCGCGGGGCCATGGCCCCCGCATGGTAGCGCAATCCGGCGGAAAATTGACAATCGCGCGGTCACGCTGTCGCGGTGCGGTCTTTCGCGAACCAAGCGAGCTCCCAATCGAGGCGGGCAACCACGCTTTCCCAATCGCCGATTTGCGGCTGGCGGAACAGGCGCGCGCTCGGATACCAGGGGCTGTCCTCGCGCGCCTGTAGCCAGCGCCAATCCCCGATGGCCGGCAGCAGAATCCAAACCGGCTTGCCCATGGCCCCGGCAAGATGGGCAACCGCGGTGTCGACTGCGATCACCAGCTTCAGCGCGGCCACCACCGCCGCGGTGTCGGCGAAGTCGGCGAGCGTGTCGTCGAGGCGGACGAGGGCGGGAAACTTCTCCAGCTCGGCGCGGTCGGCGTCGCGAACTTGCTTTTGCAGGCTGATGAACTGGAAGCCGGGCTTCGACAGCAGGGGTGCCAGCTGCGCCAAGGCGATACTGCGATTGTGGTCGTTCTTGTGGGACGGCTTGCCCGACCAGACCAGCCCGACGCGCAGCGCCTCGCTGGGCGGCAGGCGCGCGCGCCATTGTTCGATGCGCTCGGGCGGCGCGCGCAGATAGCTGACCGGCGCCGGGACGGTGGCGAGCGTAGTGCCGAAGGCGAGCGGCAGGCTGAGCAACGGGCAATGCAGATCGAAGGGCGGCAGCGCCTGCCCGCGGCTCACCATCGCGACCACGCCGTCGAGGGGACCGACAAGCGGCCGGAGGTCGTCTGGAATTTCGAGCACGACCTTGCCGCCCCTGGCCACCACCATTGGCAGGTAGCGGATGAACTGGATGGTGTCGCCGAAGCCCTGCTCGGCGTGCAGCAGGATGGTCCGCCCTTGCAAGTCCTCGCCGCGCCACTGCGGCTGAGCGAAATCGCGCGGCGTCATCTCGGCATTGTTGCGCCGCCAGCGCCATTCGTAGCCGCGCCAGCCTTGCTCGAATTCGCCGACCGCCAGGCAGGTGAGGGCGCGGTTCCAACGCGCCTCGGCAAGCTCGGGACTGAGCGCGATCGCGCGGTCGAAGCTTTCGATCGCGTCGGCGGTGCGGCCGAGATAGCGCAGCGCGCTGCCGCGGTTGACCAGCGCATCGATGTAGTCCGGCTTGAGCGCGAGCGCGCGCTCGTAGTCGGCGAGCGCCTCCGCCGGACGGTTGAGCTCGAGCTGCGCATTGCCGCGGTTGTTGCAGGCCTCGGCGTAGTCGGGCTTGAGCGCCAGCGCGCGGTCGAAGGCTTCGAGCGCCTCCGCGCTGCGGCCGAGTTCGCGCAGCGCATTGCCGCGGTTGTTGTGGATCGGCGCCGCATCGGGTCGCAGGGAAAGGGCGCTATCGTAATCGGCAAGCGCGGCCGCAAAAGACTTCAAGTCGTAATACGTATTGCCGCGCGCGATCAGTGTGTCGGCGTCGCTGGGCGCAAGCTCGAGTGCGCGCGTGAAGCTTTGCAGCGCGTCCTTGCTGCGATTGAGCTCGCGCAACAGCCGGCCCTGCAACGCCAGCGTGCCGCCATCAGGCTTGCGTGCGAGCGCGCGCTCGATGCCCTCGAGCGCGTCCTGCGTGCGGCCGAGCCGTTGCAGCACCTGCGCGCGATTGATCAGCGCCGCCGCATAATCGGGGCGAAGCGCAATGGCGTGCTCGAAACTTGCCAGCGCATCTTCGGCGCATCCGAGCGCCATGAGCGCATTGCCGCGGTTATGCAGCGCCTCGACATAGTCCGGCTTGAGCGCGAGGGCGCAGTCGTAGCTGGTCAGCGCTTCCTGGTAATGCCCGAGCGCGGCCAGTACGAGACCGTAATTGGAATGCGCGGGCGCCACGCGCCGGTTGGCGGCGAGCGCGGCGCCGATCAGCTTGAGCGCCTCCGCGGAGCGGCCGCGCTGGTGCATGAGCACGCCGCACAGGTGCAACGCGTCGAAATGGTCGGGCTGGGCGTCGAGCACCTGCCGATAGAGCGCTTCCGCCTCGCGCAACTGGCCGCGCCGGTGATGGGCGGCGGCGCGCCGGAGCCACTCGGCGAGATCGGGTTGCTGGCTTGGGACGGGTTGCGCAGTGGCCATCGGGGCGGTGTTGCGGAGATGCATGGGACGCACGAACGCAACGCGACCGAATCACGGGCGAGGTTATGCGGTCGCGGCGACTTCGTCCAAGTTGGACGGACGCTGCATACCGCTCAGGCTGGCATCGGCACCGGGCCCATGTCCTTGGGCACTTTGTAGCCTTTCTGCACCGCCGGGCGCGCGGCGATGGCCTCGTACCAGCGCCGGACATTGGGATATCGCTTCATGTCGATGGTCTGCCACTCGAAGCGCGAGATCCACGGCCAGATCGCGATGTCGGCGATGGAATAGTCGTCGGCCACGAAGTCGCGGCCTTCCAGCCGCGTGTTGAGCACCTTGTAAAGCCGGTGCGCTTCCTTCAGATAGCGCTCCTCGGCATAGGCCGACTTGCCCTTGTTGTATTTCACGAAGTGGTGCACCTGGCCGAGCATGGGTCCGGGGCCGCCCATCTGCCACATCAGCCATTCGAGCACGTGGTAGCGGCCCTCGCCCGACTTCGGCATTAGCTTGCCGGTCTTGTCGGCGAGATAGATCAGGATGGCGCCCGATTCCATCAGCGCGATATTGGTTTCATGGTCGACGATGGCCGGGATGCGGTTGTTGGGCGCCACTTTAAGAAAATGCGGCGCGAACTGCTCGTCCTTGGAAATGTCGATGGCGTGAACTTTGTAGGGCAGGCCGAGTTCTTCCAGCGCGATGGAAACCTTGCGGCCGTTGGGCGTGGTCCAGGTGTAGAGATCGATCACGGGAATGTCCTTTGCGTTTTTCGTCATCATGCCCGCACTGGTCGCGGGCATCCACGTCTTCTGTCCAATACGCTTCAAGACGTGGATGCCCGGCAACAAGGCCGGGCATGACGCCTCACTTATCTGAAATCGCCGCGCGCGTCACGCAGCACACGGTGTTTTGATCACGCCGCCTTTTTCTCCATGTCGGCCTTCCACTGGCCGAGCGTGGCGAGGCTGTTCATACTTGCGCGATGTGAAAAGGCGCGCTGGGCGGCGGCGACGTTTTCTTGTCTGCCCTTCCAGGTGGTCTGTGGCGCGTGCTGCAGCGCGCGGCCGTAGGAGAAGGTGAGCTTCCACGGCAGATTGCCGATCTTGTTCATGGCGTCGAGATGGGCGGTTGCCTGCTCGTCGCTTTGCCCGCCTGACAGAAAGGCGATGCCGGGCACGGCGGCCGGCACGCAAATCTTGAGCACGGTCACGGTCTTTTCGGCGACTTCCTCGACCGAGACTTTCTTCGCGCATTTCTTACCGGGGATAATCATATTGGGTTTGAGCACCATGCCCTCAAGCATGACGTGGGCCTCGAACAGCTCGTTGAACACCGTCTTGAGCACGCGCTCGGTGACCGTGAAGCAGCGGTCGGCGTCATGGTCGCCGTCCATCAAGACTTCCGGCTCGACGATCGGAACGATGCCCTCGTCCTGGCAGAGCGCGGCGTAGCGCGCCAGCGCGTGCGCGTTGGCGTCGATGCAGTTGCGGGTCGGGATGCCCTTGCCGATGTCGATGACCGCGCGCCACTTGGCGAACTTGGCGCCCAGCCCGCGGTATTCGATCAGCCGCTCGCGCAGGCCGTCGAGCCCTTCGGTGACGAGCTCGTTGGGGGCGAGCGCCAGCGGCTTGGTGCCCTTGTCCACCTTGATGCCGGGCAGGGCGCCGGCCTGCTCGATCAGCTTGACCAGCGGGGTGCCGTCCTTGGCCTTCTGGCGGATGGTCTCGTCGTAGAGGATGACGCCGGAAATGTGCTTCATGCCCTCGGCCGAGCGGAACAACAGCTCGCGATAGTCGCGGCGATTGTCTTCGGTCGATTCCACGCCGATGGCCTCGAAGCGCTTCTTGATAGTGCCGGTGGATTCGTCGGCGGCGAGAATGCCGCGGCCGGGCGCCGTCATAGCCTGCGCGATCTTGTTCAGTTCAGCGAGATTCATGGTTCCCTCTCCACCTATCTCGTCATTCCGGGGCGGCCCGCAGGGCCGAACCCGGAATCCATAACGCCTGTCTTTCGATCAAGTATACCACCAGGGTTATGGATTCCGGATCGCCGCTGCGCGGCGTCCGGAATGACATTAACAACTATCGTACCCTCAGCACCTCGACCCCCGGCAAGGCCTTGCCTTCCAGCCATTCCAGGAAGGCGCCGCCGGCGGTCGAGACATAGGTCAGCCGGTCGGCACAGCCGGCGGCGTTGAGCGCGGCCACGGTGTCGCCGCCGCCCGCGACCGAAACAAGTTCGTGGGCGCCGGTGAGTTCCGCCGCGGCTTCGGCGACTTCCACGGTGCCGTTGTCGAACGGCTCCATCTCAAAGGCGCCGAACGGGCCGTTCCACACCAACGTCTTTGAGCGCGCCAACACTGAGACGACGTATTCGATGCTGCGCGGGCCGATGTCGAGGATCAAGTCCTTGTCGTCGACCTTATCGACATCAACCACGCGCGAGGGCGCATGCGCCGCGAATTTTTCCGCCACCACCGCGTCGACCGGCAGCACGATCTCGCGCTTTTTGGCCTTGGCCTCGTCCATGATCTTTTGCGCTGTCGACACCAGATCGGCTTCCACCAGCGACTTGCCGATTTGTTTGCCTTGCGCAAGCAAGAACGTGTTGGCCATGGCGCCGCCGATGATCAGCGCGTCCACTTTCTTGAGCAGGTTGCCGAGCAAATCGAGCTTGCTGGAAATCTTCGCCCCGCCGACGATCGCCGCCACCGGGTGCGCGGGGTGCTCAAGCGCCTTGCCGAGCGCCTCGAGCTCGGCCTGCATGGTGCGGCCGGCATAGGCGGGCAGCACGTGGCCGAGCCCTTCGGTGGAGGCGTGCGCGCGGTGCGCCGCCGAGAAGGCGTCGTTGACCCAGATGTCGCCGAGCTTGGCGAGCGCGGCGACGAATTCAGGATCGTTCTTCTCCTCGCCGGGATGAAAGCGCGTGTTCTCCAGGCAGACGATGTCGCCTTGCTTCATCGCCGCTACCGCGCGTTCGGCGGTCTCGCCGATGCAGTCATCAACGAATTTTACCGGCCGTTTGACGATATGGGCGACCTCGGCGGCGACCGGCTTGAGCGAGTATTGCGGATCGCGCTTTCCCTTGGGGCGGCCGAAATGCGACAGCAGGATCACCTTGCCGTCGGCATCGGCGATCTCGGTGATGGCGGGGGCGACGCGCTCGATGCGGGTCGCATCGGTGACCACGCCGTGCTCGACCGGTACGTTGAGGTCGACGCGCAGCAGCACGCGCTTGCCCTTCACGTCGACGTGGTCGAGAGTCCTGAACCCGGTCATTGCGCGGCCCGGCGCGTTCGGCCGTTAGATGAGCTTGCCCATCGCCACGGCGGTATCCGCCATGCGGTTGGAAAAGCCCCATTCGTTGTCGTACCACGACATCACGCGCACCAGCGTGCCGTCCATCACCTTGGTCTGCTCCATGTCGAAGACCGAGGAGTGGGGGTCGTGGTTGAAGTCGATCGAGACATTGGGCGCGGTGTGATAGCCGAGAATGCCTTTGAGCTGCTGCTCGGCGGCGCGCTTGATGGCGCCGTTGATCTCATCCTTGGTGGTCGCCTTTTTGGCGACGAACTTGAAATCCACCACCGAGACGTTGGGCACCGGCACGCGCAGCGCGACGCCGTCGAGCTTGCCCTTGAGCTCGGGCAGCACCAGGCCGACCGCCTTGGCCGCCCCCGTCGAGGTCGGGATCAAAGACATCGCCGCCGCGCGGGCGCGATGCAGGTCCTTGTGCACCTGATCGAGCAAGTGCTGGTCATTGGTGTAGGCGTGGATGGTCGTCATGAAGCCCTTATCGATGCCGACGGCGTCGTTAAGCACCTTGGCGACCGGGGCCAGGCAATTGGTGGTGCAGGACGCGTTCGAGACGACCTTGTGGTCCTTGCTCAGCTTGTCGTGGTTGACGCCGTAGACCACGGTCAGGTCGGCGCCGTCGGCGGGCGCCGATACCAGCACGCGCTTGGCGCCGGCGGTCAGATGCGCGGAGGCCTTCTCCTTGGCCGTGAAGATGCCTGTGCATTCGAGCGCGATATCGACGCCGAGGTCCTTCCACGGCAGCGTGGTCGGATCCTTGATGGCGGTCACCTTGATGGCGCCGTTGCCGACGTTGATGGTGTCGCCCTTGACCGTGACTTCGCCGGGGAAGCGGCCGTGCACGCTGTCGAAGCGCAAGAGGTGGGCGTTGGTTTCCACCGGCGCCAGATCGTTGAGGCCGACGACCTCGATGTCCGTGCGGCCGCTTTCGGCGATGGC
>CAYLMY010000056.1:11919-15672 GCA_964384635.1 uncultured Undibacter sp.
ATCTCATAGGCGCCGGCGGCGCAGCGGTTTTCGGCGTCGAGCGCGTGCCGCAGCTGCGGCAGGTTCTGGCGTGTCAGCGCTAGCACGCTCGGGCGGTCTTTATTCTGAAGCGCGAGCTGCCAGCATTCGACCGTCTCGACTGCGTCGGCCGGGCGGAACACCAAGAGATTGGGGATCGCGCGCAAGGCCGCGAGCTGCTCGACCGGCTGATGCGTCGGGCCGTCCTCGCCGAGGCCGATGGAATCATGCGTCATGACATGGATGACGCGAATGCCCATCAGCGCGGCCAGCCGGATCGCCGGCCGGCAATAATCCGAGAACACCAGGAAGGTGCCGCTGTAGGGAATAATGCCGCCGTGCAGCGCCATGCCGTTCATGGCGGCGGCCATGCCGTGCTCGCGCACGCCGTAATGGATGAAGCGGCCGGAGAAATCGGCCGCCGAGATCGCCTGCATCGATTTGGTGCGGGTGTTGTTGGAGCCGGTGAGATCGGCCGAACCGCCGATCATCTCAGGCACGGCGGGCACCAGCGCCTCCAACGCGAACTCCGACGATGAACGCGTGGCGATGTCCTTAGGGCTGGCGGCGAGCGTCTCCTTCACCTTGCGCACCGCGTCGGCGAACGCCTTCGGCAGCTCGCCCTTCATGCGGCGCTCGAATTCGGCGCGCTTGCCGGCGTCGAGCGCGGCCAACCGCTTGTTCCACTCGGCATGCGCGGGTTTGGAGCGCTCGCCGGCCTTGCGCCAGGCGCTGAGCACGTCGGCGGGCACCTCGAACGGGGCATGCTCCCAGGCGAGGTTGTCGCGTGCGCCCTTGATCTCTTCCTGCCCAAGCGGCGAGCCATGCGCCGAGGCCTTGCCGGCTTTGGTCGGTGCGCCGTAACCAATCTTGGTCTTGCAGGCGATCAGCACCGGGCGATCGGATTTTTGAGCATTGGCGATTGCTGACGCAATCGCTTGCGGATCGTGGCCGTCAATGTGCGAAGCGGCCCAGCCGCAGGCCTGGAAACGTTTGACCTGATCGACGCTGTCAGACAACGACAGCGCACCGTCGATGGAAATGCCGTTGTCGTCGAACAGCACGATCAGCTTGTTGAGCTTGAGGTGGCCGGCGAGCGCGACCGCTTCGTGGCTGATGCCTTCCATCAGGTCGCCGTCTGACGCGATCACATAAGTCTTGTGGTCGACCAACGCGTCACCGAACTCGGCGGCGAGATGCTTCTCGGCGATTGCCATGCCGACCGCGTTGGCCAAGCCTTGGCCGAGCGGGCCGGTGGTGGTTTCCACGCCGGGCGTATGGCCGTATTCCGGGTGACCGGGCGTGAGCGAGCCGAGCTGGCGGAAGCGCCTGATCTCGTCGAGCGTCATCGCCGGATAACCGGTGAGATAGAGTAGCGCGTAGAGCAGCATCGAGCCGTGGCCGGCCGACAGCACAAAGCGGTCGCGGTCTGGCCAAGCCACATCGGCCGGATCGAATTTCAGAAACTGCGTGAACAGCACCGTGGCGATATCGGCGGTGCCCATGGGCATGCCGGGATGGCCGCACTTGGCCTGCTCGACGGCGTCCATCGCCAGCGCGCGGATGGCGTTGGCCATGCTGGCATGGCCGACGGCGGAACTCGCAGGCTCCTGCCCGCGACGGCCTGCGGGCGCCACGGCTGCCGTCGACGAAGCGTTTGCACTCATGAAAAAGGCCTGTTTGCGTGGGTGGATAGCATGTGCACCCCTTGAGTCAATGTGACGGCAGGCCGGCTTGGCTGCCATGCACAGGGCGGCGAAAACATCGGGGCATATCTTTCGCCCAGCGTTGACGCCTCGGTCGAGCGGCACGTAAGCTTCTCGTTCTAAACCGCTGCCAAAGCAAGATTTTTTAGGTGCGTGCGAACGCGCGTAATGGGCATGAGTGACCAAAGCGCAATCGATAGTGCGGTGAAACGGCTGGCACTGGCGCTCGACGCGCTCGACGCCGCGGTTGAGCGCCGGCGCGAAGGCGACCGCAGCGAGGAGGCGCTGGCGAGCCAGGTGCAGGCGCTCGGCCTCGACCGTACCAAGCTGGCCGAAGCGCTTGATGGCGAGACCGCGCGCTCGCGCCAGCTGGAAACGACCAACCGCGAAATTGCCGGCCGGCTGGACGCCGCCATCGCCTCGATCCAGTCGGTGCTGGACGAAAACGAGTAGGCCTAAGGACGTTCCAATGGCTCAAGTCAACGCCACCATTGCGGGCCGCCAGTTCCGCCTCGCCTGCGAGGATGGGCAAGAGGAGCACCTGCATTTGCTGGCCCAAGATATCGACGAGCGCATTGCCAAGTTGCGCGAGAAATTCGGCGAGATTGGCGATACCAGGCTCACCGTGATGGCGGCGCTGACGGTGGCGGACGAGCTGTCGGAAGCGGCGCGCCGCCTGCGCCGGATGGAGGAAGAAGTCGCCGCCATGCAGGACGCCCGCGTGGTCTCCGCCGACCGCGCCAAGGCCGCCTCCGCCGCGGTGGTTAACGCCTTCAATTCGGCGGCCGAGCGCATCGAGGGCATTACCAAGAAGCTCAACGCCACGGTCGGTAATGGCAGCGGCGTGGCGATGGGATGATGATTTCGCTGAAAGCAGAGCCGTGAGGCAGACTCGCTTCCCTCTCCCCTTGTGGGAGAGGGTGGCGAGCATCGCAGACAAGTCTACGCAGTCTGCGCAAGCTTGACTGCGTGTGCGATAGCGAGCGCGAGCCGGGTGAGGGGGCTGTGCCTTAAGAGAGTCCCTAACCCCTCACCCGCCCTCGCTCGGCTCCGCCTCCGCTCGGGCACCCTCTCCCACAAGGGGAGAGGGGAAGAGAGCATGTGGCGCTCGCCGTGCCCAAGCACTACATTCGCCGCGCGGGGCTGCGAGGTGCGACAGAGACACATTCCCCGGGGCCTTACGATCCTAACGGGAGCTGTCCCTGGCCGAGCTCGTGGGTTCGGTCATATGGCGCCCACCTACTTATGTAGGTTCCCGGGATCACGCTCTGACGGCCATCGCGGCTCCGCACTTTATTGCTGATGTCTGATCCAGCCTCCCTGAAAGCCGAACTGCGGACCGAAGCGCTCGCTCGGCGCGACGCGCTGCCGGCCGACATGCGCGCGGGCGCAGCCGAAGCTGTCGCGGCGCGTGCGTTTCCGATTGCCGTGAAGCCGGGCACGATCATCTCCGGCTTCATGCCGATGAAGTCCGAGATCAATCCGCTGCCACTGATGCGCAAGCTGGCCGACGCCGGCGCTCAGCTCGCGCTGCCGGCGATTGCCGGGCGCGGCCAGCCGCTGATCATGCGCGCATACGCATTTCGAGACGAACTCGCGCGCGGCCAGTGGGGTATCCGCGAGCCCAAGCCTGAGGCGGCGCAAGTCGAGCCCGACATTTTGATCGTGCCGCTCGCCGCCTTCGACCGGACCGGCCATCGCATCGGCTACGGCGCCGGCTATTACGACATGACTATCCACGCCTTGCGCGCAAAGAAAAATATCACTGCCATCGGCATCGCTTTTGCCGCGCAGGAAATCCGTGAAGTCCCCGCCACACCCCGCGACGAGCGCCTCGACTTCGTGCTAACGGAGCGCGAAGTCATCGATTTTCGCGGATTGTAGAGCAGCATGCGCATTCTCTTTGTCGGCGACGTGGTCGGCCGCTCGGGCCGAAAAATCGTGAACGAGCGGCTGCCCGGGCTGATCGCCGACTGGAAGCTCGACCTCGTCGTGGTCAACGGCGAGAACGCCGCCGGCGGCTTCGGCA
>CAYLMY010000057.1:0-4790 GCA_964384635.1 uncultured Undibacter sp.
CGATGGCGGCAACAAGGACTCGACCAAGATCGGCATCTATTACAACGGCTGCTACAACAGCGTGCCGACCACCACGACCTCGACCAACACGGTTTGTACCGGATGGTCCTGCAGCTGCGGTTACCGCAGCAACTGTTCCTGCACCGGCAGCGGCTACAGCAAGGTCTGCAGGCAGACCGTCACCACCACCGGCGCGCCCTATACACACCATTGGCTCGCAAACAATCACAGTACCTGGAATGGCTGCGTCACCGATCGCGGCAATTCGTCGGGCCCTGTTTCCGATTACGACCGCCTGGCGACCGCTCCGAGCACGAGCATCGTGGCCTCGCTGTTCCCGGCCGAGCAGAATTCCTACTGCTCGCCGACGATCATGGGCCTCAGCTACAACTGGTCCGACATGAAGACCGCAGTCGATAATCTGTATCCGCTTGGCGCTACCAATCAGCCGATCGGCCTGGTTTGGGGCTGGCAGTCCCTGGTCGGCGGCGGGCCGCTGACTGCACCCACCAAGGACTCGAATTACAACTATAATGATACGATCATCTTGCTTTCGGACGGCCTGAATACCCTGGACCGCTGGTACGGCAACGGCTCGTCCACCAACACTTCGGTCGATACACGGATGTACGACACGGACGGCACCGGCACCTGCAAGAACATCAAAGACGCCGGCATCACCATCTACGCGGTGCAAGTCAACACCGGCGGCGATCCAACCTCCACGCTGCTGCAGAACTGCGCGAGTTCGTCGGACAAGTTCTTCCTGCTCACGTCGGCGAGCCAGATCATCGCCACCTTCGACGCCATCGGCACCAACCTGAGCAAGCTCAGGATCGCCCAGTAGCTTGCCGCACGCGGCAAACAAAAAGCCCGGCTAACCGAGCCGGGCTTCGCTGTCTTTTGACGCCTACGTCCTGTTACGCGACAGCCACGCGACGCAACCTACGCAACGACGGCTTACTTCGCCTTCGCCATCAGGGTTTCGAACGGCTTGTAGGTCTCTTTGGCAAGATCGGAATAAAGCTCACCGATCTTGGAGGCCTCGGCTACGAAGCCCTCGTAGGCGGTCTTGGCGAATTCGGTTTGCACTTCGATCGCCTTATCGAACGACTTGACGCCGAACAGCTTTTCCAGCGCCGCCGTGCTGTCCTCAAAGGTCTTTTTGGAATAGTCCGCCATCTCAACCGCGATCGCCTGGCTGGCCTTCGACAGCGCGCCCCAGGACTTCATCGCGGAATCCATGTTCTCTTTGCCGACCTGCTGGAGGTCCTCGAAATTCTTGACCATTGTGATCTTCCCCTTCCCGGCACGCGCAGTGCGGCCTCTGTGTGATTCCTTCGCCCCGGACCAACCGGGGACTGGAGGAACCTTATACCGCACTGCACAATAAAGTCAAGTCATATTTTGCAGTGCGAAAAACCCAGCAAAATCTGAGGGATTGTCTTAATTATTTGTAAACCGTGTGTCCCTACGATTGTAATTTATGGCGTCGCGAAACTGCTATAAATCCGCCCAGATGGCGACCTAAGGGACCGCCGAACAAACGGGGTTGGGGAGAGCTGATGTTGCTTGGTCGAGCCCAAGTCCAACGCAGTCGCCGTTGGGGCGTCCTGGCTTTGACGAGCCTGCTTGCCGTCACCGCTGTCACAAGCGCAGCCGAGGCCCGTCGCCGGCACCAGCGGACCGAATATAACCCCCCCTATGCCTCGATCGTGGTGGACGCCAATTCCGGGAAGGTGATGGAGGCGGTCAACGCCGATAGCCCGCGCTATCCGGCATCGCTGACCAAGATCATGACACTCTACCTGCTGTTCGAGCGGCTGGAGGCAGGCAAGATCAAGCTTTCGACCGAAATGCCGATGTCAGCCCATGCCGCCGCCCAGGCACCCTCGAAGCTAGGGCTCAAGCCCGGCCAATCCATCGATGTGGCCACCGCGATCCGCGCCATCGTCACCAAGTCCGCCAACGACGTGGCGGTGTGCGTGGCAGAAGCGATCGCCGGCGACGAAATCACCTTCGCCAAGCAGATGACCGCCAAGGCGCGCGCGCTCGGCATGAAGCACACGAACTACCACAACGCTTCCGGCCTGCCCGACGAACATCAGCTTACCACCGCGCGCGATCAGGCTATTCTCGGCCGCGCCATCCAGGACCGGTTCCCGAAGTTCTACCACTACTTTTCTACGCGGACCTTCGCCTACCACGGCAAGGAGATGCGCAATCACAATCATCTCTTGGGCCGCGTAGACGGTGTCGACGGCATCAAGACGGGTTATATCCATGAGTCCGGATTTAACATCGTCACCTCGGTCCACCGCGGCAGCCGCCACATTGTGGCGGTGGTCTTCGGCGGACGTTCCGCCTCGGCCCGCGATGCGCGCGTCAAGAGCTTGATCGCCAACAACATCAACGTTGCCGCGAACAAGCGCACCGCCTCGCCGGTGGTTGAAGGCTGGATGACCGCGTTGGCGCGCGCGGAGATACCCACGCCGCCGGCCAAGCCCCCGATCGAGCCAGTAAAGCCGGTGATCGAGCAAAAAGTCGCATCGGCGCCGCCGCCGCTGCCGCCGGTCGCGCCGCCGGTGCCGGGCTCCACCGATCCGATCAGGCCTATTCCGGTGAAAACGATCATGGTCCAGCCTGGCATCATGCGCACCGCTTCTCTCACACCGTTGCCCTCGGCCAGCCGCAAGCTGAGGCCGGCGCCGGCGACCACCAATCCCGCCAATATCACCACCATCGCCACGGTGAAGAGCGAGCCACCACCGCCGGCCAAGTCCGCGAGCGCACCGACGATAAGGATCGCTTCCGCCGGCGCCAGCGTGCCGGCCCCGGCTGCCGCGCAAGAGCTTGCCGCCAAGCCGCGCGGTGACTGGATGATCCAGGTTGGCGCTTTCGACGTCGAGAAGGACGCCAAGATGCGCCTGACGATCGCGCAGGACAAAGCCAAGGCGCAGCTCAGCGCGGCCAACCCATTCACTGAGCCCGTCGCCAAGGGCGACAAGACGCTTTACCGAGCGCGTTTTGCCGGATTGGAAAAGTCTCAGGCGGAGAGAGCCTGCATGCACCTCAAGCGCAGCGAAATTCCGTGCATGCTGCTGAAGAATTAGCGCGTCATCCCGAAAAGTAGGAATCGATTTTTTCGGATAAGATCACGCGAAAAAAAATGAACAATAACGGGGAAACGCTGAACCAGAACCAGGAGCCGCTGATGGTGTTGTGTGTGGAGTACCTCAGCGATGACGGCGAAGAAGGATTTCCTTGGCTTCGTTGATGCGGGCGGCAAGATACGTCGTCCCCCCTTGGTCGGGATGGAGTTTCTTCATCAGCGTCCGGTGCGCGTGGCCGATGGCGTCGGCGCTCGCACCGGGTTCCAGGCCAAGGATCTGATAGGCTTCCTGTTCCGACATTTTGCCGCTGGACGCAGCCGCCCTGCCCGTTGCCGTGTCACCTTGCGCGTGTTCACGCCAGCCGGAATCCCGGCGGTCAAGATACGCCATCAATAGTGCGCGGCTCTCGTCGTCGATTTCGCGCAACAACGCGACCAGCGTCTTGACGTCGAGCCGATCGAGGGCCGCGCCCTGATGGCGGCCGGCCAGAATGCGGCCCTGCATGGCGCCGCTGTCGTGGTCGAGTTCCATCTCGAGAAAGGCCGAGCGCACGCGCGAGGCGCGGCCGCCGCTTTTCTGCACGCGCTCGGAAAAGCCGGCCGGGCCGAACGGCATCCAGCCGAGCAGGCCGAGCCCGAAGATGCCGAGCGGGATCGCGATGCCCATCTCTCCGCGCAGGCCAAGGAAGACGGCAAAGCCGAGCGCCAGCAGCCCGCCGCTGGCTTTCATCACCCGGGCGCCGACTTTCGGATCAACCTTTGAAATGACGTTGAGCGCCCAGAGGGCGAACACCAAGATCACCAGGCCGAAGACAAGTGCCGGCATGGCTATTTAAGCTGCGCCAGCAGAGCGCGCGCGCCGCCGGATTGGCGTGCGGACAATTCGGCGAGCGCCTTCCTGCCGCCGGCGGCATAGGCCGCGACCGCGCGCAGCAGCTCGCCCAGCTCATGGGCGGCGCCGGTATCGAAGCGGCAATAGGCGCCGCGCGAGAGCCGCGCGATCTCGCGATAGGCGCTTTCCGCCACCGCGTCATAGCCCTCCTGAAACATGAATACCGGCACGCCGAGCAGCCCGAGCTCGCCGGCGGCCTGGCACAAATCGTCGATCTTTTCCTCCATGGCGTCGCCGACGAAGACCAGCGCCTGCACCGGCTGGCGGGCGTGTTCCTGACGCGCGTGGCTGAGCACCTTGCCGATCTGGGTGTGGCCGCCGCGGCAATCGATGCGTGACATCAACTCGGCGAGCCGCTCGCCGTTCGCCACCCATGCCGAGGCACGGCATTCGCTAAGCCCTCGGAAATAGACGAGTTGGATGTCGAGGCCGCTGGAGCGCGCCGCTTCGCGAAACATCTCGACCTGCAGCGCGCAGGCTGAATCCCAGGTCGGCTGCCGGCTCATGGTGGCATCGAGCGCAAAGATCAGCCGTCCGTGCTTGTCGGAAGCGCTGGCGGGGCCGAGCTCGCGAACCTGCTCGAGAAAGGCGTCGATCTCGGGCCGCGGCGAAGTCGGCGCCGGCGCCTCATGGGGCGGATTCTTGGTCACCTTGCTCATGGGAGGACTCTACACCGATTTGCGGCGGCCGCGCGGCGCGGCGTAATGCGCCCAGCATGGCGCCCCCCGTAATTTTCGAAAGACTAGCGCCCTACGGTCAAGTTGGTCATCATTTATCCAACAACCG
>CAYLMY010000057.1:4890-15560 GCA_964384635.1 uncultured Undibacter sp.
TTTTCGAAAGACTAGCGCCCTACGGTCAAGTTGGTCATCATTTATCCAACAACCGTGGCCGGATCGACGATGGTTTGCTAGGTCCTAACGCGAATTTACAACAGTCGGCCGTCAAGGTCTCTCGATCATGGCAAACCGCCCGCGAGTACTGCGCACGGTCCCTTCGCTGCGGCGGGCGGTGGAACCTTTTTCGGCGGCCGGTGAGCGTCTCGCGCTGGTGCCGACCATGGGCGCGCTGCACGCCGGCCACATGGCGCTGGTGCGCGAGGCCCGCCGGCGCGCCCGCCGGGTGGCGGTGTCGATCTTCGTCAACCCTACCCAGTTCGCGCCGCACGAAGATTATTCCAGCTATCCGCGCCGTATCGAAAGCGACGTCAGGACCCTGGCCGAGGCCAAGGTTGACCTGGTCTGGGCGCCGTCAGCCGAGGTCATGTATCCGGAGGGCTTTGCCACCCGCGTCGAGCCGGCCGGCGCCGCCGAGGCTGGGTTGGAGGACAGCTTCCGCCCGCACTTCTTCGGCGGCGTCGCCACCGTGGTCGCCAAGCTGTTCCTGCAGGTTGCGCCCAATTTCGCGCTGTTCGGCGAGAAGGACTACCAGCAACTGCGCATGATCACGCAAATGGCGAAAGATCTCGATCTGCCGCTCAAGATCGTCGGCGTGCCAACCGTGCGCGAGAAGGACGGCCTCGCGCTGTCGTCGCGCAACGGTTACCTGTCGGCGGCGGAGCGCAGCACCGCGCCGATGCTTTACCGCGTGCTTCGGCTAAGCGCTGCGCGCATCAAGAAGGGCGAGCCAATTTCGGCGGTGCTCAAGACCGGCCGCGCCGAAATTACGCGCGCCGGCTTTGAGCTCGATTACCTGGAAGCGCGCCATGCGCTGACGTTGGCGCCAGTTTCCTCACGCAAGGACGGGCCGATCAGGCTGCTGGTTGCCGCGAAATTGGGCACGACGCGCCTGATCGATAATGTAGCGGTGTAGCCTCGGCCGTCATCGTCCGGCCCCGCATGCGTTGGGACGACAGCCTCAATGACCGGTACTGGCGATGCCCGGCTGAAGCTCTTTGGCCTGCGCGATGTCGGCGTCGGCCTCCGTCGCGTCGCCCTTCTTTCGTTTGGCGAGGCCACGGTTGTAGAAGGCCTCGGCATATTTGGGATTGAGCTTCACGGCGGTGTCGTAGTCGGCAATCGCGTGGTCGTAGTCGCCCTTGCCGGCATAGGCATTGCCGCGGTTGTTGTAGGCCGCCCAGTTTTTCGGATCGACCTTGATCGCCTGATCGTGGTCGGCGATGGCCTTGTCGAATTCCTTCTTGATCTCGTATTCGACGCCGCGATTGGTATAGAGCAGCGACAGCGTGCGCTTGAACTTTTTCTTGGCGTACTTCTTGGAGTCGATCGCCCGCGTGCAGGCTGCGATCGCGGCATCACCCGAAGCCGTCTTGCAGGTTTCCCTGTCGTCGGCCGCCGACGCGACGTTACAGAAACCCGCCGTCATCGCCGCCGCAATCGCGATGGCGGAGAACACCATGAATTTTCGAATGCGCATGTCCGCCCCCAATCCCAGACCGACACGGGCGTCAGCCTAGCACCCAGTGAAAGGGGCGTCACGCGTACAGGTTTAGAGCAGGCCCAATTCGCGCAATTCGCGGCGCATTTGCTCGGGCATTTTGGCGGCGCCGGGGGCGGCCCGCGACAAATCGCGCGGCGCGTCCTTGGCCTCAAGATAGCGCCAGCCTTGGAAGGCCGAGCGCGGGCGCGGCTCGACCAGCACCAGCTTGCCGTCAAGCACCACGCGGCAGCGGCCGATGCCGTCCTTGTCGGTGAACGGCCGGATGGCGAGGACGCGCTCGCGGCAAGTGATCTGGCCGCGGATCACCCAATAGAGTGAGCCGCCGGCGGTGAGCTCCTCGGCGCGCTTGGGGACCATGCGCGTGGTGTGGATGTGCTCCGGTTTCTGCCCGCGTCGCTTCTTCTCCTTGAGCTTCAGCTTGATCCAGTCTTCCAGGTCGGCGACCGAGTCGCAGCCGACGCAGAGCTTGATGAGATGAAGGGGCATTGCGGGACGTTCCACACGCTAACGCGACGTAACGCCCATGCATAGCGCGTGGCTGCGCGATGAGGAAGCCGCCGGCTTGGATTTCTCCCCCGGACATCGCGCCCGCCGACCCCACTTGCAAATTCAACCGCAGGGCCGATGATGACCGGGCGAATCGGCACGGACGCATCGTGTCAATGGGGGACTTATGAAGAAAACCGTTCTACTCGCGGTCGTTGCAGCCTTCGCCGCCTCGCCGGCCGCCGCCGAGACGAAGCAACTGACCGTCAAGCAGGCCATGGAGCAAAATCAAAAGAGCTGGGAGTTGGTGAAGGGCGGGCTGCCGCTGGTGCTGCCGAGTTGGGCGCTGCCGTTTTATTTCAGCATGCAGCAGAACGCGGACAAGACCGGTCACGGCGCACATAAAAAGAAGTAGCCGGCCTTCGCGCCGCCGGCCGCGCCTTTAGGGCTGCGGTATCGCGGGCGCGATCAGCATGATCCTAGCGCCCTCGGCCACCTGCGCGTCTTGAACGGCGCCGATTTCGGCAACCACGCCGTCGATCGGCGCGGTCAAGGTGTGCTCCATCTTCATGGCCTCGATGATGGCGAGCCGCTGGCCGCGTTTCACCGGCGCTCCCGGCTCGACCAGGATGGCGAGCACCTTGCCGTGCATAGGCGCACGCACAAGCCCGCCCTGCCCCTGATCCCCGGCCTCGTCGAGGACGAGATCGCGCAACGAAACTTTGGTCTGGCGGCCATGGCGCAGCACATAGACCGCCTCCGCGGCCGCAAGCGTAAACGCATCCGCCGCGGCCTCAGCCCCGCCAACCGTGACCAAGGGCCCGCGCGCGCCATAGGCGATCTCGGCCAAGACGCTCTCGCCATCGGCGATGAGCGGCAGCGCCAGCCGGCGCGTGCCGGCTAGCTGCCAGGCGTCGGCGGCCTCCCAGGGCGAGGCCGGCTGGTCGGGCTCACGCTCGATTGATGCATCAACACGCGCGCGCTCGCGCGCAAGGAGCTTCTGCGCGGCCAAGGCGACGCCTGCGCGGTCGAGCGCTTGGGGCGCGGCGCCGAGTTCAGCTAAATGCGCGTCGATGAAGCCGGTGTCGAAATCGCCGCCGCGGAAGGCGGGCGCGCGGGCGAGCGCGACGAGGAAGCCGAGATTGCTGCGCAGGCCGATGGCGATGGTTTTTTCCAGCGCATCCGCCAAGCGGTCGAGCGCCTGGTCGCGCGTTGCGCCGTGCGCGATCAGCTTGGCGAGCATCGGATCGTAGAACGGGGTTACCTCTCTGCCGGCCTCGACGCCGGCATCGATGCGCAAGCCGTCCTCGGCCGGAAATTGCAAGGCGATGAGCTTGCCGGTCGAGGGCAGGAAACTGCGCTCGGGATCTTCCGCATAAACCCGCGCCTCCACTGCGTGGCCTTGAAGCGGCACCTGATCCTGCGTCAGCGGCAGCGGCTCGCCGGCGGCAATACGGAACTGCCATTCCACCAGGTCGAGGCCGGTGACGGCTTCGGTGACGGGATGTTCGACCTGCAAACGCGTATTCATCTCCATGAACCAAAAGCCGTCGGCTTTGAGTCCGCCGGCACCGTCGGCGATGAACTCGACGGTGCCGGCGCCCTCGTAGCCGACCGCCTTGGCGGCGGCGACCGCGGCGTCCCCCATCACGCCGCGTAGTTCAGCGGTCATGCCGGGGGCCGGCGCCTCCTCGATCACTTTCTGGTGGCGGCGCTGCAAGGAACAGTCGCGCTCATTGAGATGGATGACGTGGCCGTGGCGGTCGGCGAAGACCTGCATTTCGATATGACGGGGGTGGCCCACGTATTTCTCGATCAGCACGCGGGGTTCGCCGAAAGCGTTTTGCGCCTCGCGCCGGCAGGCCTCGAGCGCGGCATCGAAATCGGCGTGCTTATCGACGCGCCGCATGCCCTTGCCGCCGCCGCCGGCCACCGGTTTGATCAGCACCGGGTAGCCGAGCTCGTAGGCCTTGCGCTTGAGGAAATTCGGTTCCTGGCTGTCGCCCTGATAGCCCGGCACTACCGGGACGCCTGCTTTCTCCATCAGCGCCTTGGCGCGATCCTTCAGCCCCATGGCGCGGATCGCTCCCGGCGGCGGGCCGATGAATATCAGGCCAGCGTCGCGGCAGACTTGCGCGAAATCGGCATTCTCGGCCAGGAAGCCGTAGCCGGGATGAACGCAGTCGGCGCCCGCGGCGCGTGCCGCGGCGATCAGTCTGTCGATCGCGAGATAGCTGTCGGCGGCAGGCGCCGGGCCGATGGCGTGGGCCTCGTCGCAGAGCCGCACATGCAGCGCGTTGGCGTCGGCATCAGAATAGACAGCGATCGTGCGCAGACCCAACCGCTTGGCGGTGCGGGCGATGCGGCAGGCGATCTCGCCGCGATTGGCGATAAGGACGGATTTGAACATCGGGCGGCCCGGGCTTAAGTCGCGCCGATACTAGCGCGCGGGCGGCGGCACCGCTTGCGGTTGCTGACGTTTCGGCGGCATCGGCGGCTTGGCGGCGGCCGCCGGCTTGGTCGCCGACACAGCGGGGCCTGCCTGCGCCGAGGCGTCGGAGCCTTTCAGCCGCGGCTTATCGGCTGGCGCCTGACCGTCGGCGGTCTTCGGCGGCGGCGGCTCGGCGTTCATGATGCTGACCGGCGGGATCGAAGCGGCCGAGGGGAAGTCCCAAGGCTCACCGGCCTTGACGGCTGCGGTCGGTCTAGCACCCACCGCGGGCGGCGGCTTTTCAGCCAAAGGGGCGGACTTGTTCCAGTTTGCCGCATAGCGCGAAACATATTGGTCGAAGGTCTGGGCCCTGAGATTGGCCCTGAGCGCGCTGGCGTCGTCGACCAGGGCGAAGGCGGCGCATTTGGCGGCGGTGCAGCCGTCGCGTGTCGCCAGCACATGCGCGGCGATACCATAGCGGTCGAGCGCGACCGCGCGGCGGGTGGAGGCCAGCGCCGCCGCAATGTCGGCATCGTCGTTGGTAGCGGCGGCATCGGCGAGCAGCTTTAGCCGCGCGTCCATATAGGCAACCGCGCTGGCTGCGCTTTGCGCTGAGGCGAATACCATCTTCTCGCAGACGGTCTCGACCGCGTCACCGGCGCCGGCGTCGAGACAGGCAAGGGCTGAGCCGGGCACGAGCGTGCTGCGCGTCAATTCGGCATCGCGCGTCAGCAATGCGCGCCGCGCGGCTGCGCGCTCGTTGAGCGAAAGCTGGTCGATCACCGCCCACACCGCCAGCGCGGCGAGGACGAAACCGGCGATCGGCAGCAGCAGGCGTGTGTGTGTGCGCCGCCAGGCGATGACGGCGAGCACGACGAACAAAGCCGCCAGCGCGCCGGCCACCGAGGCTGGCAGCATCAGCGGCGCCGACAGAACCCCGCTTATCCCGCCTACGATATCCGGCATGGCCGTCCGCTCATGTACCGCCCACCTTCGACAACAGCCGCGAGAAAGCTTCGGCGCGGTCCTTCGGCTTGATGATCATGCCTTTGACAGCCTCGCGGGTGGAGCGGCCCAGGGTGATATAAATCGGCATACACTCCTCCAATGCGGCTATGGCGTCGTTTGCGCTTGCGCATGATCTGTTCCGAAAATCGGAGCCCATCCCCGATCGGGGTCGAGGACATGTTTTTCGGAATCCTGCGCCATGGCGCATCATAGGCGATGGCGGAGACGAAATCGCGGCAGGTTCGCCAGGGAGCGCTCAAAGAACGTTCAAACGCGGTCGAGCTGGCTTTCCTTAGCCACGCGCTCAAATGCCTCGCCGGAACTCTTGATCCGGTACTGGTAGTCATCACCTTCCGACGGCAGCAGCTTGACCACCGTATAGCTGCCGGTGGCGGCGGCGCGGCCGAAAGTCGGCGAGGTGTAGTACACGGTTTCACCGACCCGGTACTTATGGGCGCGGATCGCGACCTCGTGCGCGGCCATCGGCTGGACCGGCGGGCTTACGGTGCGGATCATCTTGGCCGGCTTGCGGGCGGCGCTCGGGCTGCGCGCGGCCGTAACCGGGCGTGGGGCCGTCTTGCCGGTCTTGCCGACGCTACTACGGCGGGCCGATTTCGACGCCTTCGTGCTTGCGGCCCGGGCGCTTTTTGCGCCCTTTTTGACCGTTCGCCGGGCCGTTTTGCCGGATCGCCGAGCGGTTCTTGCTGAATGTGTACTCATGGCGTCAATATAGCAGCTTATTTTCGTCGCGTGCGAAGTTTTTTAGGACATAAAGCAAGTATTTTCAGTGGCTTAGAAGGAAGTTACCGGATGGTTAAGCTGCCCTTGCCGCCGGCTAAAAACCGCCACGTGCCGCCGCCAAAATGGGCGCCAACCACCGGGCCGCCGCACCGACGCGTTGCGATCCCGGCTTCGATGAGGTTTGCCATGCGACTCCTGTTCGGACTCATCTTGGGCGCGGTGCTGACCGTCGGCGCCGCCTATCTCTACGATTCCCATCACGCGGCGGCAGCCGTTAGTGCGCCGGCGAGCGCGCAGCGCCCGCTGGTCAATTGGGATGTGGTCGCCAACAAATGGGGGCAGCTCGCCGCGCGTGCCCGCGCGGAGTGGAACCGGATCGCCAGCGCCTCCTGACGCGCCGACCCGCGCGTTCAACCGCGCGGCGTCGCCCCCACTGAGGGCGCCGGCTGGCCGCCGACTTCCTCGCGCATGCCGACCCGCAGGGCGTCCACGATGGCCCGGCGGTCCATGCGGGTGCCGTCGTCGCCTTCGATCAGCAGCGGGACACGCCCCTCGCGCTCGACATGACGCGCCCAAGACAGGGCGTCGTCGAGCGCCGCGAATTCCTTGAACAACAGCTTGTCCTTGGCCGTCGGAGCCACGTCGTCGGAGCCTTTCGGGCCGCTATAGACACGATATTGCATGGTCGAACCTCCACGCTTTGCATTGCTCAAGCTTGCTATTGCCGCGAGGCGCGCCGGCGCAGCCTCGCCGCGTGCGATTACGCAAATGGGGTGGCGGGGGACCCGGTTCCAGGGCGATTTCCCCCGCCCGCATGCGTGCTATCGTCGCGCTCCCGGGGGGAGTCCAAGCCATGCGAGCTGCCTTCTACGAACACAACGGCACAGCGCGCGAGGTGCTGCGCGTCGGCGAGGTCGAAACCCCACAGGCCGGGCCCGGCGAGGTGCGGGTCAAGTTGTCCACGTCCGGGGTCAACCCCTCCGACGTCAAATCGCGCCAGGGCGCGACCCGCAAGATCGCTTGGCCGCGCGTCATTCCGCACAGCGACGGCGCCGGCGTCATCGATCAGGTGGGCGACGGTATCGCCAAAGCCCGCATTGGCGAGCGGGTCTGGATCTGGAATGGGCAATGGAAGCGCGCCTATGGCACCGCCGCCGAGTTCATCGCGCTGCCGGCAGCGCAGGCGGTCAAGCTGCCGGACAAAGTGAGCTTCGAGGCTGGCGCCTGTCTGGGCATTCCGGCCATGACCGCCTATCACGCCGTCGCGCTGGCTGCGGCCCAGAAGGACACGACGCTGCTGGTATCGGGCGGCGCCGGCTCCGTCAGCCAATACGTCATCCAATTCGCCAAACTGGCGGGCGCGACCGTGCTCGCCACCATCTCCTCACCGGAGAAGGCCGCGGCGGCGCGCGAGGCCGGCGCCGACCACGCCATCGACTACAAATGCGAGAATGTGGGCGAGCGGGTGATGGCGCTGACGGGCAAGCGCGGCGTCGACGCCGTAATCGAGATGGATCTGGCCGCCAACGCCAAGCTCATTCCGCAGGTTTTGCGGCCCAAGGGCAGCGTCATCGTCTACGGCACCGGGCCGGAGGCTGTCATTCCCGCCACCCTCTGCCTGGTGAATACGATCCGGCTGCAATTCTTCCTGGTCTACGAACTCGATGCCGCCGAGCGCGAGCGGGCCGTCGCCGCCATCAATCGCGCGCTCGCCGACGGCACGCTGATCAACCGGGTGGCGCAGCCGACGTTTTCCCTGGCCGATACCGCCGCCGCCCATGAGGCGGTGGAGCGTGGAACCGTCGGCAATGTCATCGTGACAATCTGAGGGAGATTGCCCCGAGCAGCGACGGTATGATGACGATCGCGAACGAAACCGAAATCGCCATCCGCGTGCGGACGATCACCGCTCTGTTCAATTCGTTCGATCCATCGCCTTTTCGTGAAAAGGATATCGACCCAGAAGTCGAGGCATTCCTGGTCGGCTGGGTGCGCGAGTTGCCGCACGGTGCGCCCTTCACCATCGCGGTGCGTTTGCCGCCCGAGGAAGCCGCCAAGCCGCAAGCCGCCGAGATCGGCGAAGCCTTCGCGCATTATTTCGGCTATCGCGCGCAGATCGCCGCGCAAGACCTGCGCGAGCTGTTCCGCATCGGCCGGCGATCGCTGGCGATTGGCGTGATGGTGCTGATCGCTTGTCTGGTGGCGAGCCAACTGGTAGCGGCATTCGTCCCCATCCACGTGGTCGCGCGCGTGCTGGAGGAAAGCCTGATCATCGTCGGCTGGGTGGCAAACTGGCGGCCGATCGAGATCTATCTGTACGACTGGTGGCCGATCCGGCGCCGCATTCACCTGTTCCAGCGCATCGCCGCGGCAAAACTCGAGGTGAAGGCGGGCTAAGGCGCGACCACGGCATCCTTGAAGCCGGCGGCATCGAGCGCATGGCGCACCACGCCGGATTTCTTGGCGGAGTCGAGCAGGCTGCTCATGACTTTAAGCGCCGCGGTGCGGCCCTTCGGCACCGCGACGCCGATGCCGGTCTGCTGGAAATTCCCCGCCAGCACGCGGGCGCCCGGCAGTTTCGGCAGCAGCCCGGCGAAGGAGTCGTGCGAGAGGGCAAAGGCATCGCCCTCGCCTTTGCGCGCCATCTCGGTCATCTGCTCGACACTCGGCACTTCTACGACCTCGGCATTGGGCGCGGTGCGGCGCGCGCTGCGCGCGGTAGTAGTGTTGGCGATGGCGACGATGCGCACGCCCGGCCGGTTGACCTCGTCGATGCTTTGGATGGTGGAACCCGCCGGCACCAGATAGGTGCTCTCGATGAAATAATAGGCCGGACCAAAATCGACCTTTTTGGCGCGCTCGGCGTCCTGCGGCATGAAGGCGACATCGCAGCCGGCAGCCGCCACCGTGTCGGTGACCTGGCCGGAATTGGCATAGACCTGGAGATCGAGTGGCAACTGGAGCGCCGCAGCAAAGGCGCGCAGCAGATCGACGGTAACGCCACGCGGCTCACCTTTGTCGTCCTTGATGGCGAAAAAAGCCGACGCCGCCGGCGCCACCACCACGCCGCCACGCAGCTTGCCGGTCGGTGCGATTTCACGCAGATCGTAGGGGCTGGTCATGCGGCCCGCGTTTAGCATACGGGCATCAGGCGTGCCACCCGCCCGGCGCACGACTACACCAGCCGGTTGACGCTCGAAGATCGATGGTCGGTGTTGGCCGGCGCGGCGGCGTTGGCAGCGGTCACTGCGTTTGCCGTGGCGAGGTCCTTGAGGATGCCGCCGAGCACGGTCGCCGGCTGGCTCGCGAAGCCGGAGGCCTTGTCCTTGCTGTCATCGCCCGGCGGCGTGCCGGGCGGCGCGTTCGGGTCCTTGCCCTGCTTGGCCTTGGCCTCGTCGCAGCCGCTGGTGCAGACGTAACCGTTGACAATGGTGATCGACATGACGCGCCCCCGCGCCCGCGAACCTAGGCGTCCATGGTAAACGAGAGATGTAGCGCCGATCACAGAGGCGTGAGCACTGGGCGGCGGCAAAAGCCGGTGTCACCATCCGGCTCACCCTCGCTTTAAAACGAGCGGTTGGTATTGCCGCCGCCGCGCAACGCGATTTTTTATATAGGTCGCGGTCAGAATTTCTCCACCCAGGGCCGCAGCTCGATCTCATGGGTCCAGGCACTGCGCGGCTGCTGCAGGACGTGCAGATAGGTCTGCGCAATGGCGTCGGGATCGAGCAGCGAGTCCGGTTTGTCGGCGGGCACCGGACGACGCGCGCTGCGGATACCGCCGTCGATGACGAAATGCGCCACGTGAATGCCCTGCGGCGCCAGTTCGCGCGCCATGCTTTGGGCGAGGCCGCGCAGCGCGAATTTGCCCATGGCGAAGGGCGCCGACTGAGCATAGCCCTTGATGCTGGCCGAGGCGCCGGTGAACAGCATGGCGCCGCGGCCCTGCGGCAGCATGCGCTTGACCGCGGCCTGCGCCACCAGAAAGCCGGCAAAGGCCGAGACGATGATCGCCTTCTCCACCTCGGCGGGATCGAGCTCGAGCAACGGCCCGCGCGTGCGGTAGCTGGCGTTGTAGACCACGACGTCGGGCGCACCCGCGGCGTCGAGCGCGGCAAAGAGTTTCTCGACTTGGTCCCGCTGGCTGGCATCGCAGGCATAGCTCTTGGCGCCGATCTCCTGCGCGAGTTCGCTCAGCTTGTCGACCGAGCGGGCGGCGAGCGCGATCTTCATGCCGGCCTGGGCGAAGGCGCGCGCAACGGAGGCCGAAAGCCCCGAGCCGGCGCCGACGATGAGGGCGGATTGGTAGGTCTCTGCCATGCGCGCTCGCTCCCTTGGCCATGCCGCGGCTTGATGCGGCGGACGGGCGATCCTATGTCAATCGGCGGAGGAGCGCATGGCGCGTTTTCTGATTTTTCTCGGGCTGGCGCTGGTGGT
>CAYLMY010000058.1:0-15381 GCA_964384635.1 uncultured Undibacter sp.
CGCGCCTTGGCGATATGCTCGCCGCCGGTGATCTCCGAGGTCTCGCCGAAAATGCCATAGATGCCCTTGGGGATCAGCTTGTCATACATGTTGCCGACGGTCGGGCAGGAGGCGAGCCCGGTGGTGGTGTCGCTCTCGCCGCATTTGGTCGACACCCACAATTCGGAAATGTCGCATTCCTCGCGCTTCAATTCCGACGCCCATTGCAGGTGGTCCTTGGCGGCGCGCGCGGCTTTGGCGACCGTCATCAGGTCGCCCGTGCGTTCGATGCCGAAGCCGGTGACCGGCTTGCCGGTTTTCTTGATGCCGTCGACGACGCGCTGGGTCCAGCCTTCCTCGATGCCGATGACAACCACGGCGGCGACGTTCGGGTTGGCGCCGGTGCCGATGATGGTGCGGAAGAAAAGGTCGAGATCCTCGCCGAACTGCAAGCGGCCGTAGGCGTGCGGGATGGCGAGCGTGCCCTTGATCTGATTGCCGACCGACTCGCAGGCCGCGTTGGAAATATCGTCGAGCGGCAGGATGATGACGTGATTGCGCACGCCGACGCGGCCGTTCTCGCGCCGGTAGCCCTGGAACGTCAAATTCGATTTGCGCTTTTTCGCCATGTCACCACCGCTTGGTCTTGAGATTGTGCACGTGCACGTGTTCGCCCTTGGCGATATCGGCGACCGCCTTGCCGATGTCCTGGCCATATTTCCGAACGGTGGCGCCGCTCTTGATGTCGGTGAGCGCAATCTTGTGGCCGATCGGAATGGCCATCCGGGATTTAAGCCGCAAGGTCGAGTTGTTGGCGGTGTTGACCCCCGACATCATCGTTCCGGCTTTGAGGCCCTCGACCACGATCACGCCGACCGTGTCCTTTTTGTTGTGCACCAGGAATTGCGGGATACCCATGACCTTCCCCCCTTCACTGCCGCTCATCCCTATAGGATGGGTTCAGTCCAGATGAAAGCCCTTGCCGCGCACGAAGGCACCGAAGTCGGCGCGCATTGGCACCGCGTATTGCCGCGCCTTGTCTTCGGACCAGCCGTAGAATTTCGCGCGGTCGAAGCGCGCGACGTCGCGCTGGCTTCGGTAAGGACGCGTTGCTGCGCGCCGGCGGTCATAAGCCTCGATCTCACCGGCGAGATCGCCCTCGGCGAAGCGGTCCTCGTGCAGCGTCGTCGAAAGCGACAGGCGCGGCGAGATGGCGCCCTCCTCCGCCGGCCAGCCGACGCATAGGCCGGCCACCGGCACGACTTTTTCAGGCAGCGCAAGAAGCTCGCCGATCACGGCGGCATGATCGCGGATGACACTGATCGGACAGCAGCCCAGCCCAACCGCCTCAGCGGCGCGCAGAAAGGTAGCAAGCACGATGGCCGCATCCACCGTCGCGTTGAAGAAAAGGTCGAGATGGTCATTGGGAAACGGCTTGCCGCGCAGGGCGGCGACCTGCGGCACGCGGCGGCCGTTGGCGAGGAAAACGAGAAACACCGGCGCCTCGCGCGCCCAGGGCATGGCGGGCAGCAGGTCGGCGATCGCGTCGCGCTTGACGTTGTCTCGCACGATGAGAATGTCGGCCTGTTGCAGATCGCTTTTCGACGGCGCGCTCAGTGCGCAGGCGCACAGTAGACGCAAGAGTTCCGGCGCCACGGCGCGCTTTTGATAGCGCCGGCATACGCGGCGGGCGGAAACCCGGGCCAGTTCGTCGAGCCCCGGCAGCTTATCATCCACCGCGAAGCGCTCGCCGAAACGCTCGGACAGCGCATATTCGATCCTCCGGGCGGCTTCGGACATCGGCGGCTCCCTGGCGAAAATGTCGGTTGCCACGCTATCGCAAACTGCCGCACGATGCGCGAACGGAAAAATCGAAAGCGCACCCGAACGCCCATGGGACGACCGCCATATGCGACAAGACCGCCGAAATTTCCGGCGTCTCCCATTGCCGGCCCGGGCAGCGTGTTGAGCGCCTGCGCCGTGTTCGCGGTCGGGCTCGCCCGCCTTGTCAAGCTGGCCTGAGCGATGCTGGCCGGATTGTCCTTCGACACCCTTGCGATGCTGTGGCTAGGCGCGCTGGTCGGCGGCATTGCTGCCGGCGGCACCGGCTTCGCGTTCGGGCTCGCCGCCTCCTCGATCTGGCTGCACCGCATCGACCCGGTGCATTCCGCCATCCTGGTCACCGCCTGCGGCTTGCTGCTGCATTTGACGACCATCTGGCCACAGCGCAGTCATATCGAGCTTCCGCGCTTGTGGCCTTTCGTGCTCGGCGGTCTCGCCGGCACGCCGATCGGCGTGCACTACCTCGCCCATACCGACACCGCCACGCTGAAGGCAGTGCTCGGCGTCTTCCTGCTGGCGTTCGGGAGCTATGTGCTGACCGTGCCGCAACTTAAGACCGTCGCCGCCGGCGGCCGGCCCGCCGATGCCGGCATCGGCTTCATCGGGGGCGTGCTCGGCGGCCTCGGCGGCTATTCCGGCGTGATCCCGACCATCTGGACGCAACTGCGCGGCTGGCCGAAGGCGAAGGCCCGCGGCGTCTACCAGCCATACGTCATGGTCATGCACAGCGTCGCGCTGGCGGGCATATTGTGGGTGGCGTTCGACCGCGCCGCCGTGATCCTGCTGCTGGCGGTGCTGCCGCCACTCATGCTCGGCACCTGGATCGGTTGGCGGCTGTACGGCAAGCTCAACGACCTGCGCTTTCGCCAGGCGCTGGCCGTGCTGCTGGTCGCCTCGGGCGTTACGCTGGTGTTTTAGATATTCCAACGGTCGGATGGGCTTGATGCCCCTATCGCCGTCCGTCTACCCTGCCGGGCCGAGCGCGGATCAACAAACCGCAACAGCAAAACGCCAGAGGGAGGAAGCATGCCGACTACCAGTAAACATCCGGAAACCATCGCCCTGCACGCGGGCTATCGCTCAGACCCGACGACCACCGCGGTGGCCGTGCCGATCTATCAGACCACGTCCTACCAGTTCAATTCGACCGAGCACGCCGGCAATCTGTTCGCGCTCAAAGAATTGGGCAACATCTACACCCGCATCATGAATCCGACGCAGGCCGTGCTGGAAGAGCGCGTCGCCGCGTTCGAAGGCGGCGTCGCCGCGTTGGCGGTCGCTTCCGGCCAGGCGGCGTCGCTGTTTGCGGTACAGAACATCTGCCACGCCGGCGACAATTTCGTCTGCTCGACCGACATCTATGGCGGCACCTGGAACCTGTTCCAGAACACCATGAGCACCATGGGCATCGAATGCCGCTTCGTCGATCCGGCCGATCCGGAAAACTTCCGCAAGGCGAGCGATGCGCGCACCCGCTGCTGGTACGGCGAGACGCTGCCCAACCCCAAGCTCGCCGTCTTCCCGATCGCGGAGGTCGCCAAGATCGGCCGCGAGATGGGCATTCCGCTCATCATGGACAACACCGCCTGTCCGGTGCTGTGCCGGCCGATCGAGCATGGCGCGGCCATCGTCATGCATTCGACCACCAAATATATCGGCGGCCACGGCACCTCGATCGGCGGCATCATCGTCGATGGCGGCAATTTCGACTGGGAGAAGCACGCCGACCGCTTCCCCATGCTCAACACGCCGGACCCGAGCTATCACGGCGCAGTGTGGACGCAGGCCGTCAAGCCGCTCGGGCCCATCGCCTACATCATCAAGGCGCGGGTCACGCTGTTGCGCGACATCGGCGCCGCCGCCTCGCCGTTCAACTGTTTCCTGCACATCCAGGGGCTGGAGACCGTGGTGCTGCGCATGCGCCAGCACTGCGCAAACGGGGCAGCAGTTGCAGACTACTTATCGAAGCACCCCAAGGTCGCCAAGACCATTTATCCGGGCAAGATGAGCGGGGAACCCAAGCGGCGCGCCGACGCTTATCTCAAGGGCGGCTATGGCGGGCTGGTCGGCTTCGAGCTCAAGCAAGGCGGCCGCGAGGCCGGCTGCAAGTTCATCGAAGCCCTCAAGATGTTCTACCACGTCGCCAATATCGGCGACGCCCGCTCGCTCGCCATCCATCCGGCCAGCACCACCCATTCGCAGCTCACGCCGGAGGAGCAGCAAAAGACCGGCGTCACCGACAGCTATGTGCGGCTTTCGGTCGGCATCGAGCATATCGACGACATCATCGCCGACCTCGATCAGGCGCTAAAGGCCGCATAAGCGGCACAGTCTCGCCAGTCTTCGCCTAGCGAGAGCTTCCGGCCTGCCCCGCCGGAAGCTCTCTTAATTTGGGCGGACCGCATGCCGGCTGCGACGTGCCAGCTCTGCCGCCTGGCCCCTGACTCGGCTTGCGCCGATGGCGGCCTTGTTGGAACTTAGCAGCTTGGCGCCCGTTTTACCGCCGGATGGGGCGCGGCGCGCCCGGGGGTTGTTCCTCAATGGTTGAAGTTTTTGCCTTATTTGTCTTGGCGCTGTGGCTTTATCTGTTGACGGCGCGCGGCGCCTTTTGGCTGGCCGGACAACGGGACGACCGGCCCGAGCTGCCCGGCCCCGCGGTCTGGCCGCCGCTCACAGCCGTGATCCCGGCGCGCGACGAAGCCGTCACCATAGCGCGCTGCGTTCGCTCGGTGCTCGGCCAGGATTATCCGGGCAAGCTGGATGTCATCGTGATCGACGATAACAGCCAGGACGGAACCGGGACTATCGCCGGCGAGGCCGCAGAGGCAATCGGTGCGCGCGACCGCCTCGTCGTCCTGCAAGGCCGGCCCTTGCCGCCGGGCTGGACCGGAAAAGTGTGGGCGCTCAAACAAGGCGTTGACTTTGCGCTCACGCAAACGCGCAAGCCGAAATATTTGGTGCTGACCGACGCCGATATCGTTTACGCGCCGCCGGCCCTGAGGCGCATTGTCAGCCGCGCCGAGAACGGCCCCACCGTTTTGACTTCGGTGGTGGCCAGGCTGCACTGCGAGAGCTTCGCCGAGCGCTGTCTCATTCCCGCCTTCGTGTTCTTTTTCCAGATGATTTATCCGTTCGCCTGGGTCAATCGCCGCGAACGCGCGACCGCGGCGGCGGCGGGCCACTGCATGCTGGTGCGTAGCGACGCGCTCGCCAGGACTGGCGGCATCGAGGCCATTCGCGGCGCGCTGATCGACGATTGCGCGCTTGCCAAGCGCCTCAAAACGGTCGGTCCGATCTGGCTGGGCTTGAGCACCCGCGTGCAAAGTATTCGCCGCGACAGATTCGGATCGATCCGCAGCATGATCACCCGCTCGGCCTATGCCGAGTTGCGCTATTCTCCACTCCTGCTTGTCGCCGCCATAGTGGCGATGGCGATTGCTTTTCTCGCCGGCCCGTTGCTCGCTGTTTTCGCCTCGGGCACGGCCGCATGGTTTGGTCTTGCCGCATGGTGCGCGATGGCCATTGCTTTTCAGCCGACGCTGCGCCTCTATGACCTCAATCCGCTTTGGGGACTTGCCGTGCCGTTGATCGCACTCACTTACATGATCTGGACGATCGAGTCCGCAGTGCAATACGCGCGCGGCCGCGGCGGCGCCTGGAAAGGCCGCTTCCAGGCGGCGCCGCGAGACGCGCGATGACGCTGGCCGCCGATCTGCGCAGCGGCAAGAACCACCGCGGCGAAAACTTCCCGGTCGCCTCGCGCCTGATTCAGGCGCGCCACCGCAAGCCGATCATGGCTTTTTATGATTTCGTGCGCACCGCCGACGACATTGCGGATCACGCGACGCTGCCGCCGGCCGACAAGCTTAAGCTGCTCGACAGTCTGGAAGCGACGCTGCTCGGCCAAAGCGACGCCGAGCCAGCAGGCGTCGCGCTGCGCAGCGTGCTGGCGGAACGTTCGCTCAGCCCGCAGCATGCCCAAGACTTGCTGACGGCGTTTCGTCTTGACGTCACCAAGCAGCGCTATCGCGACTGGGACGACTTGATGAACTATTGCCGCTATTCGGCCATGCCGGTCGGCCGCTTCGTGCTCGACGTGCATGGCGAACCGCACGCGTGTTGGCCGGCCAACGACGCGCTCTGCGCGGCGCTGCAGATCATCAATCACATGCAAGACTGCGCGAAGGATTACCGCGATCTCGACCGCGTCTATCTGCCGCTCGATCTGCTGGCGCGGCACGGCGCGCGCGTCGAGAACCTGAATGCGCCCGCGGCCTCACAGTCCTTGCGCACCTGCCTTGACGATTGCTGCGCGCGGGTGGAAGGACTGCTGCAGAAAAGCGCCGGTTTTTCGGGGCAAATCGCCGACCGCGGCCTGAGCCTGGAGGTGGCGGTGATCCAGCGCTTGGCCGAGCGGCTGGCGCGCACGCTGCGCGACCACGATCCGCTATCCGAGCGCGTCCACCTCGGCAAGCTGGAAGTCGCAGGGCTTGCTTTGCTCGGCATCATGCAAAGCGCCTCACGCCGCTTCACCGGCCGCAACGGCAGGCATGCCGGAGCCGCAAACGGCGCCGCCAATGCCGCCGCCACCGCCTCGGGCAGCTCCTTCTATGCCGCCATGCGCATCCTGCCGCGCGCGCAGCGCAGCGCCATGTTCGACATTTACGCCTTCTGCCGCGCGGTGGACGATATCGCCGACGAGGCCGGCGATCGCGCCGAGCGGCTCGCGCGTTTGGCGCAATGGCGGCGCGACATCGACGCGCTCTACGCCGGCGACGCGCCGCCCCACCTCGGCAGCCTGGCGCAAGCGGTGCGCGCCTTCGGCCTGGCGCGCAAGGATTTCCTTGCCGTCATCGACGGCATGGAGATGGATGTGCGCGCCGATATCCGCGCGCCCGACCTCGAAACGCTCGATCTCTACTGCGACCGCGTCGCCAGTGCCGTCGGGCGCCTCAGCGTGCGCATCTTCGGCATGGCGCAGGATGACGGCGTCGCGCTGGCGCATCATCTTGGCCGCGCCTTGCAGCTCACCAATACGCTGCGCGACCTCGACGAGGATGCTGCAATCGGCCGGCTCTATCTGCCGCGCGAGTTGCTGGAGAAAGCAGGCATCGCGCCCGACGAGCCGCAGGTGGTCCTGGCCAACCCCGCGCTCGGCAAGGTCTGCGCCGCCGTCGCCGCGCGCGCCGCCGGGCATTTCGACAAGGCCGACGCCATCATGGCGCGCGCACCGCGCGCCGTGGTACGCGCGCCGCGCATCATGGCCGAAGCCTATCGCCGAATCTTAAGCCGGCTGATCGCGCGCGGCTGGTCGCCGCCGCGCGCGCCGGTCAAGCTCGGCAAGGGCCAGATCGCTCAGATCCTAATCCGCAGCTTCGTCTCGTGATGGCCCGCACGGTCCACGTCATCGGCGCCGGCTTGGCGGGACTGTCCGCCGCCACGCGCCTTGCGCAAGGAAGCGACAACGTGATCCTGCACGAAGCGGGCGCGCAAGCCGGCGGCCGTTGCCGCTCCTATCACGACGCCGCGCTCGGCATGATGATCGACAACGGCAATCACGTGATCCTGTCCGGCAACCGCTCGGCGCTCGCCTATCTCGACACCATCGGCACCACCGACCGGATGCGCGGCCCCCACGAAGCCGATTTCAATTTTATCGATCTCGCCACCGACGAGCGCTGGCAGCTCCGCCTCGGCGACGGCCTGCTGCCGTGGTGGATTTTCAGCGAGGCCCGCCGCGTGCCCAACACCCGCGTCCGCGATTATCTGGTGCTCGCGCGGCTGTTGTGGCGACCGGGCGAAGGCACCGTGGGCGAGGCGATCCCCTGTTCCGGCGCGCTTTACGAACGGCTGATCGAGCCGATCCTGCTCGCCACGCTCAACAACGAGCCGCCGGAGGCCTCCGCCCGCCTTGCTGCCACGCTGATGCGCGAGACGCTTGCATCCGGTGGGCGCAGCTGCCGCCCCTTGATCGCGCAAGAGGGGCTCTCTGCCGCCTTCGTCGATCCGGCGATCGACTACCTCAAGGCGCAAGGCGCGACCGTGCGTTTTGAGCATGAACTGCACGACATCGGTTTTAAGGATGGCCGGGCGACCAGTCTCAACTTCGGCAGCGAAACCGTTGGACTCGCGCCGGAAGATGTCGTCATTTTCGCCGTGCCGCCGAATGTCGCCGCCCGCCTGCTGCCAGGTTTGCAAACGCCGAACGAGTTTCGCGCCATTGCCAACGTGCATTTCAGGGTCGACCAACCCGTGGCGCTGCCAGCCATGACCGGCGTGGTACACGGCTTGACGCAATGGATCTTCGCCTATCCCGGGCGCCTGTCGGTGACTATCAGCGCCGCCGACGCGTTGATGCAGTTGCCGCGCGAGGAATTGGCGCGCACCGTCTGGGGCGAGGTCGCGAAAGTCGCCGGCTTGCCTGACGCCCTGCCGCCGTGGCAGGTGGTGCGCGAACGCCGCGCCACCATCGCCACCGACCCGCGTCAGGAAGCCTTGCGGCCGCCGGCGCAGACGGCGTGGGATAATATTTTCCTTGCCGGCGACTGGACCGCGACGGGCTTGCCGCCGACCATCGAAAGCGCCATCCGTTCGGGCGAGCGTGCCGCCCGCCTCGCCGCCGCTTAAGACGCCGACCGACAATGCGTGACACGAACGATCTGCCGTTGAAACAGAAAGAACCGGCCACTTCGTTGCTCGATCAACGCATCGAGACGGCGGCGGCCGCACTGCGCTCGGCGCAACGCGCCGACGGCCATTGGGTGTTCGAGCTGGAGGCCGATGCGACCATTCCGGCCGAATACGTGCTGTTCACCCATTATCTCGGCGAAGACCCCGATCTGGAGCTCGAGCGCAAGATCGGCGTCTATCTGCGGCGCCGGCAATCGGCTGCGGGCGGCTGGCCGCTTTTTCACGGGGGCGCCTTCGACATCAGCACCAGCGTGAAAGCCTATTTCGCGCTCAAGATGATCGGCGACGATCCCGACGCCTCCCACATGCGCCAGGCGCGCGAGGCCATCCGCGCGCGCGGCGGTGCGGCAAACGTCAACGTGTTCACCCGCATCCTGCTGGCGCTCTACGGCATCCTGCCGTGGTCGGCCGTTCCATTGATGCCGGTGGAGATCATGCTGCTGCCGGCATGGTTCCCCTTCCATATTGCGAAGATTTCCTATTGGGGCCGTACCGTGCTGGTGCCCTTGCTCGTGCTGCAGGCGCTCAAGCCGCGCGCGCGCAACCGCAAAGGCGTGCGCGTCGACGAACTGTTCCTCGCGCCGCCGCAGTACACCGTCCGCCAGCGCAAGGCGCCGCATCAGAAGTGGCTCTGGTACGAATTCTTTCGGTTGGTCGATATCATTCTGCAACAATCCGAGCCGGTCTTCCCGCGCACCACGCGCAAGCGCGCCATTGAGGCGGCAGTTGCTTTTGTGAAGGAGCGCCTCAACGGCGAAGACGGGCTGGGCGCGATTTTTCCCGCCATGGCCAATTCGGTCATGATGTTCGACGCGCTTGGATTTTCGGACGATTATCCCGACCGCGCGGTGGCGCGAAAATCAATCGACAAGTTGCTCATCGTCAAGGACGACGAAGCCTATTGCCAGCCCTGCGTATCGCCGGTCTGGGACACCGCGCTTGCTGCCCACGCGTTGCTTGAAGCCGGCGACGGCAATATCGCGCCCGCACAGCGCGGGCTCGATTGGCTGCTCCCACTGCAGGAACTTAACATCAAGGGTGACTGGGGATTCAAACGCCCGGCTGTGCGGCCCGGCGGCTGGGCCTTCCAATATGCCAATCCGCATTATCCCGATCTCGACGACACCGCCGTCATCGTCATGGGCATGGAGCGCGCGCAGAAGGAACGCGCGGCGCGGCCCTTCGACGAGCCAATCGCCCGCGCCCGCGAATGGATCGAGGGCCTGCAATCAAGCGACGGCGGCTGGGGCGCGTTCGATGCCGACAATACCCGCGAATTCCTCAACAACATCCCGTTCGCCGACCACGGCGCCCTGCTCGATCCGCCCTCGCCCGACCTGACCGCGCGCTGCGTCTCCATGCTGGCGCAGCTTGGCTTGACGCCTGACACCTCGCCGGCGATGCAGCGGGGCATCGACTATCTGCGCCGCACCCAGTTGCGCGACGGCTCCTGGTACGGCCGCTGGGGCGTCAACTACATTTACGGCACCTGGTCGACGCTCTGCGCGCTCAACGCCGCCGGCCTCGCGCACGACGCCCCCGAGATCAAACGCGCCGCATCCTGGCTGATCGCCATCCAGAACGCTGACGGCGGCTGGGGCGAAGACGGCGCCAGCTACAGACTCGACTATGGCGGCCACGAGCCCGCTCCCAGCACCGCCTCGCAAACCGCCTGGGCCCTGCTCGGCCTGATGGCCGCCGGCGAGGTCCGGCACCCAGCACTCGCGCGCGGCATCGACTATCTGCTCGCAACGCAACAGGCCGACGGGTTGTGGAGCGAGCGCGGTTACACCGGCACCGGCTTTCCGCGCGTCTTCTACCTGCGCTATCACGGCTACCCGAAATATTTCCCGCTCTGGGCGCTGGCGCGCTACCGCAACCTGAAGAGCGCCAACAGCAGCAACGTCGCGTTCGGCATATGAGCGCGCCTGAGCCCTTCGTCGTCGTCGCGACCGGCCTCGATTTCGAGGCCGAGCTGGCGCTCGGCGATAACGATGCGAAAGTGTGCTGCGGACGCGGCAGCCAAATGGCGGTGGCGCTGGCCACCGCCGTCGGTCCGGGCTGCCGCGGCATCATCAGCTTCGGCATCGCCGGCGGGCTCGATCCGCAGCTGCGCACCGGTACTTGTATCGTTGCCTCCTCGGTGATCGGGGCCAACGGCGTGCGCGGCGCGCTGCCGACCGACGAGCGCTGGTCGGAAATCCTGTTGCAGTCGCGCCCCGACGCGGTGCACGCGCCGGTCCTCGGCATCGACGCAGCCGTGACGGAGCCCAAGGACAAGCTGCGCCTGTTCCGCCAAACCGGCGCTGCCGCGGTCGATATGGAATCCCACATTGCGGCGTCGATTGCCGACAGCCACGGCCTGCCGTTTGCGGTGTTGCGGGTGGTGGCCGATCCGGCCCGCCAGCGCGTGCCGCAGGCCGCCTTGTGCGGCATGCGCGCCGACGGTTCGCTCGATGCACTTGCCGTGTTGCGCGCGCTGTGGCGCCGGCCGGGCGATATCGCCGGCATGCCAAGCGTCACGCGCAACGCCTGGGTGGCGCGCGCCGCGCTAGCCCGCGCTCGCCATGGCCTTGGGCGCGGGTTCGGCCTGCCCGATCTCGGCTAGTTTCTTTTCGACGTGGTTTTCGAAGACGTATTGCGCCGGCCGCTGCTTGTCGAGCGGGATGTCGGGAGCCATGGCCTTCTCGGTCTCGACGCCGCGCAGGGCGACGCGCAGCGCCTTAAGCGGATGGCGGATTGCATCGGTGACCGCGGTCGCCTCGTAGCCGCAATGCACCATGCAATCCGCGCACTTCTCGTAATTGCCGGTGCCGTAAGAATCCCAATCGGTTTCTTCCATCAGCTCGCGGAAGCTGCGGGCATAGCCTTCGCCCAGCAGATAGCAGGGCCGCTGCCAGCCGAACACGTTGCGCGTCGGGTTGCCCCAAGGCGTGCAGTGATACTCCTGATTGCCGGCGAGAAAGTCGAGGAACAGGCTTGACTGGTTGAACGACCAGTTGCGCGCGCCGCGGCCCTTGCGGAAGATGTCGCGGAACAGCTGCTTGGTGCGCGTGCGGTTGAGGAAATGTTGCTGGTCGGGCGCGCGTTCATAGGCGTAGCCGGGCGATATGGTGATGCCGTCGACGCCCATTTCCTTGACGCCGTCGAAGAAGTCCACGACCTGATCGGGATCGGCGTTGTCGAACAACGTGCAGTTGATGCTGAGGCGGAAACCGCGCTCCTTGGCCTTGCGAATGGCGGCCAGCGCCTTGTCGTAGACGCCGTCCTGGCAGACCGAGCGGTCGTGCATCTCGCGGCCGCCGTCCATGTGCACCGACCACACGAAGAACGGGCTCGGCTTGTATTGCGAAAGCTTTTTTTCCATCAGCAGCGCGTTGGTGCACAGGTAGACGAATTTCTTGCGCGCCACGATGCCTTCGACGATCTGCGGCAGTTCGCTGTGGATCAGCGGCTCACCGCCGGCGATCGAGACCACCGGGGCACCGCATTCGTCGACCGCCTCCAGGCACTGCGCGACGCTTAAGCGCTGGTTGAGGATCTTGTCGGGGTAATCGATCTTGCCGCAGCCGGCGCAAGCGAGGTTGCAGCGGAACAACGGCTCCAACATCAGCACCAGCGGGTAGCGCTTGCGCCCCTTAAGGTGCTGGCGGACGACATAGCCGCCGACGTAGGCCTGTTGCAGCAGCGGAATGCCCATTGCAAATCCCTAAAAACATGAGCAGTGGCGGATGCGGCCGCAAGCCGTTCCGGTGCTCCTTTTGCGCTCCCGATAAAGCAGTTCAGCGCTGCTCCGGCAAGCGCTAGGCGGTCGCCAGCTTGGGCGGCTTCGAATCCGCCAAGGCAGCGGGAAGCTTGAACTCGATGTCCTCGATCCGTCCGGCCATGGTTGAGATATCAACCGGGCCGAGTCGCGCAAGCGCGTCGATGACGTTTTCGACCAAAGTCTCGGGCGCCGAGGCCCCGGCCGTGATCCCGACCGTCCGGGCGCCGCGCACCCATTCCGGCCGCAATTCGCTGCCGTCAGCGATCAGATAGCTGGGGATGCCGGAATCGGCGCCGATCTCGCGCAGGCGATTGGAATTGGAGCTGTTGCTCGCCCCCACCACCAGCAGCACGTCGGCCAGCTTGCACAATTCGCGCACCGCGCTCTGCCGGTTCTGCGTCGCATAGCAGATATCGCGGGTGTCCGGCCCGACCACGTCGGAAAACTTGCGTTCAAGCGCTGCGATAATCCCGCGCGTGTCGTCGACGCTCAACGTCGTCTGCGTGACATAGGCGATGGGGGTGTCGCGCGGGATATCGAGTTTGGCGACGTCCTCCTCGGTCTGCACCAGATGCACCGGCACCGGAATGCGGCCCTTGGTGCCCTCGACCTCCGGATGCCCGGCATGGCCGATGAGAATGAGCTGGCGGGCGTCGCGGACGTAGCGGTTGGCCTGGTTATGCACCTTGCTGACCAGCGGGCAGGTCGCGTCGATGACGTTGAGGCCGCGCCGCTCGGCCTCCTCCTCCACCGCGCGGGCGACGCCATGCGCGCTGAAAATGGTGACCGCCTGCGGTGGGACTTCCGACAGGTCCTCGACGAAGCGGGCGCCCTTGGCCTTCAGGCTCTCGACCACGTGGCGATTATGGACGATCTCATGCCGGACATAGACCGGCGGGCCGAACGTCTGCAGGGCGCGTTCAACGATCTCAATGGCCCGCACGACACCGGCGCAGAACCCCCGCGGCTGAGCCAAAATGACGCGCATGTCAGTCCTAACGGGTCCAGACAGGCCGAGTTCCCGCGTATTGAAGGTATTTTTTTACGCCTCAGCAAGCCCCCAGCGGGCCCTCGGACCGCATCGGCAAGATGGAGCCTCTACCCGCGTGGCCGGCCCGCAACTATGCCGTGCGGGACGCCGGTTCAGGCCTGGACCGGGACGGCGCACAGGCGGGCGCTGATGGCGTCCAGCACCAGCTGATAGGCCCGGTCGACGATGTCGTCGACGCTGGGGGTGCGGGCGAACATGGCACGGGCGCGGGCGGCGCATTCCGCCCGGGTCGGCAGGTGCGGCAGATGGGCATTGGCCAGCACCTCCACGGCCTGGTGCTGCGCCGCGGACAGCCGCTGCTGCAGCGCGACAAGCGACCCGTTGCCCAGCGCCGCAGCCATGGCGCCCGCGATCCACTCCGAATTGAAGCTGGCGGCGAGCTGGCGGGCCGCCCGGTCGATGACCCGCGAGCCGAGCCGTTGCTCATTGCGAAGCAGCGCCGCCGACGGCGCTTTGAGGTCCCAGACCAGTCCGGTCCAAGACAGCGCCTTCAGACCGTAATAGGTCGGGTCGTATTCCCACCAGCGGAAGCCCTGGCGCACGCTGCTCTGGCAGGCATGGTGGTTGTTGTGCCAGCCCTCGCCCATGGTGAAGATCGCCAGCAGCCAGTTGTTGCGGGAATCGTCACCGGTGACGTAGCGCTTAGCGCCGCTGACATGGGCCAGCGAATTGATGCAGAAGGTGCCGTGGAAAACCAGCACCGTGCTGCAGAAGAAGCCGACGAACAGCCCGGGCCAGCCGCCGATCAGGAAGCACAGCACGGCGAGCACATAGGCCGGCACGCGCTCATGGCGGTGCAGCCACATCAGCTCCGGATAGCGCGCGAGGTCGGCGACCTTGACCATGTCGAAACTGTCGTGCCGGCGCGCGAAGATCCAGCCCATATGGCTGTAGAGAAAACCGGTGTGGCGCGGCGAATGGACGTCGAGCTCGGTGTCGGAATGCAGATGGTGGTGGCGGTGCTTGGCCGCCCACCACAGCACGCTTTTCTGCAGGGTGCTTTGGCAGACGAAAGCGAGAATGAACTGGAAGACGCGGCTGGTCGCATAGGCGCGATGGGAAAAGTAGCGGTGATAGCCGGCGCCGATGGCGAAGATGCGACCCCAATACAGCACCACGGCCATGATGACAGCGGTCCAAGTCACGCCGCTCCAAATCGCCCCCAGGCAGGCCAGATGCACCAGCACGAAGGGAACGGCGGAAGGATAGACAATATCGCTGTGGTCGTCGTGCACGCCGGCCGGCGCGCGCGGTTCGTCGGGATTCATCATGAGCTTGTAGTTCTCGTTTTTTAAGGGAGCGCCGGCGGCCCCCGATGGCCCGCCCCTGCCTCACCCTGAATCACATATAATATAGCATATTGCGCGCAAGGCGTGACGCGGGAATGGGGCGATAAAGCGGCGCAGCCGCCAACGGCATCCGACCGCGGTTGAAGCCTTAGGCGTGCCGGCTCCGCGAGCGGTACGATATTGCGACGTTTCGGGAAAATTACTACGCCGGGCGGCAATTTACTTTAATTTACCCTCGAAGACTTCCCGACATTTCGCATTGAGACGGGATTTATTTTGCCGAAGGCATTTTTCAATCGCAGCATGATCCGGGATGTGCCAAGCGCAGAGACGAAAGACATCCGGTGTGCAGGCGGCCCGCTGAGCCTCGGTGCCGTCCTCCTCGGCACGAAGCGACCCAGAGAATGCCACCAGAAGTGCGATTGTCAAAACGATTGAGGCGCTGAACGCTGCCGCTTGTCCGACTTTCAGCTGCATCGAATTTTCCTCGCCGAATTATGCTGCCGCACGCAATATTTATGGCACAGTCTTCCGGGACAATCCACGCGTCGCGTGGAACTCGTTGATCCCGGCGTGTCTCCGCATTGGCACGATAATGAGCGCTTTTTGCGGAGACCGGGAAGCCTGAAATCTTCGGAGAATGGGTGGTAGCGGACGCAGTCGTATTCGAAGCGGTCTCCACTGCCAAATTCCCTGCTAACAGGAAAAAGAAAGGGGAACTTCGGTGGAGGAACAGGGAATTTTGCCTGCAAAAACCACAATCG
>CAYLMY010000059.1:0-1815 GCA_964384635.1 uncultured Undibacter sp.
GGGTGGCGTCGAGCGTCTGCCAGCGCACGGTGAACTTGGTCTTGCCGTGGGCTGCGTCTTCGAAGGTGAAGGTCGAGAGCATCAGCAGGGGCCAGGTCGGCGCGGCCGGATGACGGGTGACACCGCCCTTTTCGTCGGAGAATGAGTTGACGAAGACCAGTTTTTCCTGCGGCACGATCTCGCGATAGGTGAACAGGCCCCACATGAGCGAGCCGTCCGGCGCCTTCATGCCATAGTGATAGGTGCCGCCGACGCGCAGATCCATCTTGGAGGCGATGACCGTGAAACCCTTGGGGCCCCACCAGTGCTTCATGCGCTCCGGATCGGTGAAGCACTTCCAGAGCAGGTCGCGCGGCACATCGAACACCCGCGACATCACGAAATCCTTGCTCGCTTGCTCGGCCATCCTGTCCTCCTACTTGCCTCTGCTGAACGTGCTCATCCGACGAGGACCATCCAGTTGACGCCGAACTTGTCGGCGACCATGCCGAAGCGCGGCGAGAAAAACGTCTTGGCCAGCGCCATCGTCACTTTTCCGCCGTCGGCAAGCGCGTTGAACAGGCGGTCGGCATCGGCTTCGTCCTTGGCGTTGAGCGAGAGCGCGAAGCCCTGGAAATTCGGGTTGCCGGTATTGCGCCCATCCGACGCCATCATTGTCGTTTCGCCGATGCGGATGCTCGAATGCATCACCTTGTTCTCATTGCCCGGCGTGCACATGGATTTGTCGGGGCTGTCCTTCCAGCGCATCAGCATGGCGACGTCGGCGCCAAGCGCCGTCTTGTAGAAGTCGATCGCCTCGTCGCAGCGGCCGTCGAAGAACAGATAGGGCTGAACTTGCATGTCGTCCTCCTCGCTCGGGTTGCACCGCCGGGCCCTTTGTTGCGGTTTGGCGCGGGTTTTGGGGGATAACGCGCGCAGGGCCCGGTGGGGTCATTGACAAATATGTTGATATCAACATATTAAGCCCATGTCAAATCCTTCCGCCCTGCCGTTCGAGGCGACCCCGGTGGTGCGCGACGGCTGCCTGTGCCTGCACACCCAGCGCGCCGCGCGCGCGCTGGCGCGGCGCTTCGACGAGGCGCTGCGACCGCTCGATCTCACCAACGGCCAGTTCTCGCTGCTGATGTCGCTTAACCGGCCGGTGCCGCCCAAGCTCGGCAGCGTCGCCAACCTGCTCGCCATGGACCGCACCACGCTCACTGCCGCCCTCAAGCCTCTGGAACGCCGCGGGCTGGTGAAGGTTGCAGTCGACAAGGAGGACCGCCGCAGCCGGCTCTTGACCATCACGGCCGCCGGGCGCGCGCTGCTCAACAAAGCTTTTCCCATCTGGAAGAAGACCCACGCGGCGGTCGAGCGCGAGCTGCCCGATCTGGTGCCCGACAAGTTGCGCGCGGCGCTGCGCGCGCTGTCGTGACGTTTTCTCCCGCTCGTCCCCGCGAAAGCGGGGACCCAGGGCGATCGATCGCCGAAGTTGAGTAATTGGCCCTGGATTCCCGCTTGGGCGGGAATGAACGGAAAGATTCGTCATGCCTTTGTTCCCATCGCCGCTACATAGTCGGCGAGCCGCCCCATGGTCTGCGCCAGACCCTTGTCGGCGCCGTATTTCTCGATCACCCTCGTCCGCTCTTCCGCCGATGGGAACGTGCCGTGCCAAGTGAGGCGCGTCTGGCCGTTGCCGAGATCCTCGAAAGTCAGCCGCTGGGTGAAATGCACCGGTTCGACATCGTCGCCGCCGCCATGGCGGTAGACGAGGCGCTCGGGCGGGACGATCTCGTCATAGGTAACGCGGTTCTGGTAATCGCGGCCGTCCGGCCC
>CAYLMY010000059.1:1915-15320 GCA_964384635.1 uncultured Undibacter sp.
GCGGGACGATCTCGTCATAGGTAACGCGGTTCTGGTAATCGCGGCCGTCCGGCCCATGCATCACGAAGCGCCAGACGCCGCCCGGCCGGAAATCGAAAGAATGCGTGGTGAGCGAAAACCCATCCGGGCCCCACCACGCGGCCAGATGCTTCGGATCGGTAAAGGCGGCGAACACCAGATCGCGCGGCGCGTCGAATATGCGCGAGCTAATGATCGAGCGCGGATCGGATTTGAGGTCGATGCTATTTTTTGCGCCCACGTTTCCTCTCCTTCGATTTGCGAGTTTTGGCGTCGGCCGCTTGCAAGGTCTGCAGATAGTCCTCGAGCCGATCGAGCCGCTGCTCCCAGAGCCGGCGGTATTCTTCCAGCCAGTCGTCGGCCTCCTTCAGCACGCTCGCCTCGATCTTGCAGGGCCGCATCTGCGCGTCGCGGCCGCGCGTGATGAGGCCGGCGCGCTCGAGCACTTTCAGATGCTTGGAGACGGCCGGCAGGCTCATGGCGAAAGGCTCGGCCAGTTCGGAGACCGAGGTCTCGCCCAACGCCAGCCGCGCCAGGATGGCGCGGCGCGTGGGATCGGAGAGCGCGGCGAAGGTGTTGCTCAGGCGGTCGGTCGGCATGGTCTTTGTGAACCGTTCGGTTAAATAACCTTTCGGTTAAATACATGGAGGACCCGGTTGCGTCAACGCCGGCTTTAAAAATATTTTCCGTAACCCATTGATTGCGATGATTGCAATGAAATCAAATCTCGCTAATATGATGGTATCTCAGAGGATTTAGATGGCCTCCTTGACCGTCCGGCAGCTTGACGACAAGCTCAAAAAGCTCCTGCGCCTGCGCGCGGCACGCCATGGCCGCTCCATGGAGGATGAGGTGCGCACCATTCTGCGCGACGCCGCCGCGGGCGAACCGCCCGCCGAAGCGCCGGCTCCCGCCGTGCGCGTGCCGCAAGCGCGGCCGGCCCATGCCCGGCGCGTGCTGCTGATCATCGGCGGCGGTATCGCCGCCTACAAATCGCTCGACCTCATCCGCCGGCTGAAAGAGCGCGGGCTGGCGGTGCGCTGCATCTTGACCAAAGCCGCCGAGCACTTCGTCACGCCGCTGGCGGCCGGGGCCATCACCGGCGAGCGCGCGTTCACCGACCTGTTCGATCCGGCGCACGAATTCGACGTCGGCCACATCCGGCTGGCGCGCGAAGCCGATCTCGTCGTGGTGGCGCCGGCGACCGCCGATCTGATGGCCAAGCTTGCCGGCGGCCACGCCGACGATCTCGCCACCGCGGTGCTACTGGCGACCAGCGCCAAGATTCTGCTGGCGCCGGCGATGAATCCTCACATGTGGTCGAACAAGGCGACCCAGCGCAATCTCGCCCAGCTCGCCGCCGACGGATTTCAATTTATCGGCCCCAACGAAGGCGAGATGGCGGAAGCAAACGAGCGCGGGCTCGGCCGCATGGCCGAGCCGCTGGAGATCGCAGACGCCGCCGGCAAGTTGCTCGCGCGCACAAGCGAACTGCCGTTGAAGGGCAAGCGCGTTCTGGTGACCTCCGGCCCGACGCACGAGCCGATCGACCCGGTGCGCTACATCGCCAACCGTTCCTCCGGAAAGCAGGGCCATGCCATCGCGGCCGCCGCAGCGCTTGCCGGCGCCGAGGTGACGCTGGTCAGCGGGCCGGTCAATCTGCCCGATCCGCCCGGCGTCAAGACCGTGCACGTAGAGAGCGCGCGCGAGATGCTGAAAGCGGCCGAGCGCGCGCTGCCGGTCGACGTCGCGATCTTCGCCGCTGCGGTGGCGGACTGGCGCGTGGCCAATGACAGCGCGCAGAAGATCAAGAAGACGCTGGGCGAGAGCACGCCGGCGCTTGCCCTCGTGGAAAATCCCGACATCCTCTCCACCATCGCGCACCGCAAAACCCAGCGGCCAAAGCTGGTGATCGGCTTTGCCGCCGAGACCGAGAACATCGCCGCCAATGCCAAGGCTAAGCGCGCCACCAAGGGCTGCGACTGGATCCTCGCCAATGACGTCTCGCCGGCCTCCGGCATCATGGGCGGCGACCGCAACACTATCGAATTGGTCACCGCCTCCGGCGTCGAGGCCTGGCCACCGCAGAACAAGGACGACGTGGCATCGATGCTGATCGGCCGCATCGCGGAAGCGCTTAAGGAAAACAAAGCGTGAGTACGGTCGACGTCCAAATCACACGATTGCCGCACGGCAAAGACCTGCCGCTGCCGTCCTACCAGAGCGCCCTCGCCGCCGGCCTCGACCTCATCGCCGCCGTGCCGGCCGACGCGCCGCTCCCGCTTGCGCCCGGCGCCCGCGCGCTCGTCCCTACCGGCATCGCCATCGCACTCCCCAAAGGCCATGAGGCGCAGGTACGGCCGCGCTCCGGGCTGGCCGCGCGCCACGGCCTCACCGTGCTCAACGCGCCCGGCACCATCGATGCCGATTATCGCGGCGAGATCCAGGTGCTGTTGGTCAATCTCGGCAGCGAAGCAGCGGCGATCACCCGCGGCATGCGCATCGCGCAATTGGTGATCGGGCCGGTCAGCCGCGCGCGCTTGCGCGAGGTGGGCTCGCTCGATGGGACCGCGCGCGGTCACGGCGGTTTTGGCTCGACCGGAGGTTGCTGAGGACAAGTTTCCAGTTTCAGGTAGACGGATAGATGACTGTAGCCTAATACCGCGGCAACTCGTTGCAATCGCGACCGGTGTCGATCCATGCCGCTGGTATCCCGCAAGGGCATTTTCGCCATTGCCGCTGTGATCGACGTCGCGGTCAACGCCCGCAGCCGCCCGGTCTCGGCCAAGGCGCTGGCCGCCCGCCACAAGCTGCCCCCGCGCCATCTCGAGCCGGTGCTGCAGGCGCTGGTGCGCGACGGCATCCTCAAAGGTATCCGCGGGCCGCATGGCGGCTACGCGCTCGGGCGCGAGCGCCGGCGCATCAGCGCCGACGACATCTTGCGCGCCGCCGGCAGCGCGGAAGAGCTGAGCGACCACCCGCTGCCGGCCTCGTTGCTGGTCAATGGCGTGGTGCGGCCGGCGCTGGCCGAAGCCGAGCGCCGTTTCTCGGCGGCGCTCACCCGCATCAATGTCGAAGACATGGCGCGGCAGGCGGAAGCGCTGAAATAGCTCCGCCGTACGGCCACTTAACGCATCCGTTCACGATCTGGACTCTTTCGGCACGAGTCCCCGCGGGGTTAAAGTCGCCCGATTCGCGGATGGTGTGGCGGACACCGCCCGCATTCCTGGGGCAATCCTTCAATGCCGGAGACGATCCGGACGGCGAACGGGAGGCTGCGTTCTCGTCCGCGGCGGGGCGGATTCCTCGCCGCCTTCGTTGCCGCTCTTTTTGCCATCGCGTTGGGCACGCCGGCACAGGCCGAGACCGGCGCCTGGGACGCCGTCATCGACGCCGTTCACGGCGCCACTTTGACGCTCGGCCGCCAGGATATCGCCACGCTCATCCTCACCATCGCGCTCTTGTCGTTCACGGCGTTCGCAACGCTCGTGCTGGTGCGCACCCGCCGCCAGGCCGAGCGCATGCAAGCGGCCGCGCGCGAAGAGCACGAAGCGCTGCATGCCGAGGTCGACCGCCTCAAGGCGCTGCTGTTGGCGGAGCCGCAGGTGCTGGTCGACTGGGCGGCCGCCGCCGACCAGCCGGACATCGTGGGCGACACGTCCATCCTCGTTCCCGGCCATGTGCCGGAGCGCGTGCTTGCCTTCGGCGCCTGGCTGGAGCCGCCGGCGGCGCAGCAGATGGAGCGCGCGGTCGAGGCGCTGCGGGCTGAAGGCCGCGGCTTCGTGATGACGTTCACCACCACCGCCGGGCGCCCGATCGAGGCGGGAGGCCGCGCGGTCGCGGGCCGCGCCGTGCTGCGTCTGCGCGATGTCGGCGGTATCGAGCGCGACTTGGTCGATCTCGCCACCCGCCACGACAAGCTCTTGCGCGACGTCGAGACCATGCGGGGCGTGCTCGACGCGCTGCCCGCGCCGGTCTGGGCGCGTGGCCAGGACGGCCGGCTGATTTTCGTGAACTCCGCTTACGCGCGCGCGGTGGAAGCGGAAGATGCCGCCGATGCGGTGGCGCGCGAGCTCGAACTGCTCGACCGCGCCGCGCGCGAAAAACTTGAGCACGCCCGTGCCGCCGGTGAGCCTTACGCCGGCCGGCTGCCGGCTATCGTCGCGGGCCAGCGCCGCATCTTCGACGTGGTCGACGCGCGGAGCGGGGCCGGCACCGCCAGCATGGCCATCGATCGCACCGAAGTCGAGGCCATGCGCGCCGAGCTCGCACGCATGATCGATGCTCACCGGCGCGTGCTCGACCAGCTCGCCACCGGCGTCGCCATCTTCGATGTCGACCGCAAGTTGACGTTCTACAACACCGCCTTCCGCTCGCTGTTCGAGATCGATGCCGGTTTCCTCGACCAGACCCCGACCGATTCCGGCGTGCTCGACCGCCTGCGCTCGCTGCGTAAGCTGCCCGAGGAGCAGGACTTCCGGCAGTGGAAGCAGCAGCTCTACGAGGCCTATCGCGCGACCGAGCCGCGGGAACACACCTGGTACCTGCCGGACGGGCGCACTTTGCGCGTCGTCACCACGCCCAATCCGGAAGGCGGCGTGACCTATCTCTATGACGACGTCACCGAGAGCCTCGACCTGCATCGGCGCTACGACGCGCTGATCAAGGTGCAGAGCGAGACGCTCGATCATCTCGCCGAGGCGGTGGCGGTGTTCGGCTCGGACGGCCGCGTGCGGCTGCATAATCCGGCCTTCCATCGCATGTGGAAGCTTTCGCCCGAGGCGCTCGACCAGCATCCCCATGTCGAACAGGTGACCGCCTGGTGCCAGGCGCTGCACGACGACAGCGCGGTGTGGCGGAACTTACGCGCCGCGGTCACGGCCATCGACGAGCGTGAGCCGATCGCCGCCAGCATCGAGCGGCGCGACGGCGCGACCATCAACATGACCACCATGCCGCTGCCCGACGGCGCCACGCTCGTCACCTTCCAGGACGTCACCGACACGGTGAATGTCGAACGCGCGTTGCGCGAGCGCAACGAGGCGCTGGAAGAAGCCGACGAGATCAAGATCGAGTTCGTCCACCACGTCAGTTACGAATTGCGCTCGCCGCTCACCAATATCATCGGTTTCGCGCATTTCCTCGGTGATCCCGCCTTCGGCCCGCTCACCGATAAGCAGCGCGAATATCTCGGCTACATCACCATCTCGACCAACGCGCTGCTCGCGCTCATCAACAATATTCTCGACCTCGCAACCATTGACGCCGGCGCCATGACGCTGAGCCTCACGCAAGTCGACATCCGCGCCAGCATGGAGGCGGCGGCCGAGGGCGTGCAGGACCGGCTGGTCAAGGACAGCCTTACGCTCGATATCCGCGCCGCGCCCGCAATCGGCAGCTTCACAGCCGACGAGCGGCGGCTGCGGCAAATCCTGTTCAATTTATTGTCCAACGCGGTCGGCTTCTCGCCGGCGGGCGGCACCGTCACGCTCAGCGCCGAGCGGCGGCCCGACGCCGTGGTGTTCACGGTCGTCGACCACGGCCCCGGCATTCCGCCCGAATCAAAAGACAAAGTGTTCGACTGGTTCGAGACCGACTCGATGGGCTCGGGCCACCGCGGCACCGGCCTAGGCCTCTCGCTGGTGCGCTCGTTTATGCATTTGCACGGCGGCAGCGTGGCTATCGATTCCACGCCCGGCGAGGGCACCAGGGTGACGTGCTTGTTCCCGGTGGAGCAGAAAGCGGAGCGGAGCGCGGCCTAGTTACCGCCTTGAGTTAGCCCGCCGCGGCTTTATTTCGCTTTGCGGTGACATCACGGCCGATCAGTCGGGCGTAGCTCTCGATCGCGCGCGGCCGACCCGTCAGATATCCCTGCACCTCATCGCAGCCTTCCTGCACTAAGAAGGCAAACTGAGCTTCGGTCTCGACGCCTTCGGCCAGGATCGGAACATCGAGGCTATGACCGAGAGTAATAATTGCCCGGACAATCGCCATCGAATGATGGTTGTGCTCCAAATTGCCGATAAAAGCACGATCGATCTTGATTTTACCGAATGGGAATGCGTGCAAATAGGATAGTGATGAATATCCTGACCCGAAGTCATCCATCGCGATCCGCACGCCGAGTGATTTAAGCTTGCGGAGGATCGATACCGCGCGTGAGAAATCGTCAATCAATACGCCCTCGGTGATTTCCAGTTCGAGTCGATTCGGAGCCAGCCCGGTTTCGAGCAGGATCGAATGAACAAGTCTTGGCAAGTCGCCATGGTGGAATTGAACCGGCGAGACATTCACCCCAATTGTCAGCGGCTTCGGCCAAGAGGCCGCTTCGCGACAGGCTTCGCGCAGAATCCATTCGCCCAAAGGAATGATGAGATTGCTGTCCTCGGCAATAGGGATAAATATGCTGGGTGATACCATGCCGCGCTTTGGACAATGCCAGCGGGCCAACGCTTCAAAACCAATCGTTTCTTTTGAACCAACCTTCTGCTGCGGCTGATAGTGCAAGAAGAAGTCGCTACGACTAAAAGCGGCCCGCAGATCGTTCTGCAAGTCGTGCCGCTCGCGCAGCTGCGTGCCTATTTCCGCATCGAAAAGCCGCATCGATCCGCGCATTTCCGCTTTGGCTTGATATAGCGCGGCATCGGCATTGGCGAGCAGCTCTTTGGCGTCGGTGCCATCGCTCGGGTAGACGGCGCCGCCGATGCTCAAGCCGATCTGGATGCGATGGCCGTCGATCTCAAAATCGTCTCTAAAAGCAGCAAGCAGGCGCTCGCCGAGCGCCTTGGCGGTCTCCGGCTGCGGGCCGTTTGTTACAACGAGCGTGAAGCCATCGCCGCCGACGCGCGCAAGGAATGCGCCTGCGGCAGCCGTTTGCAAGCGACGGGCCGCCTCACACAGCAGACCGTCGCCAATCAAATGTCCGTATACGTCATTGACTTCTTTGAAGCGATCGAGATCAAGGCACAGAACGACAAATTGCTCGCCGCTTTTTGACGCTTTATCGAGCGTTTCAGCAAGATATTCGATGGACGTGGCTCGATTAGGCAGGTCGGTCAATGGATCAATATATGCCAAGTACGAAATGTGCTGCTCCGCGCGGCGCCGCTCAGTCACATCCTCCAAAACAGTTAGAAGATATTGCGGCCTGCCGTTGTCGTCCCTGATGACGGTCTTCTTTGCCGTTACGAGACGACTACCATTGGCCGTGAGGATCGCATGTTCCCGATTGGTCACCGCCTGGGTTGACTGCAACGCCTCATTGTCGCTTTGCAGGATTATATCTGCGCGGTCTTTCGGATATATCTGGTAGGCGGTTTTTCCAATCAATGGAGCGCGCGAATCGCCGGTAAGCTCTTCGTAGGCCCGATTGAACAAAGTAAATCGGCCGTCGCTCGCATCCGTTTCGAGCCCTGCCACGTCCTTCACTATAATCGAGACCGGTACATGTTCGATGATGGTGTCGAGAAACTTCTTGGTGCGACGAAGCTCGTTTTCGGCCAGCGTGACCTTGGTGATATCGTGGATAACGGCCAATCGCGCTTGATGGCCGGCGTAATTTAAAGTCCGCGAAAATACGACAATATCGATTGGGTTTCCGTCGGCTTTCCAGTGTTGTCTAATATTTCCGGTCAATTGGATTTCCGGTAGCATACGCAGATGCTCCGCAAAGCGCTCGCGGTCCGCGGGCGGGCATAAGTCCGCCAATATCATCGCCATGAATTGCTCGCGCGTATAGCCATAGAGCATAATCGCGGCCTCGTTGACCGCGATGAAACGCAAGCTCTCGCGATCGGTAACCCACATCGGCACGGGGTTGCCCTTAAAGAGCAAACGGAAGGATTCCTCTCGGGCCTTTGCTTCGGTCACGTCTTCGTGCGTGGCCACCCACCCGCCGCCCGGCATCGGCCGGTGGATAACGGAAACGTAGCGCCCATCGCGCAGCCGATTTACGATTTGATATGGCTGATTTATCGATACTTCGCTGAGACGATCCTTGAAGTAGTTTTCATGATCCTCCGGCGCGGTTCCACGTGCAATTCGATGCCCCAGGATCGCGCGAAGCGTCGTACCGGGTTTTGTCTGCGCGTCATTCAATCCGTATAGCTCGGCATACCGTTTGTTGCAGACGATCAATCGTTGCGATGCGTCGAACAGGCAAAGCCCCTGCGAGATGTTTTCAAGCGCCGCATCGAGTTGCAGCTTTTGCTGCTCGTTCACCTTTTCCGCGCGGACTATTTCGGTCACGTCTTCGTGCGTGGCAACCCATCCGCCCCCCGCCATCGGAACATTCACGACATTGCACGAGCGGCCATCGTTGGTCTCGATGAAAAGGCTTTTGGTGTTACCGTTGGCTAGGTCTTGCAGAAGCTCGCGACGGTATTCCTCGATGTCTCTGAAAAAGTTGCCCTGCGCCTGGCGAACTTGAAGAATCTCGCGCAACGTCCGGCCGGGCCGCATAAAATCAGGGGAAAGCCCGGAAATTTCAATGTAACGCTGATTGCATAGGACGACCCGCTCGGCGGAGTCGAACATCACAAGCCCTTGAGACATATTATTAAGGGCCGCATCGAATTGCAGACTTTGCTGCCGGAGTTGTTCGGCTTTTTCCCGCTCCGCGCGCGCCTTTATCAGGGCCTGATAATTCTCAAACAGTCTTATGAAAAGGGAGGCAAACGCCGCGATCGTGATTATCGTCAGCACCGATATCGTGCTCACGAATGCAACGGTTTGCCGCCAACCAGCGTAAATTTCGGCGGTTGTCTTGGTTGTGGCTACCACGATTGGGTAGCTGCCGACTCGGTGGGAGGCGATCATGCGGACGCGGCCGTCCATCGCACCCGTGCTCACGCCGACTCCATGATCGACGGTGGCGACGAGCTTGAGACTCAATGCGTTCGGAAGACGATGCCCGACAACTGAGTCAATCGTCGGATACCGCGTAAGCACCATGCCGTCTTGGTGAAAGAGGGTCACCCCGCTGCCCGGTTCGAGCGAAATTTCACTGAAATATTTTTGGAAGTATTGCAGTTCGATTGCAGTCGTGATCAGGCCTAAGAACTCGCCATTTGGCCCGGAGATCTTGCGCGCCAATTGTACAACCCTGCTTCCGCTGGCACGATTGTGAATCGGCTCACTAATGAATGACGTCAAACTCGGATTGGCTCGAAACGCTTTTAAGAAGTCGCGATCCGCAGCATTGATGTTCGGGATAGGCCATTGACGTGAAAAATTGATCAGCCGGCCTTGCGCGTTGATGATTGTGAGGGAGCCGACATAGGGCATGCCGGCAGCCTTGTCGCGCAATTTGAGATAAACGTCATGACGCGATAACAGTCGTTCACCGTTGGCGGTATCGATGATCGCTAAAGCTGGGATGTCCTTAATGAGACCCGCTTGCACGCTCTCCACGGTCGTAAAGAATTGCTCGATCTGCTTCGCGAGGACCAACGCAATGTTCGAGAGGTCCCGCTCGTTTACCGTCCGAATGCGGTTGTGCAGTTGGAACAGAAAGTAACTGCTGCCGCTCACGACTACAATCGAGAGCAATACCGCGCAGACGACGGTCAGCCGAATGGGGCCGCCAATGGGCTTTTTGAGTTTAATTGCCGCGCCCGCAGCACGCGCGAATTGCGCGGCTACCGACGCAGGAAACTTGACCCCCATGAGACCCTGCCAAGACACTATGCGCAAAGCACAGCGAAAACGTTCATGGCAGCGATACCACACGTAATTTAATGTACATCTTCGTCGGGGGTACCGCGTTAGTGAATGCCGCGGCTAAAGAATCCGCTGGTTAACAAATCATTTCGATTTTCCGCTCGGTACTGATAGTCATATTGAATTGTTCGCGTTCAGAAACGACCGGTAAGGATCGCCCGACCTCTTCGTATCGGTTTGCCGGAATCTGGGCGGACTCCCCGTCAGTCGAAACACCTGAGATAATGTCGGCTAACGGAACTTCCGCGGCGTCGCACTCACCTGAATAAGCCTGCTTTTCCCCGAAAACCCCCACATCTGGCCCACCACCGCCTCCGCCGCATATAAGGTTCCGGCACAGGGCGGATGATTCGATGTTCCCCACCACGTCCGGCGGCTTCAGCTTCACGGTGGCGCTCGCCGACGAGCAGGCGACGCGAGCGTTGATGGAGGATATCGCCGCCGCCATCGAGCCCGGCGACCTGATTACGCTGTCGGGCGACCTCGGCGCCGGTAAGACCACCTTCGCCCGCGCCCTGATCCGCCACCTCGCCGGCGACGAACGTGTCGAGGTGCCGAGTCCGACCTTCACGCTGACGCAAAGCTACCCGCTGCCGCGCTTCACGCTGATGCATGCCGACCTCTACCGGCTGTCGGGCCCGGCGGAGCTGGCCGAGCTCGGCTTCGAGGACGAGGCCGACAGTACGGTGACGTTGCTGGAATGGCCGGACCGCGCCGCCGGTTTCCTGCCGACGGATCGGCTCGACATCGCCTTGACGCTGTCGCCGCAGCGGGGCGAGACGTTCCGCCACGCGCGCGTCACCGGCTATGGCAGCTTCGCAGCCAGGGCCGAGCGCATCCTCGCCATCCGCCGCTTTCTCGACGGCAACGGCTTCGGCGCGGCCGAGCGGCGGCGCATCCAGGGCGACGCCTCCACGCGCTGCTACGAGCGGCTCACCCTCAAGGGCGCGACCTACATTCTGATGAATGCGCCGAAGCGGCCGGACGGACCCGCAGTGCGCGACGGCAAGCCCTACAGCGCCATCGCGCATCTGGCCGAGGAGGTGACGCCGTTCATCGCGCTGGCGGGCGCTTTGCGCGCGCGCGGCTTCTCGGCGCCGGCGATTTTCGCCGCCGACCGTGCCGCCGGCCTGCTGGTGATCGAGGACCTCGGCGACGAGCTGCTGGTGGCCGGCGAGCCGCCGACGCCGATCGAGGCGCGCTACATGGTGGCGGTCGATCTGTTGGCGGCGCTGCATCGCGAGCGCCTGCCGGAGGTTCTGCCGGTTGAGCCGGGCGTCGACTACGCGCTGCCGCGCTACGACCTGGAGGCGCTGCTGATCGAGGCGGAGTTGCTGCTCGACTGGTATCTGCCCAAGCTCGAAGCGAAAGTCTCCAACGCCAAGCGTGACGTGTACCTGGCGTTGTGGCGCGACGCGCTCGCCCCTGTGCTGGAAGCCCCCGCCACCTGGGTGCTGCGCGATTTCCATTCGCCCAATCTGTTGTGGCTGCCGGAACGCGAAGGCGTCGCGCACGTCGGCCTGCTCGATTTCCAGGACGCCGTTTTGGGCCACGCCGCCTACGACCTCGCCTCGCTGCTGCAGGACGCGCGCGTCGACGTGCCCGAGCTGATGGAGATCGCACTGCTCTCGCGCTACACCCGCGCGCGGCTTGCCGCCGATGCAAGTTTCGATGCGCCCGCCTTTGCGCGCGCCTATTCGACACTCGCCGCCCAGCGGGCCAGCAAGATTCTCGGCATCTTCGCCCGCCTCGACCGCCGCGACGGCAAATCGCAATATTTGCGTCATCTGCCGCGGGTATGGGTCTATCTGCGGCGCGCACTGGCGCATCCGGCGTTGGCGCCGCTGAATGGCTGGTACCGCGCCAACGTGCCCGCGCTGAAATCGCTCGCACCTCTATGAAGCAAACACCCCGCAACGCCATGGTGCTCGCCGCCGGCATGGGCACCCGCATGCATCCGCTCACCGACAACGTGCCGAAGCCGCTGGTGAAGGTCGCCGGCAAGCCGCTGGTCGACCACGTGCTCGACCGCCTCGCTGCAGCCGGCGTTGCGCGCGCGGTCATCAATGTCCATCACTTCGCAGAGCAGATGCAGCGCCACCTGGCCGTCCGCGCCCGTCCGCAAATCGTGATCTCCGACGAAAGCGGCCTGCTGCTCGGTACCGGCGGCGGCGTCAAGAAGGCGCTGCCGGAGCTGGGCGATGCGCCGTTCTTTCACGTCAATTCCGACACGCTCTGGATCGACGGCGTCAAACCGAACCTGCGGCGCCTGGTGAACGCCTTCGACGCGCAAGCGATGGACGCGCTGCTGCTGCTCGCGCCCACCGCCGGCAGCGTCGGCTATGCTGGACGCGGCGATTTCACCATGGCGCCGGACGGCGCCTTGCAAAAGCGCGGCGAGCGCGCGGTGGCGCCTTTCGTCTATGCCGGCGCCGCGATATTTTCGCCAGCGCTGTTCGCCGACGCGCCGGCTGGCGAGTTCCCGCTCACTTTGTTGTTCGACCGCGCCGAGCAAGCAGGCCGCCTGCATGGCTTAAGGCTGGAAGGCTTGTGGATGCATGTCGGCACTCCCGACGCCGTCGCCCTGGCGGAAGCCGCGATCAAAGCGAGCGCCGGTTGATCGGCTACGCGCGCAAGCGTGTATGCTTCGCGCCATGCCGGCGAGTCGTCCCAACGTCTTCAACATCCCCGCCTCGGCGCCGTTCCTGCCGGCACTGATCGACGCACTGCGCGAAGGCCGGCTGGTGCCCGGTTTCCCGGCCGGCCGCGATCCGCTCGAACTGGCGCGCGCCACGCTTTATCTGCCGACGCGGCGCGCCTGCCGCCTGGCGCGCGAGGTGTTCCTCGACACGCTTGCCGGCGACGCCGCCATCCTGCCGCGCATCGTCGCGCTCGGCGATCTCGACGAAGACGAGATCGCCTTCGCCGACGCCGCCACCGCCGAGCTGGCCGAAGCCGCGCTGCGATTGCCGCCGGCTATTGCCCCATCGGAACGCCGCCTGCTGCTGGCCGAGCTGATCCTGCAATGGGCGAATTCCCCGGAGATGCGCGGCGCCGAAGGCTCCCACCTCATCGCCAATACGCCGTCGGCCGCGCTCGGCCTGGCCGACGATCTCGCCCGGCTGATGGACGACATGACCACGCGGCAGGTCTCTTGGGACAAGCTCGACGGGCTGGTGCCGGATGCGCTCGATCCCTATTGGCAGCTTTCGCTGTGCTTTCTGAAGATCGCGCGCAGCTACTGGCCTGAGCGACTCAAGGAGCTGGGCGCCATCGAATTGGCCGAGCGCCGCGACAAGCTCATCGAGGCCGAGGCTAAGCGGCTGGCCGACTCGGACGCGCCGGTGATCGCGGCCGGCTCCACCGGCTCGATGCCGGCGACCGCCAAACTGCTCGCAACCGTCGCGCGCCTGCCGCACGGCGCCGTGGTGCTGCCGAGCCTCGACACGCATCTCGACGATGCCTCCTGGGCGCTGATCGCGGGTAACGATGACGACGAAAGCCACGACGGGTTGCCCGCCGCCGGCCACGCCCAATTCGCCATGCACGCATTGCTCGACCGTATTGGCATCACGCGCGGCGACGTGACCGCGCTCGTGCCGGCAAAGCCCTACGGCCGCGAGGCGCTGGTGTCGGAGGCCTTGCGCCCCGCCGCCACCACCGAGCG
>CAYLMY010000060.1:0-12837 GCA_964384635.1 uncultured Undibacter sp.
ATCAAAACCGCGGAATATCCGGGAACGGCAGCTTGCCGCCGGAAATGTGCATGCGGCCGAGCTCGGCGCAACGATGCAGCGTCGGGAACACCTTGCCGGGATTGAGCAGGCCCTTGGCGTCGAAGGCGCATTTGACGCGCTGCTGCTGGTTGAGATCAGTCTCCGAGAACATCACGCCCATCAGATCGCGCTTTTCCACGCCGACGCCGTGCTCGCCGGTCAACACGCCGCCGACCTCGACGCAGAGCTTGAGGATTTCGGCGCCGAACTGCTCGGCACGGTCGAGCTCGCCCTCCTTGTTGGCGTCATAGAGGATGAGCGGATGCAGATTGCCGTCGCCGGCATGGAAGACATTGGCACAGCGCAATCCGTATTTCTGCGACATGTCCTTCATGCGGTTGAGCACCAGCGGCAGTTGGCCGCGCGGGATGGTGCCATCCATGCAGTAGTAGTCGGGCGAAATGCGCCCCGCGGCCGGGAACGCCGCCTTGCGCCCGGCCCAGAACAACAGCCGCTCCTCCTCCGAATTCGAAACCTGGCACGACACCGCGCGGCATTCGTTGGCGATCCTCTCGATGCGCTCGATCAAATGATCAACCTCGGCCGCCGGCCCGTCGACCTCCACAATCAGCAGCGCCTCGACATCGAGCGGATAGCCGGCATGGACGAATTCCTCCACCGCGTGGATCGCAGGTCTATCCATCATTTCCATGCCGCCGGGGATGATGCCGGCGCCGATAATCGCCGAGACGCATGCGCCGGCGTCCTCCGAGGTCGGAAACCCGACCAGCAGCGCGCGCGCGGTCTCCGGCTTGCGCAAGATGCGCACGGTCACCTCGGTGACCACGCCGAGCAGACCCTCCGAGCCAGTGATGATGCCAAGCAGGTCGTAGCCGGCGCTGTCCAGATGCTTGCCGCCGATGCGCAGCACCTCGCCCGTGATCAGCACGATCTCGCAGCCGAGCACATTGTTGGTGGTCATGCCGTATTTCAGGCAATGCACGCCGCCGGCATTCTCCGCGATGTTGCCGCCGATGGTGCAGGCGATCTGCGAGGACGGATCGGGCGCGTAATAGAAGCCTTCATGCGCGACCGCGTTCGTGACCGCGAGATTGGTCACGCCCGGCTCCACCACCGCGACCCGGTTGTCGAAGTCGATCTCGCGGATGCGGTTGAACTTGGCCATGCCGAGCAGCACGCCGTCGGCCAGCGGCAGCGCGCCGCCGGAGAGCGAAGTGCCGGCCCCACGCGGCACCACCCGGATACCCTCGTCGTGGCAGTAACGCAGCACTTCGGAAACCTGCTCGGTGGTCTCCGGCAGCACCACCACCATGGGCAGCTGGCGGTAGGCGGTCAGCCCGTCGCTCTCATAGGGCCGCATTTCGCGTGTCCCGGCGATCACCCCCTCGCCCGGCACGATCTGGCGGAGCGCAGCGACGATGCGCTCGCGCCGCGCCATCACCGCACCGTCCACCTCTGGCATCCGCACCGACATGACAACTCCTGGGCTCGTGGTTCACACGATATCAGCCATTTGACGGCTGACACATAGGGCTGGCAAAACCATTCCAAGACCGGGATGGGTCCATCGGTCACAGGGCGGCGGCGAAACGCCACTCGGGAGGCAAAGACCATGAAAGCAATATTGGCGATAGCCTTATTGGCCCTGGCCGCGACCGTGCAGGCCGCGCACGCCCAGGATGCGGCCGCCGGCGAGCGGGTGTTCAAGAAGTGCTTGCCCTGCCATGCCGTCGGACCCGGCGCCAAGAACAAGGTGGGCCCCGAGCTCAACGGCCTCGACGGCCGCCATTCTGGCAGCGCGGTGGGCTACAGCTATTCGGCGGCCAACAAAAATTCCGGCATCGTCTGGAAAGAGGAGACTTTCGAGGCATACATCAAGGATCCGCGCAGCAAGATCCCGGGCACCAAGATGATCTTTCCCGGCATCAAGAAGGAAAAGGACATCGATAACCTGTGGGCTTATCTCAAGCAGTTCGGCCCCGATGGCAGCAAGAAGTAACTGCGTAAACCAGGGCTGCACCAGGCACGGCTGGCATTTGACCTCGGTCAAAGCTGCAGCATGATGAGCTTCCATAATGACAAGGCCGGGCGACCCGCTCGGGGAGGAGATATAGCGTCATGATCAAGGATGTTGTCGTCAACCTCGGGCTGGGCGCGCAAGACCCGGCCGGCAATTACGCCATCTCGATCGCGGAAGCGTTCAATGCGCACCTGCTCGGCGTCGCCTTCGCCTATGAGCCGGTGATCCCCGGCTCGGTGATGGGCGGGATTCCCCCGCAGTTCCTCGAAGCGCAGCGCGCCGAGTCGGAAAAGAGCGCGCGCGCGGCAATCGCCCGCTTCGAGCAGGCGGCCAAGCGTGCGGGTATCTCGTTTGAAACCCGCGTCCTGAGCGCCAGCGTTTCCGGCGCCTCCGACCTGCTCGGCCGCATCGGCCGGCGCTTCGATTTCGTCGTGGTCGGCCAGCCCACGCGCGAGAGGCCGATGCCCGACGAGGTGATCGACGAAGGCGTGCTGTTCGAATGCGGGCGGCCGGTGATCTTCGTACCGTTCATTCAGAAGGCGGGTTTGGCACTCGACCGCGTTATGCTGTGCTGGGACGGCGGCCGCACCGCCACCCGCGCGATCGCCGACAGCATGCCGTTCCTCGAGAAGGCCAAGCAGGTGGAGGTCGTCGTGGTCGGCAGCAAGCCGCCCAAGAGCGATGAGGTCTCCGGCGCCGACCTCGGCCAGCATCTCGCCCGCCACGGGCTGAAGGTCGACGTCAAGCGCATCACCTCGCCCGACATCGACGTGCCCTCCACCATCTTGTCCTATGCGGCCGACTCATCCGCCGACATGATCGTGATGGGCGGCTACGGCCATTCGCGCCTGCGCGAATTCGTGCTCGGCGGCGCCACCCGCGGGCTGCTGGAGTCGATGACGGTGCCGGTACTGATGTCGCATTAACGGCGTGACAAACCCACTCATTCCCGCGTAAGCGGGAATCCAGTCTAATAGAGTTCGCAATCTCGCGGCCCTGGGTCCCCGCTTCCGCGGAGACGAACGGCGTGGAGGTGCGACGATGCTCGAACGCCAGGTTGTCTTGCGCGATGGAACGCCGGTGCTGTTCCGGGCGCTCAAGCCGGAGGACGCCGCGCTTTATCCCAATTTTCTCAAGGAAGTGACGGCGGACGATCTGCGCCTTCGCTTCTTCGCGGTCATGCGCGGGGTGAGCAATGAGCTGATCGACACACTCATCCATTACGATCCCGCCCATGCCATGGCCTTCATCGCCATCGAGGAGCAAAGCGGCCGCATGCTCGGCGTCGTGCGCCTGCACGACGACCCCAACGGCAAGGACGCCGAATTCGCGATCCTGGTGCGCTCGCGGCTGAAAGGCCACGGGCTCGGCTGGCTGATGATGAAGCACATGATCGCTTATGCAAAGACCAAGGGCTTGAAGACCGTGCGCGGCCAGGTGCTGGCGGAGAATTCCACCATGCTCACCATGTGCGTCGAGCTCGGCTTTCATATCGCCGACGATCCGGGCGAGCGCGGCGTCAAGCAGGTAACGCTGTCGCTCGACGAGGTGCCGGCAGAATCAACGCACTGACGCAAGCTCAGGACGCCGGTTCGGCGGCCGGCAATACGCATTGCGCCACCAGGCCGCGGGCGCGCGCATCGATCACGCCGAGCGCGCGCAGCGCCAGCAGCGTCGCGCTCTGCACGGCTTCGCGCTGGCCGGCGGCATCACCGTCGTGTGACGGCGCCAGCGGCCCGACCACGCCTTCCAGCAGCGTGCCGACGATGGCCGACGCGGCGACGCGCGCATCCAATACCGGCAAATGGCCGCCCCCGATGGCCGCCTTGACGCGCGCCTCCAGCTCGGTGGCGAGCGACCGGCGGAAATCGATCCGCAGCGCGTCGACCTGCGGCTCGACCGATTCGCCGGTCACCGCCCAGGTCAACCGCCGCGCATAGAGCGCGCGGGCGGCGAAGGTGGCGATGCATGCGGCGAGCGCCGACAACGGCCCGGGCGCGGCGTCGGCGGCTGCCTGCATGGCGGCGAGCTCGCGGGCGGCGACCGTCGCAACCAGCTCGGCGATGAGATCGGTCTTGGACGGGAAGTAACGATAGACGGTACCGGCGGCGATGCCGGCGCGCGCGGCGACGGCGGCGATCTGCACCGCGCCCATGCCGCCCTCGGCGGCGATGCTGGTTGCCGCGGCCAGGATCGCCTGCTCGCGCTCGGCGAGATGGCGAACCACGTTCTCGGTGCGGCGATAGGGCATGCCAACGAGTGAACGACGATTCACGGCAAGGAGGCAAGCGGTGCAAACCTTCCGCCGCTCGTCCCCGCGAAAGCGGGGACCCAGAACTTATCGAATGGAAAGACTGGATGCCCGCTTAGGCGGGCATGAGCGGACATGTTCCGAGTAGCTTAAGACGTCAGCCCCGATGCGTGCCGCTCTTGCCGCTGCCGCCGGCCAGTGCCTTTTCCCGGATGCCGGAAAGGGACATACCCGGCGTGAGCGCCTCCGGATCGACTTTCAGGTGGATGATCGCCGGCTTGCCGGATTTTCGCGCGGCGGCAAACGCCGCTGGAAAGTCGGCAGTCTTCTCAACCTTGACGCCGAAGCCGCCGAAAGCCTGCGCATAAGCCACGAAGTCCGGGTTTCTCAATTGCGTCGCGATCACGCGGCCAGGATATTCGCGCTCCTGGTGCATGCGGATGGTGCCGTAGAGGCCGTTATCGGAGATCACCACGATCACCGGCAATTCGTATTGCACGGCGGTGGCGAAATCCTGGCCGGTCATCAGGAAGTCGCCGTCGCCGGCGACGCACACCACCATGCGATCGGGATGGAGCGTCTGCATGCCCAAGGCGGCCGGGAAACCGTAGCCCATCGAGCCGGCGGTGGGGCCGATGAGGCCGCCAAATTTACGCACGCGATAGAAGCGATGCACCCAACCGGAGAAATTGCCGGCGCCGAGGGTGACGATCGCTTCCGCAGGTAGGTTGTCGCGCAGCCAGACCATGATCTTGCCCATGTTCACGCCGCCCGGCTGCGGCGTCGCTTTTTCCGACCAGGCGAGATAGTCGGCATGCGCGGCGTCGCTCTCGCCGCGCCAGGCGATCTCGTCGGGCGGTTGCAGGCCTTCCAGCGCGGAGCAGAAAGCGGTCGGCGTGGCGTTGATGCCGAGCGCCGGGTGATAGATGCGGCCGAGTTCGTCCGCATCGGGATGCACATGCACCAGCGTCATCTGCGGCTCGGGTATGTCGATCAGCGTGTAGCTCTGCGACGGCATTTCGCTGAGGCGGCTACCGATCAGCAGCACCAGGTCGGCGCCCTTGATGCGCGCCAGCAGCTTCGGGTTCGGCCCGATGCCGAGATCGCCGGCAAAGCAGGGGTGCAGCGCGTCGAACAAATGCCCGCGCCGGAAAGTAGTGGCGACCGGCAGCGCAAAACGTTCGGCAAAGCGCATCAGCGCGGCGGTGGCCGCTTCCGACCAGCGGCTGCCGCCGACGAGCGCGACCGGACGTTTTGATGCCCACAACAGCTTTTGCAGCCGGCTCATGTCGGTCAGGCCCGGCCAGGTCTCCGCCGGCTCGAACGCCTTGGCATCCGCCGCGATCGCACGCTCGCTCAGCATGTCCTCCGGCAGCGCGATCACCACCGGGCCGGGGCGACCCTGGCAGGCGACATGGAAGGCGCGCGCCACCACCTCGGGGATGCGTTCGGGGTCATCGATCTCGGTCGCCCATTTGGCCATCGTGCCAAACACGGCGCGGTAATCGATCTCCTGGAAGGCTTCACGCTCGCGCATATGGCGCGCCACCTGCCCGACGAACACGATCATGGGCGAGGAATCCTGGCGCGCGATATGGATGCCGGCGGAGGCGTTGGTAGCGCCCGGCGCACGCGTGACGAAGCAGACGCCGGGGCGGCCGGTCACCTTGCCGATCGCCTCGGCCATAATGGCGGCGGCGCTTTCGTGCCGGCAGACGGTGAGCGCGATGGCGCTGCCGTAAAAGGCATCGAGCGCGGCAAGATAGCTTTCGCCCGGCACGCAGGTGACGTGGCGCACCCCGTGGATCGCCAGTTGATCGACCAGGATTTCGCCGCCGGTCCGCGTGCCGTCATTGCCGCGCATCGATATTCGCTCCGCGTCAGCCGTGAGGTTTCGGCACCGACAGCTTGGGCGCGAACGGCGCCGGCACCATCAGGCTGGTGTGCTGCTCGACGAGGTTGCCAGCCTTGGCATTCTCCGACAGGAAATGCTTCCAGTCCGGATCCTTCATCATCGCGGCGCGCTTGGCCTCGCGGTCGCCGGCGCTCTCGTAGACCCAGGCATGCACCTGCGTGTTGAGCTGGCCGCTTTCGGCGACCAGATAGCACAGCGGGTCGCCGATATAGCGCAGCTGCACGGGATAGCCGAGCTTGCCATAGAGGTCGAGCTGCGCGGGCATGCGGCCCGGCATGATCCGGTAGGTACGAAGATCGATAATCACTGCGCTCCTCCCTTGCTTGGCCGCTGACCACGGCTTGAGCCACGCACTCTTCCCGGCCAGGCCGCGCGCGGTCAATAGACTTAAGAGGTGGAATTGGCCTCGGAAGGGTGGCGGGCGAGCTTGCGTTCCGAACGCTGTTCGCAGGGCTTGGTCGAATGGGCGAGGTTGGTGGCGCTGTTGACCAGCGCCAGGTGGGAAAAGGCCTGCGGAAAATTTCCGATCAGCCGGTTGGCATAAGGGTCGTATTCCTCGCTGAGCAGGCCGACGTCATTGCACAGCGACAACAGCCGCTCGAACAGCCGCACGGCATCGTCGCGGCGGTCGAGCATGAGATAGGCGTCGACCAGCCAGAAGCTGCAGGCCAGGAACGCCCCCTCCCCCGCCGGCAGGCCGTCGTCGGCTGCATCGGTGTTGTAGCGGCGAACCAGTCCGTCGGTGACGAGCGAGCGTTCGACCGCCGCGACGGTGCCGCGAATGCGCGGGTCCTCGGGCGGCAGGAATCCGATCGCCGGCAGCAGCAGCAGGCTGGCATCAAGCTGTTTGGAGCCGTAGGAGCGCACGAAACTGTTGAGGCCGGTGTCGAAGCCGAGCCGGCAGACGTCGGTGTGAATCTCGTCGCGGATTTTCTTCCAGTGCTCGACCGGCCCCTCGAGGCCGAAGCGTTCGGCGCTTTTGATGGTGCGGTCGAAGGCGACCCAGGCCATGGCCTTGGAATAAGTGAAATGCAGCTTTTCGCCGCGCACCTCCCAGATGCCGTTGTCGACGTTCGACCAGACCTTTTCGAGATGGGCGATGAATTCCTGTTGCAGCTCCCAGCGCGATTCGCTGGGCGCGAGCTTGCCAATGCGGGCCTGATGCATCGCGTCCATCATCTCGCCGAAGACATCGAGCTGGATCTGTTCGTGCGCCGCATTGCCAATGCGCACCGGGCGCGACGCCTCATAGCCGGGGAGCCAGTCGGCTTGCCATTCGGTGAGCCGCCGCTCGCCGCCGATCCCGTACATGATCTGCATTTGATCCGGGCTGCCGGCGACCGCGCGCAACAGCCAGTCGCGCCATTTGTTGGCTTCCTCGTAATAACCGCCGTTCATCAGCGCGAGCAGCGTCAGGGTCGCGTCGCGCAGCCAGCAGAAGCGGTAGTCCCAATTGCGCTCGCTCCCGATCTGCTCCGGCAGCGAGGTCGTAACCGCCGCCACCATGCCGCCGGTCGGCGCGTAGGTCATCGCCTTCAGCGTGATCAGCGAGCGCGTCACCGCGTCTTTCCACGGTCCACCAATCTGGCTCTTGGCCGCCCAGCGCGTCCAATAATGCTCGGTCGTGGCGAGCATATGTTGCGAATCGAGCGGCTTAGGAAACGGTGTATCAATCGGCACATAAGTGATGACGAAGGACGATGTTTCGCCGGCCGTGACGGTGAAGTCCGCCACCGTCTTAAAGTTCTCGCCGCGCAAATGAACGTCCGAGCGCACCAGCACGGTGTCCGGCCCGGCAAGGCCCTGCAAGGTCTGATCGTCGACCCGCGTCACCCATGGCACCGTCGCGCCATAACCGAAGCGGAGCACCAGCTCGCTGTGCATGGCCACCGTGCCACGCTCACCCACCACCATGCGCACGAGATGCGAGCCGTCGGTGCGCGGCGGCATGAAATCGATGAGCGTCACCGCGCCTTCGGCGGTTTCGAAGCGGGTTTCCAGGATCAGCGTGTTGGGCCGGTAGCGACGCGTAACTCGCGTGATTTTTTCTTTCGGCGCGACCAGCCAGCGGCCATGGTCGGGAGTTCCGAGCAACGCCGAAAAGCAGGCATCGGAATCGAAGCGCGGCCAGCACAGCCAATCGATCGAGCCGTCGCGGCCGACCAGCGCCGCCGTGCTCAGATCGCCGATCATGGCGTAGTCTTCGATGCGGGAGGCCATGCCTTAGCCGTTACGCCTGATCAAATTCATTGCGTAAAATCCAAGACGGTCTTGACGTCGTCGGCGCGCGGCTCGAAGGCCTCTTGCCAGCGATCGAGCGGCACGCGCCGCGTGATCAGACGGCCGAGCCAGTCCTTGTCGGCATTGGCGAGCGCTTCCGCGGCGGCGCGATAGTGGCGGCGGTTGGCATTGACCGAGCCGAACACCACGTCGTTTTCCAGCACCATAGCGCGGTTGAGAGCCCCGACGTCGAATTGCAATTTGTGGCCGCCGGACGATACGCCGGCGAGACAGATGATCCCCTCCGGCGCGTTGCGACTCATGACGTCGAGCACCACGGAAGCAGCACCTGTGCATTCGATCACGATGTCCGGTTCGAGCTTGCCGAGATCGCCGGCGTGATAGGTGGCGCCGAGATCGCGCGCGAGCTTGGGCTTCGCGCCGCCCTCAACGCGATCGAGGACGTGCACATCGTAGCCGCGTTGCTTGGCGAGCAGCGCCGCCAGCAGGCCGACAGGGCCGGCGCCGGTGATCAGCGCGATGCGCGGCTGCCAGGCCGCGCCACGCTGGCCAATGCGCTCGACCTGCTCCCAGGCCTTGGCGACCACGCTGGTCGGCTCCAGCAGCACGCCGAGCTTGTCCAGGGCCGGGTCGAGCTTGATCGCGAAATCGTGTTCGAGGCGGAATTGCTCGGAGCCGTAGCCGTTGCGCTGCTTGATGCCGCGCTCGGTGTATTGCCCGTTGCGGCACATGTCCCATTCGCCGGCGGCGCAGGACGGACAGGGCACCGGATCGGGCCGGCGCACGATGCCGACCACGAGGTCGCCGGGCGAAAAGCCGCAGCCGGCCGGCGCCTGCTCGACGCGGCCGAGCGATTCGTGGCCGATAATGAGGCGCTTTGCCCCGGACGGCGCCCAGCCATAGGCGCCTGAAATTATCTCGCGGTCGGTGCCGCAAATGCCGAGCGCCAGCGCACGCACCAGAATATCTCCGTCGCTTTCCGGCGGCGGCGGGACGTCTTCAAGCTTGATGGAATTGGGCCGGCCGGGCTCGACGGTCAATGCGCGCATGTGAAAGGACTCCTGCGACCGCCCCCTTGCACGCTAACATGGCGATTTCTGCCACCCATGCAATACGACGACCAGCCGTAGCAGCGCCTCCGCGTCAGACCGCGTTCTGCACCGAGGCCACCTGATAAGTGTGCATCTCGCCGTCTTCGTTGCGGATCGAGACATATTCGCCCTGGCGAAAGGCGTGGGCGCCGAAGCAGTAGCCGCTCTCGTCGTCGTCGGCGCGCTCCGGGTTGTAGTCGAACATCCAGCGCGCATGCTCGGAGCCGCCGGGCTTGTGCAGCAAGAGGCCGATTTCGTCGTCCTCGCCCTCCCAGAAGCGGCGCACCCGGCAATTTTCGCGATGCTGGCGCCACTGCTCGAGGTCGATATGACCGTTGTCGTCGAGCGGGGCCACGAATTCGTAACCATGCCGCGGCGAGCCCTGCGGGAACTCCTTGGAGCGGGCGAGATTGAGCCTGATGCGCTTGAAATTGTGCGGCAGCGTGGTCACGGGAATCATCTCCGATCATCGAACGGTGCGGTTATCTGCCATATCATGGCCACATCCGGCAAACCCGCGTATTGACCTGGATCAGTCCGCCCCTGCATGGGCGGACCCACGATACCGCCGACCCAAGGCCCGCGGGATGAGGACACCAGAGAACACCATGAGTCCGGCCGAGCGCGCGCAACAGGCGGTCATGGCGTTTCTTGGGCAGCCAGCGACCCACGGCGGCGCCAAGGTCACGCGCATCAATACTCACGCCGCTTCGGTGTTCCTTGCCGGCGAGCGGGCGCTGAAGATCAAGCGCGCGGTGAGCTTTCCATTCCTCGACTATTCCACGCTGGAGAAACGCAAAAGCGCCTGTGAGGCCGAGATTGCGGTCAACCAGGCTTTCGCGCCGACAATCTACCGCGGCGTGGTGGCGATCACGCGTGCGCCCGGCGGCGGCCTTGCGATCGGCGGCGACGGTGCGCCGGTGGAATGGGCGGTGGAGATGCGCCGCTTCGACGAAACCAAGACGCTCGATCATCTGGCCGAGCGCAGTGAGATCGACGACGCGCTGGCCGACGCGCTCGGACGGGCGGTCGCGAAAGCGCATGGGATGGCGCCGGTGGCGGCCGGCTTCGGCTTCGCCGAGGAGCTTGCCGAGATCATCGCGCAGAACGATGCCGAGCTCGCCGCCGAGCCCGGCCTGTTTCCGCCCGCACAAGTGGCCGCGCTCGGTGCGGCGACGCGCGCGGCCTTTGCGCGCTTGCGCCCGCTGCTTGAGCAGCGCCAACGCGCCGGTTTCGTGCGCCGCTGTCATGGCGATCTGCATCTCGGCAATATCGTGCTGCTCGACGGAGAGCCGACACTGTTCGACGCCATCGAATTCGATCCCGACTTGGCGACCGGTGATGTGTTCTACGATCTCGCCTTCCTGCTGATGGACTTGATCGAGCGCGGACTCAATGTGGCCGCCAATATCGTGCTCAACCGTTATCTCAATGAGACGCAGCGGCTCGAGAATCTCGATACGCTTGCGGCGCTGCCGCTGTTCCTGTCGGTGCGCGCGGCAATCCGCAGCAAGGTCACCGCCGCGCGCGCCAAGCACAGCGATGCGCGCACGCAAGCCGAACAGAGCGCGCGCGACTATTTCACGCTGGCGCAAGAGCTCATTGCGCCGCCGCCGCCGCATCTGGTGGCAGTGGGCGGGCTGTCGGGCACCGGCAAGAGCTGGCTGGCGCGCGCGCTGGCGCCGGAGCTGAAGCCGGCGCCGGGTGCGGTGGTGCTACGCAGCGATGTCGAACGCAAGGCGCTGTTCGGCGCGACCGAGACCGCGCGCCTGCCGCAGTCGGCCTATGCGCCCGAAGTCACCGCCAAGGTCTATGGCACGCTCGCGGACAAGGCGCGCCGCGTCATCGCCGCCGGCCATTCGGCGATCGTGGACGCGGTGTTCGCCGACGCCGGCGAGCGCAGGACAATCGCTACCGCGGCGGGCGACGCCACCTTCCATGGCCTGTTCCTCACCGCCGATCTTGGCGTCCGTATCGCCCGCGTCGGCTCAAGGGCGGCGGACGCTTCCGACGCCGATGCCGCGGTCGCCCGCCGCCAGGAACAATACGATCTCGGCGCCATCGACTGGCGGAAGGTCGATGCCGGCGGCGAGCCGCCCGAGACTCTGCGCCACGCACGCGCGGCGCTTGGGTTAGCGTAGAGCTATGCGCCGGACGGCCCACTGCTCCGCAGCCTGCCCCTTGGCTGGCAGTGTCAAAACATTGCATAGCTGCTCATTCACGCCGTGCCGGTCGTCTCAATGAATGCTGCCGCCAAAAGCCGAGGAATTTCCGCGCGTCACTTGGCGGTCGGGCTCGCCGGCTATTGCTGCTTCATCAACCTTTATTCGCCGCAGTCGATCCTGCCTTTGCTCTCGCGCGAATTCGACGCAAGCGCAGCCGAGGTTTCCACCATCATCACGGTCAGCACGCTGGCGGTGGCGCTGACTGCGCCCTTCACCGGCACGGTGGCCGACGTGCTGGGGCGCAAGCGGGTGATCGTGGCGGCGATGTTTGCGCTGGCGGTGCCGACGGTGATGGTGGGACTGGCGACGAGCCTGTCGGCGCTCATCTTCTGGCGCGCGGTGCAGGGCCTGGTGCTGCCGCCGATCTTCGCGGTCACCGTCGCCTATATCGGCGACGAATGGCCGCGCCAGGAAGCGACCACGGCCGCCGGCATCTACAGTTCGGGCTCGAGCCTGGGCGGATTCAGCGGCCGGCTGGTGACCGGCTTCCTCGCCGACCTGGTCGGCTGGCGCTGGGGATTTTTCGCGCTCGCCGGGATCGCCCTTGCCGGCGCCGGCGCAGTCGCATTCCTGCTGCCGCCTGAGCGTAAATTCGTGCGCTCGGAGGGCTTGCTCGCCTCCGGGCGGCAGATGCTCGCGCATTTCCGCAACGGTCAATTGGTCGCGACCTACGCGGTCGGCTTCGGCGTGCTGTTCAATTTCATCTGCACGTTCACCTACATCAGCTTTCATCTTGCCGCTCCGCCCTACAATCTCTCGGCCAGCTGGCTCGGCGCCCTGTTCGTGGTCTATCTCGCCGGCTCCGTGCTGACGCCGTGGACTGGCTGGGCGGTCGGCCGCTTCGGGCGGCGGCGCTTCGTGGTATGCGTCATCGCGCTGTGGATTGCCGGCATCGCGCTGACGCTGGCGCCCTCGCTGCTGCTGATCGTCTTGGGGCTGGCCATCAGCGCCGCTTGTGGGCTGATCTGCCAGGCGATCTCCACCGCCTATGTGGCCATCACGGCCAAAGCCGGGCGCTCGTCGGCGGTCGGGCTTTACGTCACCAGTTTCTATGTCGGCGGCAGCTTCGGCGC
>CAYLMY010000060.1:12937-15300 GCA_964384635.1 uncultured Undibacter sp.
GGCATAGCCCGCCGGCGTCCAGCGCAGCAGATGATCCCCGCGCACGGCGAAGGCCTCCCCATCGATGGCGATCATCGCCCCGTCCGGCAGCGCGTCGAGCGCGCGGCGATGGGTGCGCTTGGCGCGGCCAATCAGCCGCTCGGCGTGCAGGACTTTGTCCATCGCCGTGGCGCTCGCGCATTTGAGTTGGCCAAAGAACAGCGCCGCAAAACGTTTGGCATCCTGGCGCCGACATTCGAAACAAGGCCGGTGGCCAGTCGCAAGCGCGGTCACTTCGTCGAGGAAGAAGAGTTCGCTGTAGCCGTCGCCCCAGACCTTGCGATGGCGGTTGTTGAATTCGAGCTTGCAGCAGATCCATTGCTTCGACGTCCAGCGCCGCCCGCCGAGCTGGCGTTGGGCATCATGCAAGCGCCCGCCGCGATTGCCCATCACCAGTCCGCGCGCCGGCGTCGCGATGAATTCGCCGAAGGGTGAAACGCGGTTTTGCAGCGGCATCCCCGAGCGCCCAAATGCGTGGTGGCCGGAACCGGTCCGGCCACCATACAAGGCTCAAGTTGCCCCCGTTAAGCGGCGAGATGCCGTGATTTGCTGACGATCCGGACGGCGGCGGTCATCGCCGGCATTGTTACCTCGTTGCCGGCACTCTTGCCGCGTCCGCGATCGCAAAACGCCGCAGTGTTTCCGCAGCGGCGAGGCCGAACAGCAGCTTCGACGTCAGGCTCACCGCGTACGGCACCATATGCACGAAGGCCGGGCTGATCGCCGGCAGCAACACGAAGAAGTTCACCACCCAAACCGCGGCGAGTACGGCGAGCACGCTCGTATAGCCGCCACTCACGCCCTGTCTACGTGCCATGACCTGCCACAAACAGGCCACCGCAACGCCGAGCAGCACCGCCAGCCCCATGTGCACGGCCACACCCATCGCGACCGACGCCGCCGGCAGCAAGGCGGTGACGCCCACCGCCGTGGTCACGCCGTGCGCCAGGATCGCCGCATCGCCGCCGGTGAGCGCTGCATAGATTGAAACCCAGATAATCTCGGCTACCCCACCTGCCGCGCCGGCAAGGATGCCGCGTTTGATCACGTCACTCATGCTCCATTGACCTGTCATCATCGCACTGCTCCTGCCAGAATTAATGAAAAACTATAGCACAAATTAACTGGCGGTCGATTGATTGATATCAAGTGAAACGATTGGCGAGCGCGATCGACGCCAGTGCGCACGCGCAAATGAAAACGCCCGCCATAGGCGGGCGTTCGGGTGATGACGCGCAGAGCGTTTATCCCTGCGGCTGCGGGGCGACCTCGCCCGCCGGCGGCTCGGGCCGTGGGCGCGGCTTGCCGGCCGGCGGCACCGCGGAGGAGCGCGGCGTGACCGGCTCGATCACCGATTCCCGCACCGGGCGCTTGCCTGCGAGCAGGTCCGTGATCTCGTCGCCGGTCAGCGTCTCGAATTCGAGCAGCCCGCGCGCCAGCGCTTCGAGATCGGCGCGCTTGTCGGTCAGGATCTGCGTCGCTTCGGCGTAGCCGGATTCCACCAGCTTGCGCACTTCGGCGTCGATCGTCTGCGCGGTCGCTTCCGAGATGTTCTGCTGGCGCGACACCTGGTAGCCGAGGAACACTTCGTCCTGGTTCTCGCCGTAAGCGACGGTGCCGAGCTTGTCGGACAGGCCCCAGCGCGTGACCATCAGCCGCGCGAGCTTGGTCGCCTGCTCGATGTCGGAGGCGGCACCTGACGTCACCTTTTCGTCGCCGAACACCATTTCCTCGGCGACGCGGCCGCCCATCATGATGGCAAGGCGCGAGGTCATCTGCTCACGGCTCATCGACAGCTTGTCGCGTTCCGGCAATTGCATGACCATGCCAAGCGCGCGGCCGCGCGGGATGATGGTGGCCTTGTGCACCGGGTCGGTGGCCTTGACGTTTAGCGCGACGATGGCGTGGCCACCTTCGTGATAGGCGGTGAGCATCTTTTCCTCGTCGGTCATGACGAGCGACTTACGCTCGGCGCCCATCATTACCTTGTCTTTGGCGTCCTCGAACTCGGCCTGCGTCACCATGCGCTTATTGCGCCGTGCCGCCATCAGCGCCGCCTCGTTGACCAGATTGGCGAGATCGGCACCGGAGAAGCCGGGGGTGCCGCGCGCGGTGGTCTTCAGGTTGACGTCGGGCGCCAGCGGCACCTTCTTGACGTGAACCTTGAGAATATTCTCGCGGCCGACCACGTCCGGGTTCGGCACCACCACCTGGCGGTCGAAACGGCCGGGGCGCAGCAGCGCCGGATCCAGCACGTCGGGCCGGTTGGTGGCGGCGATCAGGATGATGCCTTCGTTGGCTTCGAAGCCGTCCATCTCGACCAG
>CAYLMY010000061.1:0-11515 GCA_964384635.1 uncultured Undibacter sp.
GAGCGCGAGTTTGCGCGCTTCGTCCTTGCGCTCGGGCGCGATCGAATCCTCCAAATCGACGATGACGGCGTCGGCGCCGGTCGCCATCGCTTTGTCGAGCTTGGACCCGCCGTCGGCGGGGACGAACAGCAAAGAGCGCATCAGTTTACTTCGGCCGCATCCGCATGAAGACCTGGCGATGGCATTCGGCCACCAGCGTGTCGTCCTGCTTGAACGCCTTGTGATGCAAGGTGACGATGCCGGCGCCGGGCCGCGACTTCGACTCGCGCTTGTCCACCACCGTGGTCGCGCAATGCACCGTGTCGCCTTCGAACAGCGGGGCGGGGAATTTGACGTCGGTCATGCCGAGATTGGCGATGGTCGTGCCCACCGACATGTCGGATACTTGGATCCCGATCATCAGCCCGAGCGTGAACAGCGAGTTCATCAGCGGCTGGCCCCATTCGGTCTCCTGCTCGCAGAAGTGCCGGTCGATGTGCAGCGGCTGCGGATTGAGCGTCATGTTGGAGAACAGCATGTTGTCCATCTGCGTCACCGTGCGGGTGTAGCGGTGCTCGTAGGTTTTGCCGACCTCGAAATCTTCGAAATAGAGCCCGCCACGCTTGTGCCGCTGGATCGTTTCCACCATCGTTTCCTCCGCTAGACCAGCCGCGTTAACCGGTCATTTACCATAATTACCCATGGTCGACAGGGCTTGCGAAGGCCTTGAGCCCCGGCGGGGCGACCCACGAAAGCCAGGCCAAGTCCCATGGCGATCGATTCCATCAATGTCGGCGCGGCGTCCAAGATTGCCGGCGCCATTCGCGACGCGGCGCAAACGACCGGCACCAGCTTCGAATACCTGCTCACCACCGCGCAAATTGAATCCAACCTCAATCCGGCAGCGCAGGCAACGACCTCGTCGGCAAAGGGGCTCTACCAGTTCATCGAGCAGACTTGGCTTGCCACCCTGAAGCAGGCGGGGCCGGCGCTCGGGCTTGCCAATTATGCCGCGGCCATCGGGCAGGGCGCGGACGGACATTATGAGGTGCCCGATCCGGCGGCGCGCGCGGCCATCATGCGGCTGCGCAACGACCCGTCCGCCAGCGCCATGGTGGCGGGCGCCTTTACCCGCGGCAACGAGGCCCGGCTTGCCGCCGCGCTCGGCCGCGCGCCATCGCAGGGCGAGCTCTACATCGCGCATTTCCTCGGGCCCGATGGAGCGGCCAAGCTGATCGGAACGTCCACGAGCCAGCCGCAGACAAGCGCCGCCGCCATGTTTCCGGCCGCCGCCGCGGCAAACCGCAGCATTTTCTACGATCGCTCGGGCAGCCCGCGCAGCGCCGCCGCGGTCTATGCCAAGCTGACCGGGCGCTACGAGGTGGCCCGCGCGCTTGCCTTTACGCAGCGCCCAACGGAAATGGCTCGTGCGCCGGATGTGCCGCTCCCACCGGCGCCAATTCCGATGCCGCCGGCGCGAAATCCGAGACCACCTGTGGCTGATCCCGCCGGTGTGACGCAGGCCTATGCGCAGGCCCGCCCGCCCGCACCCGCACCTGCGCCCGTGCCCGTGCAAGCCAACCGGGCGGTGCAGGAGACCCGCCCGCTATTCCAGGCCATGTTCACCGACGTGCCGCGGCGCGGCGTGTCGCAGACCGTCAATACGCTGTGGGCGTCCGGTTCGGCCGAGCGGCATCCGGACAGCCAGCCTTCGGCTTTGCTCGACTTGTTCCGGGATGTGCCCCTGCGCAAGACGTCCGGCGGCAAGGTCTAAACGGCGCGCAACGCGTCCGGCGTCGTTAACAGCTCATCAATTTCTATGGTGAACGGTTTGTTAAGCCTCGTCGGCTAGATTTTGCGTGCCGTCGGTATGGCGGCGCAGTGGTCGCGTCGGTCGTGTCATGATTGTCCGTCAGTTTCTGCAGTGGATCCGCTATGCGCCGCCCGGCGAACGGGCCGAAGCCACTTCCGCGATGGCGCGCGCCTACCTTCATTCCGAATTGTCCGTCGACGATCTCGCCGCCGCCGAAGGCGCGATGATCATGCTGCTTGACGATCCGTCGCCGCTGGTGCGGCGCGCGCTATCCGAAGTGTTCGCGTCCGCGCAGAAGGCGCCGCGCGTGGTGGTGCACGCGCTGGCCGCCGATCAGCCGGAGGTCGCGATCCCCGTGCTGGCGCGCTCACCGTTGCTGCTGGAGGACGATCTCATCGACCTCATCGCCACCGGCCATCCGGAAGCGCAGGTGGCGATCGCCACCCGCGCGATGCTGCCGTGTTCGCTGGCCGCGGCCATCGCCGAAGTCGGCGCCGCGCAGGCTTGCCTGGCGCTCCTGGAAAACCCCGACGCCGAGATCGCGCTGTTCTCGGTCGACCGCATGATCGATCGCTTCGGCCATCTGGCGCCGATTCGCGAGAATCTGCTGGCGCGCGACGACCTGCCGATGGCGACGCGCCAGGCGCTGCTCGCGAAGCTTTCACAGACGCTCGCCGGTTTCGTCGTCGCCCGGCAATGGATGGGTCCGGAGCACGCGGAATATGCCGCGCGCGAAGCCTGCGAGAAGACGACGGTCGCGCTCGCCGCCGAAACCCATTACGAGGAAGTCGGCGAACTGGTGCAGCATCTGCGTCAGAGTGGCCAGCTCACCGCCGGCATGATCCTGCGCGCGCTGCTCTCCGGCAACGTGGTGCTGTTCGAGGAGGCGCTGGCCGAATTGTCCGGCGTGCCGCTCGACCGCGCTGCCAGCTACCTGCACGACCGCAATATTTCGGGCTTCCGCGCGCTCTATGCCAAGGCCGGGCTGCCGGACGCCGCCTATCCGGCCTTCCGCGAGGCGATCAAGGCGATGCGCGAAGGCGTGCTGGTCGGCGAGCAGGGCGGGGTGGCGCGGCTCAAGCGGCGCATGGTCGAGCGGGTGCTGGCCGCCTGCGCGGCCGAGCGCGACCCCGACATGGCCTCGCTCTTGGCGCTGCTGCGGCGTTTTGCGGTCGAAGCCGCGCGTGAGGAAGCGCGCATGTTCTGCGAGGATCTGGTGGCCGACGATATGGTGCTGCCGCCCGTTGACGTGGCGACCGCCGACATGCGGCTAGTGGCTTAAGCCCGATGGTCATCATCCGCGAAAGCGGATGATCCAGCACCCTCGGCGCTTGAGGAGTTCAGAAAAAGCTGTGTTTACTGGATGCCCCGCCTTCGCGGGCCATGACAGTTGTTATTCGGGCGCGATCGACGGCCCGGTGATTAGTTCGAGCACATCCGGGCGGTCGCGGTTCTCGTGAATAAGAAATTCGTCGGTCACCTCGCGCAGCCGCTTGGTCAGCTGGGCGGCCAATTCCTTGGCGTCCGAGCGGGCATATTCCCGATAGATCGCGCGCACCGCGTCGACGTGCTGGTCCACTAGTTCGAACGGAATGCGCGTTACGTCGGGCGTGTGCTCGATCAGCCGGCATAGGCTGTTGGCGGCCGAGGCCACCGCCGGATACCCGAAGGTTGCGGCCTCGCCCTTGATATCATGGGCGGCGTGGAACAGCGCTTCCTTGTTGGCCTTGGTGAAACCGGTTTTGCCGACGCCGCGGCGAGCCAGGTCGAGCCGCTCGCATTCGGAATCCATCCAGGAAGAAAATTCGGGCGACAATTCGCTTAGCGCCTTTTCCGCGCGCACGACCGGATCTTCTTCGCCTGGGAACAGCGGCCGCATGGAAACCGCCGTGCGCAGTTTGTTTTCCGGCGTGATCACCTCGTGATCGCCGTAAGTGGCGGTGGCCGCGGTGTCTTTGCGGGGGGCCATTGGAAGGGTTCCTCGATCAGTCTGGGGAACGGACTTTTTCGAGCAACGACGACTGCCGGATCACGTCGGCCTTGCCGCCCTTGCGGCGTTCGGGTCCGACATAATTCGGATTGACGTTGCGGCGGCGGTCCGGGCCGAAATAGGTCTTGGTCTTGATGAACGGTCGCGGATTGGCGACCACATTGACGATGCGTTGATAGAGACCTTTCGCCGAGAGCGGCTTGGCGAGGAATTCGGTGACGCCGGCGTCGCGCGCGGCGGTGACGCGGTTCTTCTCGGAATGGCCGGTGAGCATGATGACCGCGACGTAAGGATTGGAGTTGGCGCCGGGCTGGCGGATCATTTGCGTGAGCTCGAGCCCGTCGAAGATCGGCATCGCCCAGTCGGTGATGACGACGTCGGGGACGTAGTGGGTGAAGGCTTCCAGGCCGGCCGCACCGTCTTCCGCTTCATAAACGTCGCGCGCGCCGAAGCCGTGCAGCAGGGTGCGCAGAATTCGGCGCATATGGGCGTTATCGTCGATGACGAGGAAACGCAGGCGGTTGAAATCGATGCGAACCATAGCGCCTCGGGCCCCGGGCGCCGTCGCCCGATACCAGTCAGCTGAAGCTAGCGGAGCGTCGTTAACGAAGGGTTTAGGATAACGGCGGAGGCCGGCCGGCCGCCGCCTATTCCTTGAGCAGCGCCGCCATGGTGCGCTCGCGCGTGAGCGGCAGGTCGCGGATGCGGGTGCCGAGCGCGTGTGAGACCGCGTTGCCGATGGCCGCGGCGGTGGGTCCGGCGGTGACTTCGCCGATGCCGAGCGGGGCTTCGTCCTTGGTGTTGACGAGCTCGATGTCGATCTCGGGCACCTCGCTGAATTTCAGCACCGGGTAGGTTTCCCAGTCGAGCGAGGTGACGCCGCTATCGAAGCGCACTTGCTCCTTGAGCACCCAGCTCGCCGACTGGATGATGCCGCCCTCGATCTGGTTGAGCACGCCGTCAGGATTGACCACCAGCCCGGCGTCGGCCGCGCACCAGACATGGCGCAAACGGATTTCCTCATCGACGTCGAGCGCGACCACAACGGCGGCGTAACCGGCCTTGTTCTTGTAACGGGCAAACGCGATGCCGCGGCCGCGGCCGGCGCCGCCCGCTTCGGCGGCTTTCCAGTTCGCCATCGCCGCCGCCTTCTCGATCACGGCGCGGGCGCGCGGGTCAGCCGTGATCGACAATCGATAGGCGACCGGGTCCTGCCCGGCGCGTTCGGCTAATTCGTCGATACAGCATTCGAGCGCAAACACATTGGCCATGGCGCCGAGTCCACGCAGCGACGACACCCGCACCGGCGTCTCCGGCACCAGATGGTGGATGATGCGCTTGGCCGGGATGTCGTAGAGCGGCTCGGCGTTGCGCGTGGCGCCGCCGCCATTGGCCTCCGGCACGTCGCTTGGCGCCGGCAAGGGCAGGGGATCAGGGAGCGCCTCGCCGCCGAGCAGCGGCGCGCCGCCGCCGGGGCGGCCCTGATGGGTACCGCTCCAGATTTCCGCGGTCCAGTCGGTGGGCTTGCCGGCCTCATCGACCAGCGCGCGCACCTTGACCACCATGGCCGAGCCCTTCGGCTCGTAAACGAATTCCTCCACGCGCCGCCAGCACACGCGCACGGGCGTGCCCGGCATCTGCATGGCGGTAATGGCGGCGTCGGCGGCGGCATCGTCGGCGCCGTTGTGGCCGTAGCAGCCGGCGCCCTGCACGTGATGCACGGTGATGGCGGCAGGATCGAGCTTGAGCGTGCGCGAAAGCGCGCCGCGCAACGGGAACACGCCCTGGCAATGGGTCCAAACCGTCAAGTGGCCGTCGTCATAAAGCGCCAGCCCGCAGGACGGCGAGATCGAGGCATGGGCAAGATAGGGCTTGGTATAGGTCGCCTCGAAGCGCTGACGGCCTTGGGCATCAGCGGCCTCGGGCGCACCGATGATGCGGTCGAGTGCCGGGCGTTGCAACAACCAAGCAGCTTCCTGCTGCGTCGGCGTCGGCGCCTCGACATTCTGCCAGGTGACGTGGTCGAGCGCGGCGACCGCGGCCGCGACCACCGCGCCTTCGTTGTCGCCCACGATGGCGAGGAAGTTGCCGCTGCGCACGAAACTGATCGGCGCTTTGGCGACGCGCCTGATGGCGGCCTCGTCGACCGAGGTAATTTTGGCGCCGCGGCTGGGCTGGCGCACCACCCGCGCGTGTTTCATGCCGTCGAGCTTCATGTCGTGGATGAACGAGGGGGTGCCGAAGATCTTGCCCGGCAGATCGAGCCGGGCGCGGCTTGTGCCGATGGTCTTGAAGTCGGCGACCGGTTTACGCGGCGCCAGGCCGCTCGCCTTGACGGTGAGATCCACCGCGCCGTTGAGCGTCCAGTAGTCCTGCCCGGTCGAGGCGCCGTTGCGAAGCACGCTGCCATCGCGAATGGAAAGCTCGCTTGCCTTGCAGCCGAGCACTTTGGCGGCCTGCGCCAGGAAAGCGCTACGCACCTCCGCGCAGGCCTGCCGCAGCGCTACGCCGCCCGCCTGCATCGACATGCTGCCGGCGGTGTAACCCTCGTTGGGCGTGAGCTCGGTGTCGCCCGAGCGCACGGCGATGCGCTCCATCGCGACGTCGAGCTCTTCGGCCGCGATCTGCGCCATGGCGGTGAGCACGCCTTGCCCGAACTCGACGCGGCCGGTGCAGACCGTAACCTTGCCCTGCGACGGGAACGAGACCCAGCGCGCGAGGCTTGGATTGTCGTTGAGCGGGCCGGGCAGCACGGGCGCGTTCATCGGCTTGGCTCCCGCATCGCCGCTGCAGCCTTTGCCACCGCGCGCAAGATGCGGTTATGCGAACCGCAGCGGCAAATATTGCCGTCGAGCGCTTCGGCGATTTCGGCGCGCGTCGGCTGCGGATTGCGGTCGATCAGCGCCTTCGCCGTAATTATAATACCGGAAAGGCAATAGCCGCATTGGCCGGCCTGCTCGTCGAGAAAGGCCTGCTGCAGCGGGTGCGGGCGTTCTGCGGTCCCTAGGCCCTCCACGGTGGTGATCTTTTTCCCCGCCACGCTCCACACCGGCTTGGCGCAGGATTTCTCCGGGCTGCCATCGATCAGCACCATGCAGCAGCCGCATTGCTCCAGCCCGCAGCCGAAGCGGGTGCCCATCAGGCCGAGCACGCCGCGCAGAATCGCGAGCAGTGGCGTTTCTTCGCTGGCGGGCGAAACGCTGACGGCTTTGCCGTTGACGGAAAAATCGAACTTCGCACTCATGCATTAGAACCCGAACTGCTCGCGCAAGATTCGCTCGTCGAGATTGTGGCCGGGATCGAACAGCATGTTGATCGACACGCCATGATCCATGCTGACGTCGACTGCGTGAACCGAGCGTACTTCGTCGCTGTCGGCGACCGCGGCCACCGGCCGCTTCTCGGCCTCCAGCACTTCGATGGTGACCTTCGCCTTGTCGGGTAGCAGCGCGCCGCGCCAGCGCCGCGGCCGGAACGGGCTGATCGGCGTGAGCGCCAGCATGGGGGCGTTGATCGGGATGATCGGCCCTTGCACCGACAGGTTATAGGCGGTGGAGCCGGCCGGCGTCGACACCAGCACCCCGTCGGCGATCAGATAAGCGAGCCGCTCCTTGCCGTCGATCAGGATGCGCAGGTGGGCCGCCTGCGCTTTCTGGCGGAACAGCGACACTTCGTTGATGGCGCGGTGCTCTTGCGTGCGGCCATCTGCGTCGCGCGTTTTCATCACTAGCGGGTGGATGACGGTGATCTGCGCGGCGGTGAGCCGCTCGGCGAGGCTCTCGGCGGAAAATTCGTTCATCAGGAAGCCGACGGTGCCGCGGTGCATGCCGTAGATCGGCTTGCCGGAATTCATGAACTTGTGCAGGGTTTGCAGCATCAGCCCGTCGCCGCCGAGCGCCACGATCACCTCGGCGGAGGCGGGATCGACATTGCCGTAACGCTTTTCCAGCTTGGTACAGGCCTCGCGTGCCTCCGGCGTCGAGGCCGCAACGAAGGCGATGTGCTGGAAACGATTGGCCGGGCGGCTCATGAAAGGGGCCTGAGAATGGAACGCGCCGTGCTCGTCTATACGACTTGGACCTCGATTGTCGAGGCGGAGAAGGCCGGACGCGCGATCGTGGAAAAACGCCTTGCCGCCTGCGTCAATATCCTGCCGGGGATGATCTCGCACTACTGGTGGGAGGGGAAGATCGAGCGGGCCGAGGAAGTGGTGATGCTGGTCAAGACCCGCGCCGCACTCGCGGAAGGCGTGCGCCAGGCGGTGAAAGAGCTGCACGCATACACCACGCCGGCGATCATGGTGCTGCCAGTGGAAAGCGTCGATGCGGACTATTATCGGTGGATATTGGAAGAGGCCAAAGGCGCCGACACTCAATGAACGGTCATGGCCAACCTTGTCCCGGCCATCCCGATTGTCGTGGCAAGGCTAAGCCTCCCTAAGCGAGATCGCCGGGACAAGCCCGGCGATGACGCAACTACCATATGTATCGCGACTGAGCTCAGTACGTCGCCTTGCCGTCGATCACGTCCTTGAGCTGGCGGTAGGCCTCGCAGTCGGTGTTGCCGCAGATCAGCTTCACCTTCTGCAGATCGTCGAGCGCTTTCAGCCGGTTGCCCTGCTCCATCTGCCACATGCCGTAATAGGACCAGGTGCGCACGTGATTGGGGTCGGCGGCGAGCGCCTTCTCGTACCAGACCTTGGAATCCTGGTAGTCGCCCATCCTGCGATAGGCGTAGCCGATATAATTGGCGACGTCGGCGTTGTCGTCGTGACCGAGCGCGTGCATGGCGGCGATGCCGCCGCGGTAGTTGCCGGCGAGAATCACCAGCCGCGCCGAGCGGTAGTCTTGCAGGAATTTTTCGTAGGCTTGCTTCTGCTGCTGCTGCTCGATGACGTTGCTGTCCTTCTTTTTCTTTTTCTTCTTGCTGCCGTCGTCGGTGGGTTCCGCTGGGGTGTCGGTGCCCATGGCATGCAGCGGCTTCATACCGACGGCCGTCACGAGCAGCGCGGCGGCGGCCAGCAAACCGATGCGGCGGAGCACGAGGGTCAGGGTCATGGCGGGGCCTTTCCTATAGGGGACTGCGTTTACGATACGCCGAAACGTGGGCGTACGGAAAAAACACTTCGTGAGCGGCGCCTAGTCCGGGTGGCCTCGAAAAAATTTTGCCCAGCGCGGGCCTGTTTTTTCGGGCCGGCGGCGACGGTGCTTGACTTGGGGTTACGACCGGGGGAACATTTCAGCGTGCTGGTTCCCCGGGCGAAATCCGGGGACGAAAGAGGGAACACGGAAATCGCAAGGCTTTGTGAAAAGTCTTTGCGGCCATCCGTGGCTGCCCCCGCAACTGTAAGCGGCGAGCCTTAAGTCCAAAACGGCCACTGGGAAACTGGGAAGGCCGGATAAAGGCAACGACCCGCGAGCCAGGAGACCTGCCAGCGCGGTCACCCAACCGGTGGACGGGGCGTCCATACGGAGCGGTCTTTCGCAGCGGTGACGTCAATGCCGGTGCGAAGGCCGTGAAAGACCAGTCTTTCTCTTTCACGACATTCGGTGCGCAAGTCTAAGCGTTGTTGCGTGCCGTCATCTGTCCTTCGCCTCGGGCTTGGTTTCACCCGATGCGCCGGCCTTTGTGCCGCGCGCAAACGAAGGAACGTTGTGTCATGGGAGTTGCACAAAGGCTTGCCGGCGCCGCTTTGGCGTTGAGCGTATTGATGCTGCATGAGGCGCGCGCGCAGAGCACCACGCTGATTCTGCCGACGATCAATGTGTCCGTCAGCCGGCTCGGCGCCGGCGTCGTCGGCACGTCGACCTCCATCATCACCGCCGAGGATATCCGTCGTTTGCCGACGCAGGAGCTGCCACAACTGCTGTCCACGCAGGCCGGCATCCAGATTCAGCACATCGGCGCCGGCGTCAACGGCGCGCGCGACGTGGTGGATCTGCGCGGCTTCGGCGCCAGCGCGCCGTCGAACGTGCTGGTGCTGGTCAACGGCCGCCGCTTCAACGATTTCGATCTGCAAGGCTTCGACTTCTCGTCGATCCCGATCAACAGCATCGATCACATCGAGATCATGCGCGGCAACTCAGGTGCCGTGCTCTATGGCGACGGCGCGGTCGGCGGCGTTATCAACATCGTCACCAAAAACGGCGTCGGCTCAGCGCCCAACGCGCGCGTCGAAGGCGGCTTCGGCTCCTTCCAGGACAAGGAGGCGCGCGCCGCGGCGAGCGGCTCGTCCGGGCCATTCTCGGCGGCGTTGTCCGGCATCGCGCTGCGCACCGACGGCTACCGGGTGAACAGCAAGTTGCGCCAGCGCGGGCTCAACGGCGACCTGCGCTACACCGGCGATGAAGGCAGCGCCTATTTCAACGTCGGCATCGACGACCAGAAGCTCGGGCTGCCGGGCGGCCGGCTGGTGGACTATACCGCCGGCATCAATCAGCTCGTTACCGACCGGCGCGGTGCCGCCACGCCCAACGATTACGCCAACAAGCAGGGCCAGAATTACACGCTCGGCGTCACCCGCATGCTGGCGCCGGGCTTCGAATTGATCGTGGACGGCAGCCTGCGGCGCAAGGACCAGCAAGCCGAGCTGTTCTTCATGGGCTCGCCGTATAATGGCGTCGACACCAAGCTGACCACCACGTCGGCGACGCCGCGGCTGAAGATCGACCGCGATATGTTCGGCATGCCGGTGAAAATCCTCACCGGCTTCGATTATTACCACACCGCTTATCTCTCGCACCGCGCCAAGGATCTGATGTCGCCGCCCTACCACACTTACGACATCAAGCAGGACACCGCCGGTTTCTACGCCAACGGCACGCTGGCCGTAACTCCCGACACTGACATCACCGCCGGCGGGCGCTATCAGCGCAACACGTTGTCGGCGCGCGACAGCTACGACCCGACCGCGCCGTTCGGTTTCGGCGACGCGCAAGGAATGCCGCTCGACCGCAAGGAATGGCAATACGCCGCCCAATTCGGCATCGAGCATCGCTTCAATTCGATGTTCGCGCTGTTCGGCCACGTGGCGCGCAGCTTCCGCGTGCCCAATGCCGACGAGCGCATCGGACAGGCGGTGGCGTTCAATTTCCCGACCCCGACGCCGACCAATTTCGACCTGCGCACGCAGACCTCACGCGAGATCGAAGGCGGCGCGCGCCTGCATCTCGGCCCCCTCGACCTGCAATCGAGCGTCTACGACATGGAGCTCAACGACGAAATATTCTACAGCCCGGCGACCGGCACCAATATCAATCTCGATCCGACCCGCCATTGGGGCGTGGAGACCACTGCCAGGCTGCGGCTGAACGATGCGGTCTCGCTCACCGGCGAGGTGACCTATACGCGCGCCCAGTTCCGCGAAGGCCCGTTCGCCGGCCACGACATTCCATTGATCTCGCGCTGGAGCGGCAATGCCGGCGTGTCCTGGAATATCTGGGACAAGTATGTCGTCTACGACGCCATCGTGCGTTACATCGGGCCGCGCCGGCTCGATAACGATTCCGCCAATGTGCAGCCGCTGATTCCGGCCCACACCGTGGTCGACATGCGCATCGGCGGCGAGATGAAAAACCTGTTCTGGTCGTTCAGCGTGCAGAACGTGTTCGACGCGCTGTTTTACGACTACGGCATCGCCAGCCTCGCCACCATCGGCCGCTTCAACGCCTATCCACAGCCGGGTCGCACCTTCATGGCGCGGCTGGGGTTCAATTTGCCTTAACTTTTTTGTG
>CAYLMY010000061.1:11615-14980 GCA_964384635.1 uncultured Undibacter sp.
GCTTTTCGGGATCATGCGCTAGAGCGGCGCCCACATCACCGGCTCGAGCTCGAAGCCCGCGCCGTTCTTGACGATGTGGCCGCAGGCCGGGAACGGGAAGTGATAGGCCTCGACCAGCATGCGGTCGGCAGCCGCGCGCGCGAGCATGGCGCGGCGCGCTTTCGAGGCAACCGGCCCGTCCATGTCGAAGATCGGCTGCCAGTCGGGATGGCGCACGAACAGATAGGGATTGCGCACGGTGTCGCTCATGACCAGCAACGACTCTTTGCCGGAATGGACCGAGAAGGCGGTGTGGCCAGGGGTGTGACCATAGGCGGGCAGCGAGACGATGCCGGGCGCGACTTCGGCGCCCGGCTTGAAGCGATGCACCTCGCCGGCGATGTCGCTGAAGATGCGCCGCGCATTTAGGAAATATTTATGCACCGCGCCGCGGTAGCGGCCCATATTGGCGTCGTCCATCCAGAACGTCCATTCCGGCTCCGGCACCAGGATCTCCGCGTTGGGAAAGACCTTGGCGCCGTCCTTGGTCTTGATGCCGTCGATGTGGTCGGGATGGAAATGCGAGATGACGATGGTGTCGATGGCGCTCGGCGCAACGCCGGCCGCCTTGAGATTGTCGAGCAGGACGCCGGCGGTGTCGGCGATCTGCCCGGCGGTGCCGGTGTCGATCAAGACGAGCCTGGACCCGGTATTGACCAGCAGCGCGGTAAAGGTGACCGGCAGCACGCGCGGCGGCAGAAAAGCCGCGGCCAACGCCGCGTTGACCTCGGCGCCGCTGGCGTTGCGCATGAACTTGTCGTCGATCGGCAGGTACCAGGTGCCGTCATAAAGCGCAGTGAGCTGATAGTCGCCGAGCTTGGTGCGATAGGCGCCGGGGCCTTGGGTCCGCGCCAAGGGTGCCGCGGCGGACGCTTGCCGGGGCAACGCGGCCGCGCCGGCCATTAATACGCTCGAGGTCAGGAACGAGCGGCGCGACAGGGCTGACATGATTTTTCTCCGCCAGGCGATTGTTCGGCCGTCGCCTCCGATAATGCAACACCGCGCCCCGCGCGGCTATTCACCGCGTTCTTTATGCGGCGACATCTGGCCGAACCGGCGCCAGCCGCTATGATCGCGGGCCAGGGGAGACTGCCTGAGGATGCGGAGTAGGGGGATGCGGTTATTGCTGTTACTGGCGTTGCTCGCGGTCGGCGGCTGCTCGACCGATACCGGGCCGAGCCAGGCAGAGCTGCGGGCGCGCTGGGACGCGCAGAACGTCAATCCGCGCGCCTACAAGCAGGACATTCTGGCGTTCCTGCGCACCTATCTCAACGATCCGACCCACATCCGCGCAGCGAGCGTCTCGCAGCCGCAACTCAAGACCGTCGGCCCGGGCGAACGCTATGTCGCCTGCGTGCGCTACAACGCGCGCCAAAGCGACGGCAAGTATGCCGGCGCGAAGGAGGGTGCCGCGGTTTATGTTGCGGGCAAGCTCGACCGCTTCCTCGACGGCAAGCAGGGGCAGCCCTATTGCAAGGACGCCGCCTACGCGCCGTTTCCGGAGCTCGAGCGCCTCACACGTTAGAGCTTCGCCGCGCTGATCGGCGAGCGACAACCGCCGTGCTTGCGCGGCTCGGCGGCAGCAAGGTCAGACAAAGAGGCCGAAAGTAAGCGCGGGCGCCGCGGTCACTTGACCTTGAGGTTCTCCGCGGAAGTCTTTCCGCGATTCTCGACGAGTTCGAACTGAACGACTTGTCCTTCGTTCAGTGTGCTAAGTCCGGCACGTTCAACCGCCGAAATGTGAACGAAGACATCCTTGCCGCCTTCTTGCGGTTGGATGAAGCCGTAGCCCTTGGTCGGATTGAACCACTTCACGGTGCCCTGCGGCATGCTAGATCTCCGGGGTAGTACACAGCGGCACAGTCTTGCACAGTCCGCGACTGCGTCACAAGGTCCCGGACGCCCCGCCGGGGCCGGCTCCGACGTTATTTTCCCCATGTCCCGGAGCGCTGCTTTCCGGTGCCGGGTGAGGGATTTGAACCCCCGACCAACGGTTTACAAAACCGCTGCTCTACCCCTGAGCTAACCCGGCCCGCCGGTGCTTGCGCGCTGACAGCTATCAGCGTCGCGGCGCTGCCACAAGCCGTTGTGGGCGTGACCGCACAGCAACGCATTCAGCGGACCCTAACAGGGACGGCGCGGCAGTGGACGGCCCGCGCCGCTCCGACGCGCAAGCAGGGCGCCGCCGCACTTTCAGGTGATCGCGTTGACCTTCTCCAGCACGTCGATCAGCCAGGCGGCGGCCTGCAGCACCGCCAGCCGCTGCGCTAGCTTCTCTTTGCGGAAGGTCTCGTTGAGCAGGCGAAGCGCGCGCCGGTAGCCGGGATGGCGGCGCGAGGCTTCGCCGAGCGCGCCGAGGCGGGCGACCAGCGCGGCGCGGTGCGCTTCGAGCTCGTCATAGCGCCGGCGGAAATTGGCGCGCGCGGGCGCTGCAGGCTTAACGGCGGTTGCGGGTGATCGGCGGCGCGGCACGGGGCGATTAACTTTAATGACGGAGGCGGTGAATGAGCGTGCAGGTCAGCCCGACAATAATGCAAAGAAATTCGGCCACTTCAAGGCGTCTGCGGCGGCTTCGCGATTAATGTTACCTCGCGATTGGCGGCGGCAGCGTAAAGCGTTCGTATAAAGTGCATGTGGATTTCTTTGCGGTTCGGAGATGCGTTGCATGCGCGCACTCATTGCCATCGCGATTTTGGCTTTCAGCGTCGGCGTCGCCAGCGCCGCCGACCTTCGTATCGGCGGTAGCCATCGCGGCCATTACGTCACTCATTATTCCGTCATTGGCGAGCCCGCAACGCCGCTCGTCATTTACGACTACGATCCCGGCGTGGTCGTGCGCGCCTATTGGCTGCCGCCGTGGCGCAACCGCCACTATTTCCCCTTCGGCCGCGACAGAATCGTCAAGACGCACGCCGTCGGGCGGCCAAAGCCGGCGCAAACTTACTGGCGCTACTGGTCGAACGACGGGGCATTCATATACGGCGTGCCGCCCGCGGCGCTTCGAACATTCGATACAGCGCCCGCGCCGCGCCGGGAAAATCATTCAAAGTTTGTGAAGCCGCATGAGAATCAGAAACCAGTGAAGCCGAACGAGAACAATGATGAGTAGCAAATCTCGCAATCTCGCCGTCATCGCCGCCGTCGCCTGCAGCCTGGCGCCGGCCACGGCCGCGCACGCGCAGCGGTACAGTTCCGATCCGCGGCCGGCACCCGCCCATACTTATAAGGCGCAGCCGCAGCGGCCCCACACGGTCAAGGTCGCGCCCAACACGCATGTGACCCGGCGCCCGCCGCATCGCGAAAGCCAACGCGCGCTGATCGAGGAA
>CAYLMY010000062.1:0-14549 GCA_964384635.1 uncultured Undibacter sp.
ATTGCCGGATGGTCCAGGGCTGGGCGGCATACATCGCGGGGTAGGGCCCGCGCAGATAGGGCGGCTTGCCGGGAAAAGTGTCGAGGAAGTCGAGGCCGGCGAGGTCCTGCTCGCCATAGGCGGGCTTGACCGCGATGCCTTCCGGCGTCTGCCATGGCGCACTTGAGCCGTTGCCGGCGGGCGCGGCGGCGTCGGCGAAGTCTACGGTCGAGAAATTGGGAATCTGGCTCATTACACACCCAGAATACCATGGGCCTCGCGCAAGGTCGAAATTGCGTCACAGCCCGCGAATATGAAGGTTTTCACGCCCGCCCGACGCCAATTTTCCTCATTCTCGCCTGGCCGGCCGGCAAGCTGCACCGTGGCGCCGGCTGCGGTGAGCGCCTTGGCGTCGGCGGCGGCTTGCGTCTCGTACACTTTGTCCGACGAGCACAGGCATGCGAGCGTGGCGCCAGAAGTCTTGAATGCCGCCAGCATCTCGGCCTGATCCTTGAAGCCGTCATTGCTGAGCGCTTCGATGCCGCCGGCCTCGTAAAAATTCTTCGCAAACGTCGCACGCGCGGTGAAGTCGGACGGCGTGCCGAGATTGGCCAGGAACACTTTCGGTCGCGCGCCAGTCTTGGTGAGAAAGCGGTCGGAGACATCGCGCAAGGCTTCGAACGGCTCGGCCAGCCGCATCGACGGCAGCGGCTCGAACGTAGCGGCTTCCGCCGGCACGGTCACACGCGACACATCCAGCACTTTGACCGGCAGCTCGCCGAGATTGGGGTAGTCGCTGGTGCCGGTGACGGCGTCCTTGCGGCGGGCGACGTTTGTCTGCCGCGCCGCGCGTGTTTCCGCGACTTTCTTTTGCAGCAGGCCCTGCGGGATCGCCTTACCGGCGCCGCCGGCGGCCTCGATCTCCTGAAACAATTTCCAGGCGGTTTGCGCGATCTCGCCAGTCAATGCCTCGATGCCGCCGGAGCCGGCAGCCGGATCGGCGACGCGGTAGAGATTGGACTCCTCCAACAGGATCAACTGCATGTTGCGCGCAATGCGGCGCGCGAAACGGTCGGGCAGCCCGATCGCCAAAGTGAACGGCAAAACGCTGATCGCGTCGGCGCCGCCGATGCCCGCGGCAGTGACGGCGATGGTGGTGCGCAGCATATTCACGTACGGATCGTGCTTTGTCATCATGCGCCAGGCGGTCTGCGCCGACACGAAAGCAGGTTGGGGCGTGAGCCCGCTCGCTTCTTCCACCCGTGCCCATAGTTTCCGCAAGGCCCGGAACTTGGCGATGGTAAGAAATTCGTCGGCGTCGGCGGCGAGCCGGAAGAAGATCATCCGGCGCGCTACGTCGAGCGCAACCCCGGCATCGCTGAGCGCGCGCAGGTAAGCGACCGCGTTGCCGGTGACGAAGGCGAGTTCCTGTGCCTCCGATCCGCCGGCGGCGTGCACGCTGCGCCCGTCGGCGGCGGCGAACGGGCCCTTGAAGCCGAGTGCTGCCAGATCGCCGACGCGCTTGGCGAAGATGGGCGCGAGCTTTTGCCACGGCATCGGTGCCGTGCCACTGGCGGCCATGGCGCCGAGCGGATCGAAACCAAAACGGATTTGCGTGGCGGCGGGATCAATGCCCCGTTCCTTGACCAGTGCCGCCAGCGCAATGGCCGCGTCCAGATGCTGGCGGCTGAGATCCACCTCAATGGCAATGCCGGCGTCGAGATGCACGCCCTCGAGCGTGCGCTTGATCGTGTTTGGCGAACCGTCAAGCCCGTAGCCATAGGCGCCCACGCTACCGGCGAACACTAGCGCAAGGCCGGTGGCGCCGTTTTCGAGGTCGAGCAACGCCTGCGTGTTGGCGGCCTTCGGATCGGGATGATCGACGCGCTGGATCACCTGCCAGGGCGCGGCCGGCCGGCCGGCGACGACAGGGGCGTTGGCGGCGCGCGCATAGAGCGGCTCGACCCGCAACCCGTCATAGGTCCAGCTCACCAGGCGTTTGTCGAACGGGGTGCCTTTCAGCGCCGCTTCGACCAGCGTGCGCCATTGCGCTTGCGTGGCGGGCGGAAATTCGGCGGCGAGGGACAGGTCGTCGGACATGGGCTGAAACTGCCATATACGGCGCGGCACCGCTATTCCAGGTCAAGCAAGTTACCTGTCCGGCCGCGCCAGCCGGGTGATGCCCGATGCGTCAACGGCGGCGGCCGCTTCGCTCACCTTGCGCCCGGCGATGACACGGTCAGGCGCGATCTCGGCCAGTGGCACCAGCACGAAGGCGCGCTCGAACAAATGCGGGTGCGGCAGGGTCAAATTCGGTTCGTCCAGCGCCAGGTTGTCATAGGCGATGATGTCGATATCGGCGGTGCGCGGACCATTGCGCTTTTCGTTCGCTCGGTCGCGGCCGAGCTGAAGCTCGACTGCCTGCGCCCGCTCCAGCAGTTCGCGGGGCGGAAGCGTCGTCTCAACCACGATGCATAGATTGACGAAGGGCGCCTGGTATTTGAAGCCCCAGGGCGGTGTCAGATAGTCGGACGAGCGTGCCTTGAGCCGCACATCCTTGCCGTCGCAGAGCAGCGCGACAGCGCGGTCAAGAATAGCCCGGCTGTTGCCCACATTGCCGCCGAGCGCGAGCAGCGCCTCGGTCATGATCTTGGATTGGCGCGGGCGCGCACCAGCGTGACACCGACGTCGCTGAAGGTGGCAGCAATCGGCGCATGCGGCTTGTGGATGGTCACGGCAACGCTCTGCACGCGTGGGAAGGCCGCCAGCACCGCGTCGGCCACGCGCCCGGCGGCGCCCTCGATCAGCCGGAAGCGCTGGGCGCAGAAGGCCTGGCTCGCGCAGTCCACCACCTTGTCGTAGGAGACGGTATCGACGACCTTGTCGCTGCGCGCGGCCTCCGCCAGGTCGATGGTCAGTTCGAGATCGATGGTGAAAGTCTGCCCGACCTTGGCCTCGTAGGCCATGACGCCGTGATAGGCGTGCAGCGACAGCCCGGTGATGAAGATGCGGTCGCTCATTTTGCGATTTCTTTGGCGCGGTCGATGGCGGCCGCAACGCGCAGTGCCTGCACGGTTTCCGCGACATCGTGCACGCGCACGATCGCGGCGCCATTCTCGACCGCCATGAGGTGGGCCGAGATCGAGCCGCCGATGCGCTCATCCGGCGGCGCCGGTGTCACCGCATTGATGAAGCGCTTGCGCGAGGCGCCGACCAAGAGCGGCAGGCCGAAGCGCTTGAATTCGGAAAGCCGCGCGATGCAGGCGATGCTCTGCTCCGGGGTCTTGCCAAAGCCAATGCCGGGATCGAGCACGATCTTGTCGCGCGCGATGCCGGCGCGCGCGGCGATGTCGAGAGCGCGCGCGAAGAAAGCGACGACGTTGGCCACGATGTCGATCTTTTCGTCGGCGGCGGCGCGGTTGTGCATGACGATCACCGGCACGCTACACCCGGCGACGAGCGGCGCCATGGCGGGGTCGCGTTGCAGGCCCCAGACGTCATTGACGATCGCCGCGCCCTGATCGAGCGCCCAGGCCGCGGTCTCCGCCTTGATGGTATCGATCGACACCGGCAAGCCAAGCTTCACCACCGCCGGCAGCACGGGGCTGAGCCGCGCCCGCTCGTCCTCGGCCGAAACCGACGTTGCGCCGCCATAGGGGCGCGTCGATTCCGCGCCGATATCGAGAATGTCGGCGCCTTGTTCCGCCATAGCGCGGGCATGGGCGATAGCCACGGCCGGATCGAGGAACCGGCCGCCGTCGGAAAAAGAATCCGGGGTGATGTTGAGGATGCCCATGACCAACGGTCGGCCCAGCGCCAGCAGGGCGGAAAGCGCGTCCGGCCCCGGGTTTTGCAGGGTTTTCGGCTTGCCGGTGAGGGTGCGGGCGAGGCCCATGGCGGTCGCTTTGCGCGGTCGGGTAAGGGCTGTCAAGCAGCCGGCAGGCGCCCGCACGACCCTAGTAGCTGATCTTCAGCGGCAGCTTCTTGGCGTTGTCGATCCAGCGCGCCACCACTTTCTCGGATGGCAGGAAACGGACCAGCTTGTTCTTCTTGTTGGCCTCGGCCATCGCCTTGGCGAGATTGGCCGGATTGCGATATTTGAGTTCCTTCACCGTGTCGACGCCGGCGGCCTGCAATAGCTGCGAATATTCCTTGTTGATGCCTCTGATCCGCATGCGGTCGGCGACGTTGGCCCAGCACAGCAGAGATTTTTCGTTGAAGCCGGTCTTGGCGGCGAGAGCTTTGCGGCCGCGCACCGTGCGCGCCGTTTCGAGCAGACGCGCCGTGGACCGTATCCCCGCCGACTTGAGGATCGCGGCGGCCTCGCGGTCGATGCCGTCGATGTTGGTGATCGGATAGGACATTGCAAGCTCCTCAGCCACATAGGTCGCTTGTAACAACAAAAGTTCAAATGAACTGACTTAGCCCCGGAATGGCGCCCACGATTTCTCCGATCGCGTCTTCGCCGGCCTGCTCGCGTGCATAAGTGATTACTTCGCGGGTGACGCCCTGCACCTGGCCCATGCTCAGGCCGGCCGCCATCATCTTGGTGCCGGCGCCCATGATGCCGCCCATGGCCAAGCCGCCGCCGCCGCTGGCGTCGATGCCTTCCTGGGCTTCCATGAGTTCTTCCGCCCCGGGCAGGCGGCCCATCAGGGCCTTCACCTTGTCGGCGGGGCCTTCCTTGAGGAGGAATTCGAAGATGACGCCAACGGCCTTTTCCGCGGCATCCCGATCGACGCCGACATTGGCGACGAGACGCGCGATCAACTCGTCCATGATCCCCTCACGCCCCCGCACTGATGGCGGGTTGTCGGCATATTGAACGTCAAGAGCGGCGATGACAAGCGTGATGCTTTGTCGCGCGCGCAAAAACTTTGACACGCACGCGCATCGTCGGCGCGTTCTGTCAAGTAAAATGTAAGACAACTCAGAATCGCCAAGTTGATTTGAAATTGATCTCATGAAAGCACTGACTGTGCTCAGTGGTTGATGCGAAAGTCGGCTGTACATCCGAAAATACCTTCCGCAATACTTTTTCAAATGCGGTCGGCCAAGCGTGCCGCCTTGCTATGCTTTCGAAAACCTGAAGCAAACGATGAAATCTGCGGGCAATCCGGTGTGATTGTCGCTTTTTCGCGCGATTGGATCGCTTTTAACGTGCTTTTCACGCGGTGACCGCGTTGCTAGGTTGAGAACTCTACCAAGGAGCCCCGTCATGAGCACACTCGACGCGGTCTTGAGCCGCATCGACCAGGATATCGACGCCAGCGTCGAGCGGCTGTTTGCGCTACTGCGCATCGCTTCCGTGTCGACCGACCCGGCCTACAAGGAACAATGCCGCGCCGCCGCCGAGCACGTGGCCGCCGATTTGCGCTCGATCGGCTTCGAGGCAGACTTGCGCCCAACCGAGGGTCATCCGGTGGTGGTGGGCAAGGCCAATGGCGTCGCCGGCCCGCGGGTGCTGTTCTACGGCCATTACGACGTGCAGCCGGTCGATCCGCTCGATTTATGGAAGACGCCGCCGTTCGAGCCACGCATCGAGACGCTGCCGGGCGGGCGCAAGATCATTGTCGCGCGCGGGGCTTGCGACGACAAAGGCCAGGCCATGACCTTCATCGAGGCCTGCCGCGCCTTCAAGGCGGTCACCGGCAAGCTGCCGCTGCCGATCACCACCATGATCGAGGGCGAGGAGGAATGCGGCTCTAAGCACCTGTTCAAGTTCGTGCGCGACAATGCCGACGAGTTCAAGCTCGATCTGGCGCTGGTCTGCGACACTGCCATGTGGAACGCGGAGACGCCGGCGGTTACCACTTCGCTGCGCGGGCTGGTCTATGAGGAGGTCAAGATCACTTGCGCCGACAGGGACTTGCATTCCGGCCTGTTCGGCGGCGCCGCGCAAAATCCGCTGCGCCTCTTGGCCAAGATCCTGGGCGCGCTGTGGGACGACGACGGAAAGGTCACCATCCCCCGCTTCTATGACGGCGTGAAAGAGCTGCCAGCGGACATCAAGGCCGATCTGAAAGCGCTCAACCTGACGGCGGAGCAATTCCTCGGCCAAGTGGGCCTAAAATTTTCGGCTGGTGAAAAAGGCCGGCTGGTGCTGGAGCAGATCACGACGCGGCCGACCGCCGAGGTCAACGGCATCGTCGGTGGTTACACCGGTGAGGGGGCCAAGACCGTCATCCCGGGTGAGGCCATGGCGAAAGTATCGTTCCGGCTGGTGGGCGAGCAGGACCCCGAGAAAATCCGCGACGGCTTCCGCGCCTTCGTGCGCGCCCGGCTACCGGCCGACTGCAAGGCGGAATTCGCCAATTTCGCCCTAGCGCCGGCGCTGCAATTGTCGTTCGACAATCCGGCGCTGACCAAGGCGCGCACGGTGCTGGCCGAGGAGTGGGGTAAGAAGGCGGTGGCCGTGGGTGCCGGCGGCTCGATCCCGATCGTGGCCGACTTCAAGCACGTGCTGGACATGGATTCCCTGCTGGTCGGTTTCGCGCTCGACGACGACCGCGTGCACTCGCCGAACGAGAAGTTCGACCTCAAATGCTTCCACAAGGGCATCCGGAGCTGGGCGCGCATCCTGCACGCGCTGTCCGCCCAGTAGTCAGTGCTTGAGCCGATAGCCGGTCGCGAAGATCCACCGGATAACGGCAAGGCACACACCCAGGAAAACCAGCGTCATGGCAAGGCTGACCGCCGGGCTCACGTCCGAAATCTCGAAGAAGCTCCAGCGGAAGCCGCTGATCAGATAGACCACCGGGTTGAATAGCGTGATTTTCTGCCAGAGCGGCGGCAACACGTGGATCGAATAGAAGGTCCCGCCCAGAAAGGTCAGCGGCGTGATAATCAGCAGCGGCACCACCTGCAGCTTCTCGAAATTGTCCGCCCAGATGCCGATGATGAAGCCGAGCAGGCTGAAGGTCGCCGCCGTCAGCACCAGGAAGGTCAGCATCCAGAACGGATGCGCGATCCGGAGCGGCACGAACAGCCAGGACGTGCCGAGGATGATCAGCCCGAGCAGGATCGACTTGGTGGCGGCGGCCCCGACATAGCCGAGCGCAATTTCGAGCCCGGAGACCGGCGCCGAGAGGATTTCGTAAATAGTGCCGACGAAACGGGGAAAGTAGATGCCAAAGGATGCATTCATGGTGCTTTGCGTGAGCAGCATGAGCATGATCAGCCCCGGCACGATGAAGGCGCCGTAAGAAACGCCCTCGATCTCGCTGATGCGCGAGCCGATAGCTGCGCCGAACACCACGAAATAGAGCGAGGTCGAGATTACCGGCGACACGATGCTCTGCCAGATGGTGCGCCGGGTGCGCGCCATCTCAAACCTATAGATTGCCTGGACTGCTCTGAAATTCATTGCCTGTCGCTCACCAGTCCAACGAAAATGTCCTCGAGCGAGCTCTGTGTCGTCTGCAGGTCGCGGAAATGAATGCCGGCCTTGTTGAGATCGGTCAGCAGTGCGGTGACGCCGGTGCGCTCGCCTTGGGTGTCATAGGTGAAGACCAGCTCGTCTCCGCCATTTGCCAGCGCCAGATTATGGGCGGCGAGCTCCGCCGGCACAGCATCGAGCCTCTTCTGCAGATGCAGGATCAACTGCTTGCGGCCGAGCTTGCGCATCAGCTCGTCTTTTTCTTCGACCAGTATGATCTCGCCCTTGTTGATGACGCCGATGCGGTCGGCCATCTCCTCGGCTTCTTCGATGTAGTGGGTGGTGAGGATGATGGTCACGCCCGAGGCGCGCAACATACGCACAACTGCCCACATGTCTTTGCGCAATTCGACATCAACGCCGGCTGTCGGCTCGTCGAGGAACAAGATTTGCGGCTCGTGGCTCAGCGCCTTGGCGATCAACAAGCGCCGCTTCATGCCGCCGGACAGCGTTACGATCTTGTCGTCCTTCTTGTCCCACAGCGACAGCGCTTTCAGCACCGTCTCGATATGGGCGGGGTTGGGCGGCTTGCCGAATAGGCCACGGCTGAAAGTGACCGTTCCCCAAACCGACTCAAAGGCATCGGTGGTCAATTCCTGCGGCACCAGGCCGATCAGAGAGCGTGTGGCGCGATAATTCTTGATGATGTCAAAGCCGGCGACCGTCACCGCGCCTTGCGTGGGATTGACGATGCCGCAGATGATGCCGATCAGCGTGGTCTTGCCGGCGCCGTTGGGCCCGAGCAGCGCGAAAATCTCGCCACTGCGGATGTCGAGATCGATGCCCTTGAGCGCCTGGAACCCGGAGGCGTAGGTCTTCGACAAGTTCGTTATGGAAATGATCGATTGCATGAATGGGCGCAGGCGCTGTGACCGCGGTCATATAGGCCGATCAGTGTAACGTAGCCAGAGCAGTCTCCTACGCCATTCGTCCCCGCGAAAGCGGGGACCCAGGGCGACACTGCATTGACGCGAAAATGCTGGATTCCCGCTTACGCGGGAATTAACGGAGAGGCCAGCGTCACGTCTGGCCCGCCAGCGTGCTCAGGTCGCTGAGCACCTGCTTGGGCGGGAAGTCGTTATACTCATCCGGCGCTTTGCCGCGGTTGACCCAGGTGCCGTTGAAGCCGACGGACGTGCCTGCCATCACGTCCCAGCGGTTGGATGACACGAAAGTCACATCGCCCGGCTTGCATTTATAGTGCTCGGTGACGAGCCGGTAGACCTCCGGCCGTGGCTTGAACATTTTCAGCACGTCGACCGACAGCACGGCGTCGAGATCGCCGCCGATTTGAGCTGCTTCCACCGCGCCCTTGAGCATATTAGGCGAACCATTGGAGAGGATGCCGGTGCGGTGGCCCTTGGCTTTCAGCGCGCGCAATGCGGCGCGCGCGTCGGGAAAGGCATCGAGCTGAAAATAGGCATCAAGCAGCTTGGATTTCAGCGCCTTGGGAACCGAGGGGACGCGCGCGAGCGAAAAGTCGAGCGCCCGTTCGGTGAGCGTCCAGAAATCGACGTAATGGCCGGCGAGCGTCAGCGTCCAGGTGTATTCGAGCTGCTTCAGGCGCCAGATTTCCGACATGCGGTCGGCGTCAGGCCCTGCCTCGGCGCGAAAGCGCGCGATGGCGGCATGGACATCGAACAACGTGCCGTAAGCATCAAAGACGAATATTGCCGGCATGGTATCCTCCCGGTGGGATCGCTCATTTTGTCGGCGCATGATCTTTTCCGAAAACCGGTTCCCACTTTTCGGGATCATGCGCTAGGGTGGCAAAGCATGGCTGGCACGGTAAAGGAAGCCCGCCGTTCGTCACAATCGGGTGTGCCGGGAGACTAATGGAATGACACCGGGTCAGGTCTGGTCGAAAACCTGGACCTTTTATGATGGCGATTGGCGCGAGGGCAACATCCCGATCATGGGCGTGCGCGCGCACGCGATCTGGTTGTGCTCCCTGGTGTTCGACGGCGCGCGCGCCTTCGAGGGCGTGGCGCCCGACCTCGACTTGCATTGCGCCCGGGTCAATGTCTCCGCGGAGAGGATGCACCTGAAGCCTGCGGTCTCGACCGAGAACTGGCTCAGCCTCACATACGACGGCATCAAGCGTTTCGATAAGCATGCGCCGATCTACATCCGCCCCATGTATTGGGCCGAGCGGGGCGGCCCACTGCTGGTGGCAGCCGATCCGGAATCGACCAACTGGTGCCTGTCGCTCTACGAGGCGCCGATGCGCAAGCCGGAAGGCTTCTCCATCACCCTGTCGCCTTACCGCAAGCCGAGCCTGGAATGCATGCCGACCGACGCCAAGGCGGGCTGTCTCTATCCCAACAATTCCCGCGCACTGATCGAAGCCAATGCGCGCGGCTTCGGCAATTGCGTGATGCTCGACCTGCTCGGCAACGTGGCAGAGCTTGCCACCGCCAACCTGTTCGTCGGCAAGGACGGCGTAGTGTTTACGCCGGCGCCCAACGGCACCTTCCTCAACGGCATCACCCGCCAGCGCGTCATCAAGCTCATGCGTGATGCCGGTATCAGCGTCGTCGAGACCGCGCTGTCGTACCAAGATGTGCAGGCCGCCGACGAGATTTTCTCGTCGGGAAATTATTCCAAGGTGGTGCCAGTCAGTCGTATCGACGAGCGTTCATTGCAGCCCGGCCCGCTCTACAGTAAGGCGCGTGAATTGTATTGGGAGTTCGCGCACTCCTGAAGGGTGACATGGCTTCTCGCTTTACGCTCCGCCGTCGAACGCTATGTAAGGCGCTGGTGACCTGCGTCGGTGCCATGATCGGTGCTGCCAGCGCCGCCGCCGAGGCGCCGGTCAATTTGGCGGCTCACTACGCCATCTACATGACCCATATTCACGTCGGCGAATTAACCTGGGCGGTCGACTTTTCCGACCAGACGTACCTGGCCTCGGCCAACGGCAAAGCAAGCGGCGTGTTCAGCGTGCTGATCAGCGGCGAAGGCTCGGTGACCACCCACGGCGCGATCGTCGGCGGGCAATTGATTCCGGCAAGCGTGACCACCAGCGTGACGGACGACGAGGGTCACAGCGAGGTGCGCACGACCTTCGAGGACGGCGCCGTCAAGAAGGTCGACGATAAGGGCGCTCCCCCGAACCCCGACCGGATCCGGGTGACGCCCGATTTGCTGCGCCACGTCGCCGATCCGCTGAGCGCGATGCTGATCCCGGTCGATGGCGACGTTTTCGCGCACGCCAATTGCGACAAGACCCTGCGGATCTACGACGGGCGCCGGCGTTATAATCTTGCGCTGTCGTACAAGCGTGTCGACAAGATGCAGGTAACTCAAGGCTATAGCGGGCCGGTGCTGGTGTGTGGCGTGGTGCTGCGCGCGCTTGCCGGCTACAACCCCGACAGCCTCCTGGTCAGATATCTCGCCGGCAAGACCGACCTGGAACTCTGGTTTGCGCCGGTCGCGGGTCTCCCGATCATGGCGCCGGTCCGCGCTTTGATGCCTACCTTGATCGGGACTCTGGAATTTCGCGCAACGGAGTTCGAGCCGGCAGGACCGCAAGCCAAGCATGGTGCGGCGACGCCACATTGAGGCGGTGACGGCGCGCGCGAGCGGGGTGGTGCGACAAATTGCGTCGGATGCGCTGCGGCCCGCACGCGTTGACCTGAAGTCTCAGCGCACTAGCATGCCGCACCGTGAACGGCTGCCCGTAATGAGCGCCTCGCGAGGGCAGACCGGCGATGCCGACGGCGCACAGGGGTGTCGGGCCCCTTCGTTCGGCGCTTGCTCCCAAGGCCTTCGCGCCGGGAGCTCCTCAAGCCAGCAAAGGATCGTGCAATGAAACTGAATACTGCATTGGTCGAGCGCACCTTGGATCAATTCGATGCCCAGGCCATTCCCGAAAATCACCCGGTGGTCCATCAGCTCAATTCGCTGTTTGGCGAGCATACCTTCTTTCTCGATACCAACGGGCTCAACATCGTGGAGCCGACCGGGGCGTCCGATTCCGGCTCGCAGACCGGCCAGGTCGTCAAGCTCGCCGGCTGGAGCGACGACAAGCGCACCAGCCTGGCGCCGCACGAGCCGGAACTGACCGAAGTGGTCATCGTGCTTGACACCGGCGGACCGGACAGCGCGGCCTGAGCCCTAGGGCGAGACCGCCACAGGCCGACCTTCGCCGATCGAGCGGATGACCGCCTCGAAGGCGCCGACCACGTCGAGCATGTCCGACGTCGTGACCGGGAACGGCTTGCCGGTCTCGATCGTTTCGGCGAAAGCCTCAATCAGGGTGGCGAGCGAATCCGCTTGCGGATAGGTCGTGGTATGCGGCCGCTCGCCGATCATGGCGATGGTGAGCATGGTCTCCTCGCGCGCTTCCGCCCAGCCCTTGCTGCCGAACACGTGAATGCGCCAGAACATCGGTGCGGCGCGGATCGTGGCCAGCAGGCCGGTCGCGCCGCTCTCGAACTCGACCAGCGCGGCGGCGGCGTCGCGTGGATCGGGGGGCGGCTTTCGCGAATAGACCCTGGCATCCACCTTGGCGATGGGACCTGCGAGATTGACGAAGGCATCGAGCACGTGCAGCCCGGCGCCGGTCATGCCGCCGCCGGGGGACTCGCGCGGATCGTCGCGCCAGCCGCCTTTCACGCGGCTCGAATGCTCATTGCTGAAATTGCCCTCGATGTGGAGGATGTCGCCGAGCATGTCCTCGGCGACCACGCGCTTGAGCTCGCGCATCGAGGCAAAACAGCGCTTGTTGTTGCCGAGGGCGAACGGAACGTTGGCCTTGACCGTCGCGGCGATGGCGCGCTCGGCCTCGGCCCGCGTAAGCGCCAGCGGCTTCTCGCACCAGACCGCCTTGCCGGCCGCCGCCACCGCCTCGATCTGATTAACGTGCAGCGAGTGCGGCGTCGCCAGGAACACCGCCTGCACTTGGCGGTCGGCGACCGCCTCCTCGAAATCGGTAGATAGTTCGAAACCATGGGTCCTGGCGAAATCGCGGACCAGATCGGGCTCCTTGCTGACGCCGCGAATGATGCGCAGGCGCTCGCTCTTGCCCTGCACGGCCTCGACGATGGACTTTCCCCACCGGCCGAGGCCGATCACGGCGGCATTGATCATGGCGGTTGAGTCAGGCTGGTGGGAAAAAACGTGTCATAGCGCGCATTCTAGGCGGGCGCCGCTGTGAAACGTCAAGGCGGCGGGGATGGTCACCGCCGCCTTGATTGTGGATGCAAAACGCCGGACGCCGCTACTTGGTCGCGCCGGCGAATAACTCTTCGACGTATTCCCAGTTCACCAGGTGATCGAGAAAGGCCTTGAGATAGTCGGGCCTGCGGTTGCGATAATCGATGTAGTAGGAGTGCTCCCACACGTCGCAGCCGAGAATGGGTGTGCCGCCATGCACCAGCGGGTTTTCGCCGTTCGGGGTCTTGGTGACGGCGAGCTTGCCGCCCTGCACCGCGATCCAGCACCAGCCGGAGCCGAACTGGGTGGCGCCGGCCTGGGCGAAATCCGCCTTCATCTTTTCGACGCCGCCGAGATCCTTGTCGATCGCGGCCTTCAGCTTGCCGGGGATCTCGTCGCCGCCGCCGTTCGGCTTCATCCATTTCCAGAAATGGGTGTGGTTGTAATGCTGGCCGGCATTGTTGAAGAGGCCGGCATTCTTGCCGAAGGAGCCTTTGACGATCTCCTCGAGCGATTTGCCTTCCAGCCCTGAGCCTTCCAGCAGCTTATTGCCGGTGGTGACATAGGCGTTGTGGTGCTTGTCGTGATGGTATTCGAGCGTTTCGCGCGACATGTAGGGCGCCAGCGCGTCGTGCGGATAGGGCAAGTCGGGCAGCTTGAACGACATCAGGTCCTCCTCGATCCACAAAAGATGATTGCGGAATAAACCAGTCTCTCAACGTGAAACCGGCACGTCCCGGGCGAGTTGCTCATTTAGAGTTAGGCGCTGGCGCGGTCGGGGGCAACGGCTTTGGGCGGGCAGGCTCGACCGGCGGAGAGGTGTTGCGGCAAGGATACTGGCCGCTCGCTTGTCTCGAAGACGCCAGGGGCGCCGTCGACAACCACCGCCCGGGCCGATTAAAATTGATCGACCGTCAGCGCCATTCTTGGGATTTGGCAATAGTTGCTACGGCAGCCGGAAAAAGCCAAAATTCCTGTTGTCAGAACAAGTTGTCCGGTATTTCAATACCGGAAGGCGGGCAAGCCGGGGGAACGTGAGTAATGTCAATTGTGCTGTTTGTGGTCGGTGCCGTCGCCGTCATGGTGGGTGTCGGAATGGTCGCATTTGGCATTCCGATCAATGAGTTCAGCTTCGGAAATACGCTGATCGTGGCCGGGACCACGGCCACGATTGGCGGCCTGATCGTCATCGGGCTGGGCGCTGCGGTCGCCCAGCTACACCGGATCACGGAGATGCTTGCCGTGCGCGCGCCGCCCCGGACCGGCCGTCCGCTTGAGAATGTCGAAGCGGTGCCGGAAACACCGGTCGCTGTTCTCCCGGCGACCCGCGTCCCGTTCCCGCCCAAGCCGAGACCTGAGCCGGCCATGCGCGAGCCGCTCGAACCGCGTGTGGCGCCGCCCGCCGACACGGGCGAGCACCCCGACCAGTCCTTTGCGCCGATGCTGCGCAATCCGGAAGCGCCGCCGCTGACGGTTGACGAAGAGGTCTCGCTGTCGCCATCGGTGAATGGATCGGGCGCAGCCCAGCCACGCCATGCGGCGGCGTTTGAGCCCCCTTGGCGAGCGCCGGCACAGCCGCCGCCGCGTGAAGTACCGGGTACCAATTTCGACGCCATGTGGCCGCCCGCCGAATCCAAGCCGCCGAGGGGCCCTATGGGCAGTGCAACTCCACCGACGCCGAGACCCGAGCAGCCGCCGCACGAGCCGGTGGCGCCACCCGAAATACCCGAGCCCCCTGCCGCGAGCCAGCCGCGTGCAGTCGCCATCCTGAAGTCTGGCGTCGTCGACGGCATGGGCTATACGCTCTATATCGACGGCTCGATCGAAGCCGAGTTGCCGCAAGGGACGCTGCGCTTCGCCTCGATCGAGGAACTGCGTAGCCATCTCGAAAAGAACCCATAGCGAAAAGCGCGGGAAAGGCCGGTACGCCCGCGCATGGCGCGGGCGGTTTTTCGTTGGGTCGCGGCTGCAC
>CAYLMY010000063.1:0-14534 GCA_964384635.1 uncultured Undibacter sp.
TCGTCGCGGAAGATGTCCTGGCTGTATCGCCCCGGCTCGCTCGGCACGTCGGAGGGCAGATAGCCGCGCTGGCTGTAGGTGATGCAGCGATGCACGCGCGAGAAGTGGCGCATCTGCGCCTCCCAGCTGCGCCAGTCGCCGGCATATTCGTGCACGAAGACGATCGCGCTGCCGCTGCCAGCTTCCTCATAATAAAGCCGGGTGCCGTCGCGCGCGCTGATGTGCGGCATCGCCCCTCCCACTGCCGAGGGCTGATTATTTGCACGCGAATGAATGCCGGTAAAGCGGCTTTGCTGTGCCTGCCTCAACTCTGCAGAATCGCCTTGGCGGCGTCGCCCACCGCCTCCACCGACATGTCGATGTCGAGGAAACAAAGGACGCGGCAGGGACAGCTTTCCAGCCCCTCGTAGCGCCAGGGGAAGGCGCCGATCAGGCAGCGCTTGCCCAGCATCAATTCGATGTCGCCGCCGATGTTCTCGGCGTGCAGCAGCCCCTCCTGGAACGCCCAGCTGTGGAACGGGAACATGTCCTGCGTGACGCGGCGGCCGGAATTCTTGTGGATGTATTCGAAGGTGCCGAAGAACTCGGCCGGCGTCTTGCCATGCTTTTTGGTGAACGCGTCGGCGAGATCGGGCCGCATGTTGCGGATCGAGGTGTTCATAGCGTGATCGCAGGAGCCGGTGTCCATGGCCCACCACTTGATCTTCTTCTTCAGCATCCAGTGCAGCGTGTCGAGATTGGGCCCCGGGTGATAGCAGAAGTATTTCACCAGATCCTGCTGCGGCTGGCCTTCGTAATGGCGGTGCCAGCCGGTGTGCAGAATGAGAATGTCGCCCTCGCGGATGTCGGCGCCGGACGACTCGATGATCTCAGGCGTGATCACCGCCAAGTCGTGCATGTGGCCGGAAATGTCGACCACCACGCCGCAGTTGACCAGATAGTCGAGCGGCAGATGCGCCATGTCGCCGTCGCGGTTGTCGGTGGCGTGCATGGCGCCGTCGAAATGGGTGCCGACATGCAGCGCGGTGTCGATGCGCTGCGCCACGATCATCTGCGTCTGCAGGTTCTGGGCGTAGTACATCTTGTTGCCGGCATAGCCGACCCAGCCGGGCGTATGCACGTTCATGACGTGGGAGAGATCGACGATTTTCATCGCAGCTTCCTCAGCTTGGAAATTAGTCGATCATATCAGGCCGCGCAGCGCCAGCCGCGTGCCGAGGACCAGCAAGGCGATGAAGAACCAGAGCCGGAAGGTGTCAGGCGCGATCTTGCTGCGCACCATTTGCCCGAGCCACATGCCGACGAGCGCAGTGCCAAGCGCCAGCAACGCCGGCCCAGCGAGCGCGACATGCAGCTCGCCGGCGTCGAAGAGCGCCACGGCGAGCGCGACGGTGGAGACGGTGAAGGACATGCCGAGCGCCTGTACCAGCCGGTCGCGCTCCAGGCCGAGCGCGTGGATATAGGGCACGCCCGGTATTGCGAACACGCCGGTCGCCACCGAGATCACGCCGGTGGCGACGCCGACCGCGAGACCGATCCAGCCCTGGCTGCGCGGCGGCACGAAGAAATGCACCTTGAACAGGCCGAGCGCGGCATAGGTGGCGAGCACCAGGCCGAGCCACCGGGTCGCCTGCTCGCCATTGCCGCGCGGCAGCGTCAGTGCGCCGATGAAGGTTCCGATGCAGATGCCGACGAACATCGGCCACAAGCGGCGCAGCAATTCGCGCAAGCCGTCGCCGGCCTGGCCCTGCCAGATATTGGTCGCCAAGGACGGCACGATGAGAATGGCGGCGGCCTGCGCCGGCGTCACCATCAGCCCGAGCAGGCCGATGGCCACCGTCGGCAGACCCATGCCAAGCACACCTTTGACGAAGCCCGCCAACAGATAGGTGGCGGCAACGGCCGCAAGGAATTGTGCGGAGTCCACCTGCAGGTTCCTTCCACGCTGCGGACCATGCGTGAGGCCGGGCCGCCCGACAATGCGGATGGCGGCAAGCCAGACTTCAACATTCGCAAAGGAGTGGGCATGGCTCGCCCGGCTGGATCCTTATAAGCGTATGCTTTTGAAAGGGAAAATATAAGGTAGTATCTTTACTATTTTAATATCCGTGCAATACTCGTCCATGAAGGAGGCGGGCTATGGCGCAGCCAGCGCGGCAACCGGTGACGATCAGCGGCGACCTCATTGCGCGCATCATGTTCGCCGGGCGTTCTTCCTCGCTGTCGGCGCAGATCGTCAACCAGGTGCGCGACCAGCTGTTCGCCAGGCAACTCAAGCCCGGCGATTTCCTCGGCACCGAGAAGGACCTGGCGGCGCGCTTCGGCGCCAGCCGCATCGTGGCGCGCGACGCACTGCGCACGCTGGAAGCGTTGGGCATCGTCGAGATCCGTATGGGCAAGGGTGGCGGCGCCCGCATCGCACATGGCAACCCGCGGCTGTTCGCCGAGGCACTCGCCGTGCAGCTTGACCTAACCGGCGTTTCCGCCGCCGAGATCATGGACGCCCAGCGCGCGATCGAAACCTTGGGCGCCGAGCTCGCCGCCGAGAATGCGACGCCAGAGGACATCGCTAAGCTGCGCCGGCTCCTCGCCGAAGCTGTGGCGTCGATCGGCGATCTCGACCGTTTCACGCGGCTGTCGCGCGATTTTCATCTGGCGGTGGCGGAAGCCTCGCACAATCGCGTGCTGGTGGTGCAGCTTATTTCGCTCGAACACGTCTCGTGGCCGCGCCGCAATGTCACCGCCACGTCGCGGCTCGCCCAGCACATTCTGGAGATTCACACCAAGCTCGCCGAACTAATCGAGCTGCGCGATGCCGCGGCCGCGCGCGCCTTGATGGACGACCACGTCAAGATGATCCGCGCCCGCCGCATCGCGGAGTACGGACAGATAAACGCAGAAGATCAATCCTGTTGCTGAATTCCAAGGGAGAGAAATATGACCAAATTCGTCATCGAACCGCATTTCCGCCTGCAGGAATGGATTGCCCACGAGAAGAGCTATTTCACGCAGGAAGGGCTGGATTACGAATTCCGCGAATTGGTCAAGTCGAGCGACGGCAAGCACCACGACAAGGGCGACAAGCAGGGGGCCTTCCAGTCATTCGAAGCGGGCCGCCAGGCGGACGTATCCTGCGCCTGCCACTGGACCATCAATGTCGCGGCGTCGAAGGGCCATGGCCGCATGTCGAGCGACGTCTACTCGGTGTCGCCGGCGGGCATTTTCGTGCAGCCCGACTCCGATATCAAAACGCCGGAGGACCTCGCCGGCGTGCCGATCTCCGTCGGCTACCAATCCGGCAGTCACTACGCGACGGTGCAGGCGCTCGAGCAATACCTGCCGCTCGACAAGATCAATCTCGTCTATTCCGACGGCATGCTGTTTGCGCGCATGGACAAGCTGCTCGAGGGCAAAGCGCCGGCGGTCAGCCTGTTCAGCGGCCCGTATTACTTCGCTGAGCAATTGGGCTACCGCAAGATCATCGACACCACCTTCATGATCGGAATGATGGTGCACGGCGATCCGGACCCCGAGGACATGCGCAAGTTCTTCCGCGCGCTGCGGCGCGCCCAGCGCGACCTCGATCTGCGGCCCGAGATCTACACGCATTATTACAAGAATGAATTCCCCGAGCACTATCACGCCCGTATGGACACGCGCCGCTGGGGGCCCGGCGAGCGGCTGGTGTTCGAGCCCTATACGCCGGAGGTCTATGCGGATGCCCGCAGTTGGATCGCCTCGCACGGCATCTTCCCGGACGGCAATCTGGGCGCCGACCGCTACGATGAGGCCACGGTCTCGGTGGCGTGACGGTAGGCCGCCGCCCAAGAGGCGGCGGCCGCGCGCGGCGGAAATAGACCAGCGAATCCCGCAAAGCGGCTTGCGTTACGGCATAACGCGCGGCCTCCGGCGCTTTTCTTTGCCGGCGGCCTCAGGCATTCTGGCCGGACGAAATCATTTGAAAGGCAACGATTAACGAACAACGATCCTGGGAGGAACAAGCATGAAACGCTTCGCTTTGGCGTGCGCTGCCCTGCTGGCAGCCGTTCTGCTGCCAAGCGCCGGCCACGCAGCCGGCACCATCAAGATCGGCGTCGTGCTGCCGCTGTCGGGTCAGTTCGCCGACTTGGCCAATCAGATCGACAACGGCATCAAGGTCTACATGCAGCAGCATGGCAGCACCGTCGGCGGCAAGAAGATCGAGATCATCCGTAAGGACGTCGGCGGCATCAATCCGCCGACCGCCAAGCGGCTGGCGCAGGAACTGGTGGTGCGCGACAAGGTCGACATCCTGGCCGGCTGGCTGCTGACCCCGAACACGATCGCGGCCTGCGGCGTGTCCAAGGAAGCCAAGAAGTTCATGGTGATCATGAACGCCGCGACCTCGATCATCGTCGACAAGTCGCCCTATTGCACGCGTACCTCGTTCACCCTGCCGATGATCACGACCACGCTCGGCACCTGGGCCGCCAAGCAGGGCATCAAGAACGACTACACCATGACCTCGGACTACGCGCCGGGGCATGACGCCGAGCAGGGCTTCATCGCCGGCTTCAAGGCGGGCGGCGGCGACGTAGTCGGTTCGGTGCGCATGGCGGTCAGGAATCCGGACTTCTCGGCCTACGTCCAGCGCGCGAAAGACCTCAATCCGAAGTCCATCTTCGTGTTCATCCCGGGCGGCGCCCAGCCGGCGGCCTTCGGCAAAGCGCTGGCTGAGCGCGGCATGGGCGCCCAGCAGATCAGGGTGATGGGCACGCAGGAGCTGAGCGACGACAGCGCGCTCAAATCGATGGGCAATACCTCGCTCGGCATCATCACCGCCGGCAACTACGATCACGGCCACAAGTCGGCTATGAACAAGAAGTTCGTCGCCGCCTACAAAAAGATGGCGAAGGGCGTGAATCCGAACTTCGCCGCTGTCGGCGGCTATGACGGCATGCACCTAATCTATGCCGCACTGAAGAAGACGAAAGGCAAGACCGACGCCGACAGCCTGATCGCGGCGGCCAAGGGCATGAAGTGGGAAAGCCCGCGCGGGCCCATGATGATCGACCCGGCGACCCGCGACGTGGTGCAGACCATCTACATCAACCGCGTCGAGAAGACGGGCGGCAAGATTGCCAATGTCGAGATCGACAAGGTCCCCGATGTGCACGATCCGGTGCACGCGAAGATGATGAAGAAGTAAACGGCCCCGCCGGGCTCAAACAGGATCGGATGGGGCGGCCGCCAGCGGTCGCCCCATTTCTTTTCTGCGGCGTTATGGGTGCATTGGGGCCGGTGTTGCGCTATTTGATACAAGGTCCCGCCTAAGGAGCCGACGCGCGCCATGCTCCCTCCCGTCTTCGGTGTTCTGTTCGACGGCATCGCCTACGGGATGCTACTGTTTTTGCTGTCGGTCGGGCTGTCGGTGACGCTGGGCTTGATGAATTTCGTCAATCTCGCCCATTGCGCCTTCGCCATGGTCGGCGGCTACGTCACCGTCCTGCTGATGAACGACTTTGGTTGGCCGTTTTTCGCCACGCTGCCGATGGCCTTCTTCATCGCCGCGGCGGTGAGCGTGGTATTCGAGCGCGTGCTCTACCGCCGGCTCTATCAGGCGAGCGATCTCGACCAGGTGCTGCTCACCATCGGCATTGCCTTTATCTCGGTGGCGGTGGCGGCCTGGTTTTTCGGCACGCAGCAGCAGCCGATCCAGGTGCCGGCCTATATGCGCGGCGCGTTCAACGTGCTGGGACTGGATATCGCGGCCTACCGCCTGTTTCTCGTCGGGGTCGGCGCGGTCATCACCCTGCTGCTGGTCGGCACAATCGAGTTCACCCGCTTCGGCGCGCAGGTGCGCGCGGCGGTCGACAACCAGCGCATGGCGAGCGGGCTGGGCATCAATGTCGAGCGCACCTTCGCCGTCACCTTCGCGCTCGGCTCGGGGCTGGCGGGCCTAGGCGGCGCGCTCGCCATTGAGATCGTCGGGCTCGATCCCAACTTCGCCTTCACCTATCTGATCTATGTGCTGATCGTGGTCTCGGTCGGCGGGCTCGGCTCCATCGTCGGCTCGCTGGCGGCCGCGATCCTGATCGGCATCAGCGACATCGCTGGCAAATATTACGTGCCGCAGCTCGGCGCCTTCCTGATCTACCTGGTCATGCTCGCCATCCTGATGTGGCGGCCGGCCGGCCTGTTCGGGAGGCGCTGATATGTCGGCAATCTCCGACACGGCTGCCGGGCCGGTCAAATATCTCAAGGCGCAAACGCGTTGGCGCGGAATCGAGACGGTATTCTGGCTCGCCACCCTCCTGCCGTTCTATTTTCTTCCCGACTATCTCCAACTCGCCAGCCAGATCGCCATCACCGCGCTGTTCGCGCTCTCGCTCGATCTCATCCTCGGCTACGCCGGCATCGTCTCGCTCGGCCATGCGGCCTTCTTCGGCACCGCCGCCTATGGCGCCGGGCTGTTCTCGAAATTCGTCTGGGGCGAGCCGCTGACCGGCCTGATCGTCGGCACCGCCGCCGCCGCCCTGCTCGGCTACGCCTCGAGTTTCGTGATCGCGCGCTTCCGCCATCTGACGCTGATCATGATCACGCTCGGCCTTGGCCTGCTGTTGCAGGAGGCGGCCAACAGCGCGAGTTGGCTCACCAACGGCAGCGACGGCTTGCAAGGCGTAAACATCTGGCCGCTGCTCGGCCATTTCAACTGGGATCTTTACGGCTACACCGCCTACAGCTATTCGCTCGCCGTGCTGTTCGTGGTGTTCCTAGGGGCGCGGCGGCTGATTCATTCGCCGTTCGGACTGGCGCTGCGCGGCATTCGCGAGAACGCGGTGCGCATGCCGGCGATCGGCGCGCCAAGTCGCGCCCATATCCGCACCGTCTACACCATCTCCGCCGCCATGGCCGGCATCGCCGGCGCGCTGATCGCGCAGACCACCTCGACCGTCGCGCTCGATTCGCTCGGCTTCGAGCGCTCTGCCGACGTTCTGGTCATGCTGGTGCTGGGCGGCGCCGGACGGCTCTACGGCGGTCTGGTCGGCGCCATCGTCTTCCTGGTGGCGCGCGACCAGTTCTCCGGCATCGCGCCGCAATATTGGTATTTCTGGATCGGCCTCTTGCTGGTGGCGGTGGTGATCTTCCTGCCCAACGGCATCCTCGGCGGCCTATCGAAGATCGTCGCGCACTGGAGGCACCGTTGAGCGCGACCGCCCTTCCAGCACAAGACGCGATCGCCCTTTCCACGCGCGGCCTGTCCAAGAGCTTCGGCTCGCTCGTGGTCGCGCGCGATATCGGTTTGGAACTGCCGGTGGGCGCGCGCTATGCCCTGATCGGGCCCAACGGCGCCGGCAAGACCACGCTGATTAACCTGATGACCGGCATGCTGACACCCAATGCCGGGCAGATATTCTTAGGCAGCGAGGATATCACCGGGCTCGAGCCGCAGCATCGGGTGCGGCGCGGGCTCGCCCGCACTTTCCAGATCAACACGCTGTTCGCCGGCCTCAACGCGCTGGAAGCGGTCACGCTTGCGATCTGCGAGCGGCGCGGCCTGGCGCACGAATTCTGGCAGAACGTCGCGGTCCACCGCGAGGCGATCGAGGAGGCGCACGATATCCTGGTCAAGCTGCGGCTGGGCGAGGACTGCTATCAGCCGACGCGCGAGTTGCCTTACGGCCGTCAACGGTTATTGGAGATCGCACTGGCGCTCGCCACCCGGCCCAAGGTGCTGCTGCTCGACGAGCCGGCGGCCGGCGTGCCGCCGGAAGAAAGCGGCGACATTTTCGAGGTGGTGGCGAGCCTGTCCGACGATCTCACTTTGCTGTTCATCGAGCACGACATGCACGTGGTGTTCCGCTTCGCCAGCCACATCATCGTGATGGTCGGCGGCGCCGTCTTCACCGAAGGCTCGCCGGCCGAAATCGCCGCCGATCCGGGGGTACGCGAGGTCTATCTGGGGAAACGCAAACATGGTTGAGCCGCTGCTCAAGCTCGACCAGGTGACCGCGGGCTACGGCGATGCCGTGGTGCTGCACGACATCACGCTGGAATTACCGGAGCACGGCAGCCTGGCGGTGCTCGGCCGCAACGGCGTAGGCAAATCGACGCTGCTGCTTACCATCATGGGCTACACGCAATTGCGCGGCGGTCGCGTGACATGGCGCGGCCAAGATGCCTCCCACCGTGCGCCGTACCGCCGTGCCGCCGGCGGTATCGGCTGGGTGGCGCAGGAGCGCGAAATCTTTCCCTCGCTGACGGTGGAGGAAAACCTCACCGTCGCCGCGCGCCCGGGCAGCTGGAATCTCGAAAGCGTGTTCAAGCTGTTTCCGCGCCTGTCCGAGCGACGCCGCAACATGGGCAACCAGCTTTCCGGCGGCGAGCAGCAGATGCTGGCGATCGCCCGCGCGCTGATGACCAACCCTGCGCTGATGCTGCTGGACGAGCCGTTCGAGGGTCTGGCGCCGGTGATCGTCGACGAGCTGATCGGCGCGATCACGCTGATGCTTTCCGGCCGCAGCATCGCCATCGTGCTGGTCGAGCAGCACACCGAGATCGCGCTGGAGTTGACGCGCGAGGCGATCGTGCTCGAGCGTGGCGCGGTGGCGCACCGGGCGCCCTCGGCGGAGTTGCAGAAAGATACCGCCACGCTGGAGCGGCTGGTCGGCTTGCGCGTCAGCGCGAGTGCGTGACAAGCTAGCGCCAAATGCCAAGCAAAAAGCCTAAGGACGAGACAGGCCATGGCCAATCCGATGATTCCCCGCGAACGCAGCGACTTTTCGGCGATCGTCGATCGCCCGCCGCTTAAGCTGCCGGGCAACGCCCGCATCGTGTTCTGGACCATCGTCAATTACGAGGTCTGGGACATCGCCAAGCCGATGGCGCGGCAATTGCTCCCGGCGCCGACCGGCGTGCCGCTGATGCCGGACGTGGTGCACTGGGCCTTCCACGAATACGGCATGCGGGTCGGCTGCTGGCGCTTCTTCGAACTGTTCAAGAAGCTGAAGATCAAGCCGACGCTGTCGGCCAATGCGCGCATCTGCGAGGACTACCCGCGCGTGGCCGAACAGGCCAAGCGCGACGGCTGGGAGTTCATGGGTCATGCCTATGAGCAGGGGCCGATTCACAAGGAGCCCGACCAGCCGGCGATGATCAAGCGCACGCTTGACACCATGGAGAAGTTCACCGGCAAGCGCCCGGTCGGCTGGCTCGGCCCCGGCCTGACGCAGACGCTGGAAACGCCCGACCATCTCACCGCCGCCGGCATCAAATATATCGGTGACTGGGTCTATGACGACGAGCCGACGGTGATCCGCACCGCCAACGGGCCGCTGGTCACCCTGCCCTACACCATCGAGCTCAACGACATTCCGATGATGCTGATCCAGCACCACGAGAGCGACTACCTGCTCAAGCGCGCGATCGATCAGTTCGACCGGCTCTATGCTGAGAGCAAACACCGCGCGAAAATCTGCGCGCTGGCGATCCACCCTTACATCAGCGGCCAGCCGCACCGCATCAAATACCTCGAAGCGATCTACAAGCACGTCAACAAGCACAAAGGCGTGCTGCACTGGAACGGCGCCCAGATGCTCGACTGGTACCAAGGCATCGCCGCCAAGCAATTGAAGGCCGCAGAATGAATTTCCCCAAGCCCGCCGTCGGCATGCTGCCGAACGACCGCCTCGGCTATTCGCCGATTGCCAAGCGCAAAGCCCTCAAGCTGCCGAAGGGCGCGCGCATGGTGGTGTGGACCATTACCAACGTGGAGGAATGGGACCCGACCCAGACCATGCCACGCACCGTGCTCACCCCGCCGGCCGGCGGCTCGCCCATGCCCGACATTCCGAACTGGTGCTGGCACGAATACGGCAACCGGGTCGGCTTCTGGCGGCTGCTGCAGGTCTATGACGAGTTCAAGATTCCGGGCGTGATGAACATCAACGGCGTGGCAGTCGAGGCCTTTCCCGACATCGTGAAAGCTTGCGCCGAGCGCAACTGGGAGTTCATTGGCCATGGCTTCACGCAGCGCAACATGCAGAAAGTCGAAAACGAGCGTGCCGACATCCGCAAATGTATCGAGGTGCTGGAGCGCGCGACCGGCAAGCGCCCGCGCGGCTGGCTCGGGCCCGGCCTAACCGAGACCTGGGAGACGCCCGATATATTGGCCGAGGAAGGCTACGACTACGTCGCCGACTGGGTGCTCGACGACCAGCCGGTGTGGCTGAAGACGCGTGGCAAACCGATCCTCAATATTCCCTATACCCAGGAATGCAACGACGTCGCCATGATGCTGATCCAGCACCACAAGGCGAGCGAATTTTATGAGCGCGCGATGGACCAGTTCGAGCAGATCTACAAGGACGCCAAGGGCTCGGCGCGGGTGATGGCGATTTCGGTGCATCCCTACATCATGGGCGCGCCGCACCGCGCCAAATATTTCCGCCGTATCTTCGAGAAGATCCGCAAGAAACGCGACGTTCTGTTCTGGACCGGCGCGCAGATCGCCGACTGGTACCTCAAATCCGGCCCGAAGGCGCCTTGAGCCATGCATCCCCGCAAACGACTTGAATTTTCCGCGATCGAGGGCCGCGCGCCCTTGCAGTTTCCCAAGGGCGTGCGGCTGGTGATCTGGCCGGTGCTGGCGCTCGAGGAATGGGACATCAGCCGGCCGATGGCGCGCATGGTGATCTCGCCGCCGCAGGGCCAGCCGATGCAGCCCGACCATCCAAACTGGAGTTGGCACGAATACGGCATGCGCGTCGGCTTCTGGCGGCTGCGCAAGGTGCTTCGAGAGCTCGGCGTGTCGCCGACCGTCACGCTCAACGCCAGAGTTTGCGAGACCTATCCGACGGTAGTGAAAGCCTGCCTGGACAGCGGCTGGGAGCTCAACGCCCACGGCTACGACCAGGTGCCAATGCACAAGGCCGAGGACCAGCGCGGCGTGATCATGAAGTCGATGGACATCATCGAGAAATTCTCCGGCAAGCGCCCGCGCGGCTGGTTTGGGCCGGGCCTCACTCAGACCTTCGAAACGCTCGATTACCTGTCGGAAGCGGGCGTCGAATATATCGGCGACTGGGTGCTCGATGACGAGCCGGTGACGCTGCACACCGAGCACAAGCCGGTGGTGGCGCTGCCCTATAATTTCGAGATCCACGACATCGTGCTGATGGCGCTGCAGCACCAGCCGTCCGATATGATGTATGTGCGCGCGCGCGATCAGTTCGAATGGCTCTATGCCGAGGCGGCCGAGCGGCCGAAGGTCATGGCGATCGCCTGCCATCCCTATCTCTCCGGCGTGCCGCACCGCATCGGCCACGTGCAGCGCACCTTCAAGGAACTGCTTTCGCGCGAGGGCGTCGTCGCCTGGAGTGGCGACAAGATTTTAGATTGGTATCTGGGACAGCAACGTTAGACGATTTGCAAATGCGCCGCCCCATACTTCGTTCGTTCCCGCGCAAGCGGGAATCCAGGACTATTTGGCACGTCCGGTGTTATTCGCCCCTGGGTCCCCGCTTTCGCGGGGACGAACGGATGAGAGATCAGGATCAGTTTTAAATGCCCGAAGTCATCTCCCCGCTCTACCGCACCGCCTTCGTGCCGCATGATCTGACGCAGCCGATCGCGGGCGCGGCGACCGGGCGGCTGGCCGGCCTCACCGCCGCCGTGAAGGATATGTATGACATCGCCGGCTATACCGCCGGCAGCGGCAACCCGACCTGGCTGGAAACTCATCCACCTGCGGCCAAGACCGCCGGCGCGGTGCAGCGCATTCTCGATGCCGGCGCCACCGTGATCGGCAAGACCATCTGCGATGAATTCTTCTTCAGCGTCACCGGCGCCAACGCCCATTACGGCACGCCGGTCAATCCGCGCGCGCCCGGCCGCCTGCCGGGCGGCTCATCGAGCGGCTCGGCCTCCGCGGTAGCGGCGGGCGCCTGCGATTTTGCGCTCGGCAGCGATACCGGCGGCTCGGTACGCATCCCGGCCGCATTCAATGGGCTCTATGGCTTGCGCCCGACCCACAACCGCATCGATCTCTCCGGCGTGCAGGCGATGGCGTCCACATTCGACGTGCCCGGCTGGTTTGCCTGTAGCCCCGGCATTTTCCGCGATGTCGGGGCGGTGCTGCTCGACGCGCGCCGGGTCCCGGCAAAACTCGAGCGCCTGATCGCGCTCGAGGACACCTTTGCCGAGGCCGACAGCGACGTCGCCGACTTGTTGCGCAGCATGCTCGAATTCATGCTTGGCGACCTGCCGCCGGTGGCGCACGCGCGCATCTCGCTGGAAGGCTTCGATCCCTGGCGCGAGGCCTTTCGCACCATCCAGGGCTACGAGGTGTGGCAGACCTTCGGCGCCTTTGTCACCCGCCAGCAGCCGGCGCTGGGGCCCGGCATCCGCGAGCGCATGGAATACGCGGCCAGCGTGACCGAGGCTGAGGTGGCGGCCGCCCGCAAGGTGCAGGCACAGGCGCGCGATCATATCCTGCAGACGGTGAAGCCGGGCACCATCCTGGCGCTGCCGACCGCGCCCTGCATCGCGCCGCCGATCGACATGCCGCCCGCCGAAATGGAAAATTTCCGCGTGCGCGTGATGCGGCTGACCTGCACCGCCGGCATGGCCGGCCTGCCGCAGATGAACCTGCCGGTCGGCACGCTTGCCGGCTGCCCGGTCGGCCTGTCCTTCATCGGCTGGCCCGGCGGCGACGAGGTGCTGCTCGATCTCGCCTGTGCATTGTCGCGCCATTGCGGGATAGCGGCTTGAACCTTTTTGTGCTTTGAACGGGCGCGAGCCTGGACCATTGCGCCATGACAAACCTCGACAAGCAGACCATCGCCGAGCAGACGGCGCACCTCTATCTCGACACCGGCGCAGTCCGCTTCATGGAGGACAAGCCTTTCATCTTCACCTCCGGCTGGGCGAGCCCGGTCTATAACGACTCGCGCTGGCTGATTTCGTTTCCCGACGTGCGCACGACGCTGATGGATTTCGCGGTGGCGACCATCGACCGCGACATCGGCCGCGAAAAGATCGACGCGGTGGCGGGCGGCGAGACCGCCGGCATTCCATTCGCCGCCTGGGTGGCCGACCGCCTGCATTTGCCGATGCAATATGTGCGCAAGAAAGCCAAAGGCTTCGGCCGCAACGCCCAAATCGAAGGCAAGCTCATTCCGGGCCAGCGCGTGCTGCTGGTGGAAGACTTGGCCACCGACGGCCGCAGCAAGGTGAATTTCGTCAAGGCGCTGCGCGAGGCCGGCGGCCAATGCGAGCATTGCATCGTGCTGTTCTTCTACGACATCTATCCCGAGGGCAGGAAAATTCTCTCCGGTCTCGGCGTCACGCTGCATTATCTGACCACCTGGTGGGACGTGCTCGCCGTCGCCAAAGCCAGCGGAAAATTCGATGCCGGCTTACTGGCCGAGGTGGAGAAATTCATGCATGATCCTGCCGGCTGGTCGAAGGCGCATGGCGGGGTGGCCGAAGTCGCGGAGTGATCGTCAGGCTTGCCCGGAAAGCTTGCGCTTAAGCCGCGTGACCGCCAGATCGAGCGCCGACAAAAACCGCGAGATATCCTGGCGCGTCAGCGGCCGCGGCCCGCGCGTGGTCGCGCCGGCCGAGCGCAAATCGGTGAGCAAGTTTCGCGTGGCCAGCGCCATGCCGATGGAATCCTCAGTGAACGGCTTGCCGGTCGGCGCGATCACCGTCGCGCCCTTGCGAACGCAGCGGCCCGCCAGCGGAATGTCGGTGGTAATGACGATGTCGGCCTCGGTGACACGCTCAACAATCCAGTCATCGGCGGCGTCGGGGCCTTCGGCGACGATCACGCGTTCGATCATTTCGCTGCGCGGCACCGCCATGAAGGCGTTGGCCACCACATAGACTTTCAGAGCGTAGCGCTCCGCCACCCGGTAGATTTCCGGTTTGACCGGACAGGCATCGGCGTCGACGAAGATGCGAATGGCCGGCGGCGGCAGAGGGTCTTCCATGGCTGCAGCCATCGTGATCCAATCGGCGGATAAAGCTGAAACGGGGGGCATCAATGGCCAAGGCACGCAAGAAAGTCCAGACCGGCAGCAAAGCGCGGCGCAAACCGGCGGCCCGCAAAGCAACCGCCCGGCGCGCCGCGAAAGCGAAACCGCGCACCAAGGCACGGACCAAGCCACGACGGCCGCAGAAGTTCACCTTCAGTCATCATCGCGAAGAAGATTTCGACCAGGGTCTGCGCTCCTACGCCAAATACCGTGATCTCGGGCTGGCGCCGGCGACCGGCGGCATGGTGCAGGCGCATGTGATCCGCATGATCCCGCCGTTCAAGCCGGAAGAGGTATCGACGCCGCATTATCACGACGTCGACTTCCAGATGATCTATGTGCTGAAAGGCTGGATGACGACCGCGTTCGAAGGCGAAGGAACGCATACCTTTTATGCCGGCTCCTGCTGGATCCAGCCGCCCAAGATCAAGCACACCGTGCTCGGCTATTCCGACGATTGCGAATTGCTGGAGATCGTGCTGCCGGCTGATTTCGAGACGGTAACGCTGGCGGAGT
>CAYLMY010000064.1:0-9407 GCA_964384635.1 uncultured Undibacter sp.
CCGTCTGCGGGCAGAGATAACCGCACCAGACCCGGCCGGCGATGGCGTTCATCAGGAACAGGCCGATCGCCGCCAGGATCAACAGGCCGGTGAGGTAGTAGATTTCCTGTGGCCAGATTTCGATAAAGAAAAAGTAGAAGCGCCGCGCGGGGATATCGACCAGCACCGCCTGCGAGGGCGCATTGGGGCCGCGGTCCCAGCGCACGAACGGCAGGATGTAATAGATACCGAGGGTGATCAGGAGCACCGCCCATTTGATGCGGCGGAAGGTACCGTGCGTGCTCTGCGGATAGATCTTGCGGCGCGGCGCATAGAGCGGGATGTCATCGTCGGGCGGCGGGCCGCCAACCTCGGCTCCCGCGATCAGGTGCGCTAGCGCCGGCCCCGCGGGTGCGGGCTGATCGAGCGACATGGCGCGCACCTGCGCCGTCATTTCTCGCCGCCACCGAAAGTGTAGACGTAGACGGTGAGCGCCTTGATGATCGGATCGCTCAAGCGGCCTTGCCAGGCCGGCATCTGGCCGCCGCGCCCGTTCTGCACACCCTGCATGATGGTCGCCTTGTCGGGACCGTAGAGCCAGATCTTGTCGGTCAGGTTGGGCGCACCCAGCTCGCGATTACCCTTGCCGTCCGGCCCGTGACACACCGCGCAATTATCGGTGAACACTTTCTTGCCGAGCCCAAGGTCGGCGCCTTGTTCGGCGGGCAGGCCAGAGAGCGAGCGCACGTAATCGGCCACCGCCGAGATCTGATTGGGTTTTAGAATATTGTCGCGGCCGAAGGCAGGCATATTGCCCTCGTGATCATCCTTGTCGCCTGAGCGCGCGCCGTGCCGAATGGTCTGCTCGATCGCGGCGAGCTTGCCGCCCCACAGCCAGTCGTCGTCGTTGAGGTTGGGGTAGCCCTTGGCGCCGCCGCCACCGGCGCCGTGACAGGGCGCGCAGTTGTCGGCGAAAGCCACGCGCCCCTGCGCGCGGGCGAAGTCGAGCAGCTGCGGATCGTTGACGATGTCGGCCACCGGCGCAGCCGCCAGCTTCGCCACCATCGGTCCGCGTGCGGCCTTGAGCGCGGCGAGGTCCGACTCAACCGCGCTGCGCGAATGCCAGCCGAACGTGCCTTGCGTCGCCGACGAAATCAGCGGCCAGGCCGGGTAGACGACCCAATAGGCGACCGCCCAGATAATCGTGGCGTAGAACGTCCACAGCCACCAGCGCGGCAACGGCGTGTTGAGCTCGCGCAAGCCGTCCCACTCGTGGCCGGTGGTTGCGGTTCCCGTCAGTTCGTCGAGTTGCTTTGGTTCTTCTGCCACCGGTCAATCCTCCCGCAGCGGAATGCGCGCCGCTTCGTCGAACTGCTTCTTGCGCGAAGGCCACAGCGCATAGACCAGTACGACCGCGAAGATCGCGACAAAATAGATGAGCCCCCAGGTCTGGGCGAACTCGGCGAAGGCGCGGTAAGTCGGATCCATGGCGGTCACCGGATGTTGGCTTGGTCGCTGTAGAGCTTGAAGTTCACTTCGGTGCCGAGCATCTGCAGGTAAGCGATCAGGGCGTCGGCCTCGGTGATATGGGTCGGGTTACCGTCGAAATCGCGCGCGTTCACTTTCGGATAGCGCTTGGCGAAAGCGGCGGTGTTGGGACTGTCTTGCGTGGCCTGCGTCACGACGTCCTGCTCGGCGTCGGCAATGTCCTGCTTGGTGTAGGGCACGCCGAGCGCAGCCTGCACTTTCAGGTCGCCGTCGATATGACTGTAATCGAGGTCGTTTTTCTCAAGCCACGAGTAATCCGGCATGACCGAGCCCGGCACCACCGAGCGCGGGTCGCGCAGGTGGTCACGATGCCAGGCGTCGGAATATTTGCCGCCGATGCGGGCAAGATCGGGGCCGGTGCGTTTTGAGCCCCACTGGAACGGGCGGTCGTACATGCTTTCGGCGGCGAGCGAGTAGTGACCGTAGCGCTCGACCTCGTCGCGCAGCGGCCGGATCATCTGCGAATGGCAGAGATAGCAGCCCTCGCGCACATAGATGTTGCGGCCGGCGAGCTCGAGCGGCGTGTAGGGACGTACGCCGTCGACTTTTTCGATGGTGTTCTTGAGATAGAACAGCGGCACGATCTCGACCAACCCGCCGATCGCGATCACGATCAGGATGCCGATGACGAGATAGATCGAGTTCTTCTCGAGGATGGCGTGTTTTTGCCAGAGTGACATTTTCGTCCCCGCCTATTCCGCCGGCGCCAGCGCGATGCCGGCCGGCTCGGCCGATTCCGCCGAGTTCACGGTTTTCCAGAGATTCCAGACCATGATCAGCGCGCCGGCGAGGAACAGCGCGCCGCCGAGCGCCCGGATGACATAGAAGGGGTGCATCGCCTCGACGGTCTCGACGAAGGAATATTCGAGGAAACCGAGGCCGGTATAGGCGCGCCACATCAGGCCTTGCAGGATGCCCGACACCCACATCGCGGTGATGTAGAGCACGATGCCGATGGTCGAAATCCAGAAGTGCCAGTTGACCAGCTTGAGCGAATAGAGCCGCCTGTTCCACAGCCACGGCACCAGGCAATAGACCGCGCCGAACGAGATGTAAGCGACCCAGCCGAGCGCGCCGGAATGCACATGGCCGATGGTCCAATCGGTGTAATGCGACAGCGAGTTGACGATCTTCACCGACATCATCGGCCCCTCGAAGGTCGACATGCCGTAGAAGGCGACCGACACCACCATCATGCGCAGCACCGGATCGGTGCGCAGCTTGTCCCAGGCGCCCGACAGCGTCATGATTCCGTTGATCATGCCGCCCCAGGACGGCATCCACAGCATGATCGAGAAGGTCATGCCGAGCGTCTGCGCCCAGTCCGGCAGCGCGGTGTAGTGCAGGTGATGCGGACCGGCCCAGATGTAGAGAAAGATCAGCGCCCAGAAGTGGATGATCGACAGCCGGTAGGAATAGACCGGCCGGTCGGCGCGCTTGGGAATGAAGTAATACATGATGGCGAGGAAGCCGGCGGTCAGGAAGAATCCGACCGCGTTATGGCCGTACCACCACTGCACCATGGCATCCTGCACACCGGCCCAGACGATGTAGGACTTGGACGAGAACAGCGACACCGGGATGGCGGCGTTGTTGCCGATATGCAGCACCGCGATGGTAACGATGAAGGCAAGATAGAACCAGTTGGCGACGTAGATATGCGGCTCCTTGCGCCGCATGATGGTGCCGAGAAACACCAGGAAATAGACCACCCAAACCACGGTGAGAAACAGGTCGGAGTACCACTCCGGCTCGGCATATTCCTTCGACTGCGTGATGCCGAGCAGATAGCCAGTGCCGGCGATGACAATGAAGAAGTTGTAGCCGAGCACCACGAACCAGGGCGCGAGATCGCCGGCCAGCCGCGCGCGGCAGGTGCGCTGCACGACATAGAACGAAGTCGCGATCAGCACGTTGCCGCCGAAGGCGAAGATCACCGCCGAGGTGTGCAGCGGCCGCAGGCGCCCGAAGCTGATCCAGGGCAGATCGAGATTAAGGAAGGGAAACGCCAGTTCGCAGGCGATGTAGAGGCCAACCGTGAAGCCGGCGATACCCCAGAACACGGCGGCGACGGTCGAGAACTTGACCGGGCCCATGCTGTAGTTGGGCTTGCCGTCGATGGTGAGCGGCGCAGGCTCCGCCGGGCGCTCGTAGTAGCGGTTGATGATGGCGAACACCGCAGCGATGCTGGCGGCAGTAAAAAGGTAGGCATGGAACGCATAGCCCGGCGTGTAGGCCTTGGCGGCGATCACGATTGCCAGGAACGCCAGCGCGGCAAAGGCGAGCGCCAAGCCTCCCTCGCCAAGGGTCATGGTTTTCTGAGGAGCGAGCGCGTTCGCCATACTGAAGATCCCGTTTTTGGCTAGCCATCGGAAGGTGACTTCCACCGGCAAATATCAAGGCCGGCCGGCGCTTTTCCTTGATGCAGGTCAAAGAAAGCGGCGTGAAATGGGGGTTTTAACTAAAATCCGGCGTGCGCAGCACGCGGCACCGCAAAATGAAAAAAGCGCGCCCCGCGCCCGTTTGGACGCGGAGCGCGCCTTCGGCTCCCCCTAGATTCAGGCAGCAGCCTTGACTTCGACCTTTTTGACTTGCGCCGGCGCGGGCTTCGGCACGGTCACCTTGAGCACGCCCTTGTCGATGCTGGCCTTGATAGCGTCGGCGTTGACGCCTTCCGGCAGCTCGAGTGCGCGCTCGAACGAGCCGTAGCTGCGCTCCACCAAGCGGTAGTTCTTGTCTTTCTGTTCCTTTTCCGCCTTCTTCTCGCCGCGGATGGTCAGAATGTCATCGGCGACGTTGATCTGCACGTCCTTTTCCTCAAGGCCGGGCAGTTCGGCGGTGATTTCGATTTCCTTGTCGGTTTCCGCCACGTCCATGGTCGGCAGCGTCATCGTCGCCATGCCGTTACCGAGGGACGGGAACCCGCGGGTGAAATCGTCGAACAACCGGTCGATTTGCTGTTGCAGGGATATAAACGGATTGTCGGCGCGAGCGACACCGCGCTGGCGGCCGACTGGGATGAGTGATTTCAGGCTCATCACAGACCTCCAGACTTTTTTTGAGGCGTATCCATACACCTTTCCACACCGGATTGCCTTGAGACAGATCAAATTGTCACGCCCCGCGGCCATGCCGCCGCGACCGGCGGGTGACGCGGCTGTTGCGCCGGCGCCTGCGGCTCGATGGTCATTCCCGAGGTCGGCTCGATCCAGACCAGGTGATCCTTCACCGCTTTGACGCCGGGAATATTTTCGGCGGCGACCTTGAGTGCTTCGCGCTGGCGCTCGTCGGTGATCATGCCCCACAGTTCGACCACGCCGTCATGCACCACCACGTTGACAGTGGCGACCGGGGCCCATGGCTCGCTCTGCATCACCGCCTGGAGCTGCTCACGGATAGCGTCGTCGCCTTTGGGTTCAACCGGCGCCGATCGCGCCAGGCTGACCATGGCGTGCATGAGGTTTGAGCGGGTGACAATGCCAACGACTTTGTCGCCGCGCAGCACCGGCAAGCGCTTGATGCGCCACTTTTCCATCAGCTGCACGATGTCTTCCAGCGCGGCGTCTTCGCCGATCGTCTTCACGTCCCCGCTCATCACGTCCGATACTTTGCTGCCGTGGGAATGGATATAGTCGGCGGCGATGCGGCCGGGGCCCATCAGGAACTCGAGCCAGCGCGAGCGGCGCCGCTCGGTGCGGGTTTCCCGGCGCCGCAGGAAGTCGCCCTCGGACAATACGCCGACCAGTTGGCCAGCCTTGTCGATCACCGGCAGACCGCTGATATGGTGCTGAAGCATCAGCCGCGCGGCCTGCAGCACGGTCGCGTCTGGAGCGATCGAAATGACATTGCGCGTCATCACGCCCTTGGCATTCATGGCTTCCTCCAATTGATACAGGCAAGAGAGCACAGATGACCCAGCATGCTGTTGATGCAGGTCAAGCAAAACGGCTTGTTGCGGCGCGATACAAAAAAAGCCCCGGCCCAACGAGGCCGGGGCAGCTGACCCGAACCAGTCAGGGAGGACATCGTTCGGCGTCATGTTTGGCGCATGGCGTTATTCCAAATTACGACTTACTCGACCATGCAGCTCAAGCATTCAGGCGGCTCAGCGCCCCGCGGCTGCGCAACACGATGCGACGTGAAGTCGGGACCACGATGGCGCCCGCATTCTCCAGCAGCGTGAGCGTTCGCGACACGGTTTCGATGGTGAGCCCGAGATAATCAGCAATATCCTGGCGCGACATCGGCAGCTCGACCTCATTGGCGCCGGAATTGCGCGCCGCCATTTCCAGCAGGAAGCCGGCCACGCGCTCCTGCGCGGTCTTGATCAGCAGCATGATGTGGGCCTGCGCGCGCTGCAACTCGCCGGCAGCCATGGCCCAGAGCTGGCGGGCGACCTCGTTGTCGCGGCTGGCGAGAGCGACCAGCGCGCTACGTTTGATCACCAGCACCTTGCAGTCGGCCACCGCTTCGGCGGAGAAGGTGTGCTCGCCGCCGACCTCGAGGCCGAAAATATCGCCCGGCAGGTAGAAGGCGCCGATCTGGCGGCGGCCGTCGTTGAGCACCTTGTAGGTGCGAACGGCGCCGCTGACGACCTTGTAGAGATACTCAGCCGGCTCGTTCTCGCCGTAGATCTCGGCGTTGCGCGAAAACGGCATCGGCGCCCCCACCATCTCGATCGAGCCGCCGAGGCCGACCGAATTCCCTGCCACCGGCCGCGCCGTGCGGCCCGCCGGCTGGCGCGAAGAATTCCGGTTGATCGTCGTCTGGGTGAGCATGACCGTTTCTCCAAATTTGATGCTTATCGGTACCCCTGGCCCTCGACGACCGAAATTCAGATAATCCCCATAGGGGATTTCCCGGAGGCGGCCCCGCGCCCCAGCCGAGGCACATGTCGGAAGCCTTTGAAAATTCAATGGTATTGTCGCCAGGCGAGCGCGGCAAGGTGTTGCGCTACGGGCTGGCGCCGACCGCCGTCGTCCTGGCGCTGGCGGTACGCGCCTTGCTGGTCCCGATCCTCCATGACGACTCGCTGTTCCTTTATTTCGTGCCGGCCGTCCTGATATCGGCCGGAGTGGGCGGTTTCGGACCCGGCCTGCTGGCGACTACACTCAGTATCGTCGCCGCCTATTTCGTGCTCGCCGGCGCATCGGCCGTTACGGCCCTGGCCATGGTGAACGGTTTCGCATTCGCCGTGATCGGCATCGGGGTGTCCTGGGGCGGCGAGCTGCTGCACCGCGGACGCCGGCGCGCCATCCTGATGACGCGAGAGACTCTCGCGCGCCAGGCGCATCTGCAATCGATACTCGACACCGTGCCCGAGGCTATGATCGTCATCGACGACCGCGGCATCATGCAGTCGTTCAGCAGCGCAGCCGAGCGGCTGTTTGGCTACCAAGCAGGCGAGGCACTCGGACAAAACGTCAAGATCCTGATGCCGGCACCCTACCGCGACAACCACGACGGCTATATGCAGCGCTACCAGAATACCGGCGAGCGCCGCATTATCGGCATCGGCCGCGTCGTGGTCGGCCAGCGCAAGGACGGTTCGACCTTCCCGATGGAGCTGGCGGTCGGCGAAATGAAGACCGGCGAGCAGCGCTTCTTCACCGGCTTCATCCGCGATCTGACCGAGCGGCAGAAGACCGAGGCGCGCTTGCAGGAATTGCAGTCCGAGCTCGTGCACATTTCCAGACTCACGGCCATGGGCGAGATGGCCTCGACGCTGGCGCACGAGCTCAACCAACCGCTGTCGGCTATCTCCAACTACCTCAAGGGGTCGCAGCGGCTGCTGGAAGGCGTGCCCGACGAGCGCTCGGTCACCATGCGCGACGCACTCAGCAAGGCGTCTGACCAGGCCATGCGTGCCGGGCAGATCATCCGGCGCCTGCGCGATTTCGTTTCGCGCGGCGAAAGCGAACAGCGCGTCGAAAACATCATCAAGCTGATTGAGGAAGCGAGCGCCTTGGCCCTGGTCGGCGTCAAGGATAGTGGCATTCGCGTCACCTTTCAGTTCGATCCGTCGGTCGAATTGGTGCTTGCCGACCGCGTACAGATCCAGCAGGTGATACTCAACCTGATCCGTAACGCCATGGATGCCATGGAGGAGACGAAGGCGCGCAACCTGGTGGTTTCGGTGATGCCGGCCGGCGACACTCTGGTGCGCGTGAGCGTGGCCGATACCGGCCTTGGGATCGCGCCCGAGATCTCAGAGCAGCTGTTCCAGCCGTTCATCACCACCAAGCGTCACGGTATGGGCGTCGGCCTGTCGATCTCGCGCACCATCGTGCAAGCGCATGGCGGGCGTATCTGGGCGGAGCCCAACCCCGTGGGCGGCACGATCTTCCGTTTCACGCTGACCGCCGTCAGCGAAGGGGATGCCGACGATGCAGCTTGAGCCGGTCATCTACGTGATCGACGACGATGAGGCGGTGCGGCAATCGCTCGAGTTCCTGCTGAAAACAGCGGGGCTGACGGTGCGCGGATTCGAGTCCGCCACGGCGTTTCTCGAGGTCCTGCCGCAGATCAGCTCCGGCTGCATAATCACCGATGTGCGCATGCCTGGCGCCACCGGCATCGACCTTCTGCGCCGCGTGAAGGAAAGCGGTGTCGATATTCCGGTGATCGTGATCACCGGCCACGGCGATATTTCGCTGGCGGTCGAGGCGATGAAGATCGGCGCCGTCGACTTCCTGGAAAAGCCGTTCGACGACGACGACCTGCTCGCCGCGGTGCACGGCTCGCTGGATCGCACCGCTGATGCCGCTCAGCGCAACGCCGAACTCAACGAGATCAACGACAAGCTTGCCGCGCTGTCGAACCGCGAGCGGCAGGTGCTGGAAGGCCTGGTGGCCGGCAAGGCCAACAAGACGATCGCCTTCGACCTCAGCATCAGCCCGCGCACGGTCGAGATCTATCGCGCCAACCTGATGACCAAGATGGCGGCCAACAGCCTGTCCGACCTGGTGCGCATGGCGATGATAGCCGGCATCCTGGAAAGCCCCGGCAAGCCGTAACCGCCCATCGCAAGCGGTCGTGGCTAGCCTCGCACACCGAGGCCGCGCATGAAGCGTTCGCGGATCTGCACCGGATCGCGCTCGGTAGTGGCGACCGCCGGCTCATCATCGATGCGCGCGGCGATCAGACTCGGCCCGCCGTCCTTGAGCGCCGACGCCAACAGCCGCTCGAAATCGTCCTCGTCGGTGGCCCAGGCGCTGTTGGCAATGCCGGCGCCGCGCGTGACGGCAACCAAGTCGGTGCTGGCGGCAGTCGCGGTCGGTTGCGCGCCGGTGATCTGGTAGATGCCGTTGTCCCACACCACGATGGTGAGATTCTTCGGCGCCCGCATGGCGACGGTGGCGAGGCAGCCGAGCTGCATCAGCAGCGAGCCGTCGCCCTCGAGTGCCACCACGTGACGCCGCGGCTGCGCGATGGCCGTGCCGAGCGCGATCGGAACGGCGAGACCCATGCTGCCGAGCATGTAGAAATTCTGCGGCCGCGGCCCGCAGGCCCATAGATCGAAATTGGCATTGCCGATACCGCCGATCACCGCTTCATCGTGCTTGAGCTGCGCCACCAGGCGCTTGGTCAAGTCGAAGCGGTTCATCACTTTGGCATTGTGAGCGCGCGTCATCGGCTCACGCTCCGAACACTTTGCCGCCGGTCAACAGCGGCGACAGGATGAAGGTGACCGGCTGCTGGATGGCGAACGCCTGCTTGATCGCGCGGTCGAGGATGAAGGCGAGCTCGTCCTGGCGCGTGATGCTATGATGATCGACCGCGAGCGCGTCGAGCACCGGCCGCATGCACTTGAGCACCATGGCTTGGCCGAGATTGAACTCGCCGAGCGTGCCGCGCTCGGACACGAAGATCAGCGCCGG